>NZ_POTZ01000836.1 GCF_003236365.1 Streptomyces sp. NTH33
CACTTCATGCTCGCCTTCCCCGACCGCCTCCCTCTCTGACCCCAGCAAGATCACCGAAAGTAACCACCCCGCGGGCCCGACCGGCAAGACCGTGCACCTCTACATACACAAAGGAATTGACAACCTCCCACCCCCTGCGCAAGGGACCGTCCAAATCCGCCCGCGATGCGGCTGTGTTCGTCGCCGAATCGATCCGCACCGCGCGAGCGTGCGGCGCAAGCGGACTGCTGGTGGTGCGGGCCGACTCCGCGTTCTACGGCGCCGACGTCGTGAATGCCTGCCGGGCCCTGAACGCACATTTCTCGGTCACCGTGCGGATGAACGCCTCCATCAAGGCCGAGATCGCGGGCATCGACGAGACGGCCTGGAGGCCGATCAAGTACCCCAAGGCGATCTGGGACGAGGAGGGGCAATGCTGGATCTCGGACGCCGAGATAGCCGAGACCACCTACACCGCCTTCACCTCCAAGCCGAAGAAGTACCAGGTCACCGCCCGTCTCATCGTGCGGCGCGTCAAACGACTCAACCCGAGGGACAGGGCACGCTCTTCGACACCTGGCGCTACCACGCAGCCTTCACCGACTCCCCGCTCCCGCTGACGGACGCCGAGCGTGATCACAGGCGGCACGCTGTCGTGGAACAGGTGATCGCGGACGTGAAGAACGGCCCGTTCGCCCACGCCCCCTCCGGGCACTTCCAGGCGAACTCCCCCAGAGGGGGCACCCCCAGCCTGGCTCGCGCCGGCCGCTCTCGCACACAACCTGACCCGCGCCGCCGGCGCCCTGGCCTCCGCCTTCCATGCCAAGGCCACCACCGCAACAATCCGCGACCACCTGATCGACGTGCCGGCCCGCCTGGCCCGTTCGGCCCGGCGCCTCACCCTCCACCTGCCCGGACACTGGCCCTGGGCCGACGACTTCACCCGGCTCTTCGACCTGGTGCACGCGTCACCACCCACCGCCTGAGAAGCCCTGACCACCCCGCCCGCAAGGGCCCGAGACCACCGACCACGTGGAAGAGCTGGACAGACCAGCGGGTACTCCCTGCCCGAACGGCCAGATCATCTCGCCGACCGCCAGGACAACCCCCGAAACGATCACTCCGGAATCAAGCCGGTGGATCCGGGCTGAATGGTGAGGAACTGGCGCCAGGTAGGGCCGGAGCGATGCGGGGCGGGGTCAACTCCCGAGGACTGCAGGATCTCCCCTACGGTGGACGGGGCGATGGAGTAGCCGAGGCGGGCGGGCTCGCCCTGTATGTGGCGGTGGCCCCAGGTGCTGTTCTCGCGCGCCAGACGCAGGATGAGCTGCTTGATGGTGGGCGCGGTCGGGGGCCGTCCCGGGTGGCGGCGCTCGGTGAATGTCCACTTCCGGGAGACCAGGCGTCGATGCCAGGCCGGCAGCGTGGTCGGCGTGACCGTGAAGACCTGACGCCGGCGCTCCCGCGGGACCAGCCGGGAAAGGACGGCCGGCCAGATCCGGTCGGCGGACTCATAGCGGACCCGAGCGATCTGGCGGCGCAGCACCGCGTTCTCGTGCCGCCGGCGAGGTTGTCAATTCCTTTGTGTATGTAGAGGTGCACGGTCTTGCCGGTCGGGCCCGCGGGGTGGTTACTTTCGGTGATCTTGCTGGGGTCAGAGAGGGAGGCGGTCGGGGAAGGCGAGCATGAAGT
>NZ_POTZ01000837.1 GCF_003236365.1 Streptomyces sp. NTH33
GGCGAGGAGTGTCTGCAGGTCCCGGCGGTCGTCGGCGTCCGGGACGGCGTGGAGCGCGTCGAACCAGGACCGGGCGGCCGGGTCGTGCCCCACGCACTGGTGGAACTTCGCCGCCAGTTCGGCGGGGGAGAGCGGCCGGTGCGCGTCGCCGCGGGAGTGGTGGACGTCGCGGACCAGGACCCGGCCGTCGTCGGTGTGCAGCCGGACGACGGTGTGGCCGGGCTCCTCGGCCGGCGGCCGTTCCGCGAGCTCGATCCGGGCCATCAGCTCGGCCACGCCCGGACGTCGCAGGGCCTCGTCGGTGAAGTCGGCGAGCCGCACGTCCCCGGTCAGCAGGGCGACGGCGAGGGTGTACTCCAGGGAGAACTTGGCCTCGAGCCCGTTGCCCGGCCCGGTGTCCCGCAGTGGCCGGGTGCCGCCGTGTTCGAGGGTCACCTCCACCCGCGCGATCCGGCCGGGATCGGCGCCCAGCTCCTCGCGCAGGGAGATCCCCGCGTCGATCGCGCGCTGGGTGGCGAAGCAGGAGGGGTAGACCTTGATCGCGTAGTCGTCGGTCCAGCCGGTCGCCCAGTGCTCCAGGCGCTCGCCCAGGAGCGCCGTGCGCCTCGGGTCGTGGTCGCCGAAGAGGTCCAGGAAGCCGCCGCGCGCCTCCAGCTGGGCGGGGTGGGCGGTGAAGCCCCGGACGGCGAGTCCGACGGCCATCACGGCGTCCCGGGAGGCGAGGCCGGCGTGCATCGGCTTGGTCATCGTGCCGAAGTTGGCCAGGCTCCCGGCCGCCTGGGAGGCGGCGATGCCCAGGGCGTGGGCGGTCGCTCCGGTGTCCAGGCCGAGCAGCCGGCTGGCGGCGGCGGTGGCGGCCAGCCGTCCGGTGGTGGAGGTGTTGTGCCAGCCGCGGCCGTAGTGGACGGCGTGCGGGAGCACCTCCGAGACCGCGCGGAAGACGGCGGAGCCGACGCTGTAGGCGGCGACGAGGTCGGCACCGGTCACCGGACGGCGGGCGGCGAGCGCGAAGAGCGTCGGCAGCAGGACCGCCGCGGGGTGCATCGCCATCGAGGGAGCGGCGTCGTCCCAGTCCAGGGCGTGCGCGGCGGTGCCGTTGACCAGGGCGGCATCGGCCGGCCCGAGCCTGCCCGCGGTGCCCCAGACGGCCGCTGTCCCGGGCGACGCGGGCGCGCCGGACGGTGCCTGGTCCTCGACCCAGTCGCGCACCAGCGCGGCCGCGGGGGCGGTGAGCCCGGCGACGGCGACGCCGACGGTGTCGACCACCAGGCCGCGCAGGGCCGCCCGGGTGGCGGGCTCGGCGCGGTGGTCCCGGCGGCAGACGAAGCCGACCAGCTGCGCGGTGGCACCGGTCTGCTGCGGCGTGGGGGCGGCGAGGCTCACGGCTGTCCTCTCTACGGTGGATCCGCGGGGCTCCTCGGCGACCCGCGGTGACCAGTGTCGGAGCAGCGCGGGCTGAGCGGTCCCCGGCTCGCATCCAGCGGAAAGCGAGTTGGCGGCCGGGGCGCGACGGACGCGTGCGGCGGTCGGCCGGAGAGGCGGGCCTGCGGGTACTGCCGGCTCTGGGTGGCCGGGAAGCCGGGTGGCCAGGTGGCCGAACGGTCAGGGGGCCGGAGCCGGGTGGCGAGGTGGCCGAACGGTCAGGGGGCCTAACGGCCAGGG
>NZ_POTZ01000838.1 GCF_003236365.1 Streptomyces sp. NTH33
GCCCTGAGACCGGCCGCATCCGCCGAGGGGAACCGCCATGGCTCCAGAACCACCCCTGCTCAGCATGTCCGGCATCACCAAGTCGTTCCCCGGAGTCCGCGCCCTGGACGGAGTGGACCTGGAGGTCCAGGCCGGAGAGGTCCACTGCCTGCTCGGCCAGAACGGCGCCGGGAAGTCCACCCTCATCAAGGTCCTCGCCGGGGCCCACCAGCCCGACGGCGGGCAGATCACCTGGCGGGGCGAGCCCATCGCCCTGAAGTCCCCGATCGCCGCCATGGGCCTGGGCATCGCCACCATCTACCAGGAACTCGACCTGGTGCCCCACCTGTCCGTCGCCGAGAACGTCTTCCTCGGCCACGAACCCACCACCGCCGGATTCGTCGTCCGCCGCCGTGACGCCCGTTCCACCACCGCCACCCTCCTCAAGCGGCTCGGCCACCCCGAGATCGACCCGGCCCGGCTCGTCGGCGAGTTGTCCGCGGCCCAGCAGCAGGTCGTCTCCATGGCACGGGCCCTCTCCCACGACGTCCGGCTCATCGTGATGGACGAGCCCTCCGCCGCCCTCGACCCCGACGAGGTCGACAACCTCTTCCGCATCGTCGGCGACCTCACCGCCGCGGGCGTCGCCGTCGTCTACATCTCCCACCGCCTGGAGGAGATCCGCCGCATCGGCGACCGGGTCACCGTCCTCAAGGACGGCCGCGCCGTCGCCGGCGGGCTGCCCGCGAAATCCACTCCGACCCGCGAGATCGTCGCCCTGATGACGGGCCGCAACGTCGAGTACGTCTTCCCGCCGCGCCCTGAGGCCGGCACCGAGCACCCCCCACCCGTCCTCACCGTCGAAGGACTCGCCCGCGACGGCGAGTTCGCCCCCCTCGACCTCGAACTGCGGCCCGGCGAGATCGTCGGCCTCGCCGGACTCGTCGGCTCCGGCCGCTCCGAGATCCTGGAGACCATCTACGGCGCCCGCAGGCCCAGCGCGGGCCGCGTCCTCGTCGACGGCAGGCCGCTGCGCCCCGGCAGCGTGCGCTCCGCCGTGCGCGCCGGCCTCGGACTCGCCCCCGAGGAACGCAAGGCGCAGGCCCTGCTGATGCTGGAGTCCGTCACCCGCAACGTCACCGTCTCCACGCTGTCGCGCTTCGCCCGCGCCGGCTGGCTCGACCGGGGCGCCGAACGCGCCGCCGCCCGGCGGGCCACCCGCGAACTCTCCCTGCGCCCCGACAACCC
The DNA here is from genome assembly GCF_003236365.1 of Streptomyces sp. NTH33. Lineage (GTDB taxonomy): Bacteria > Actinomycetota > Actinomycetes > Streptomycetales > Streptomycetaceae > Streptomyces. The sequence goes on from NZ_POTZ01000838.1 coordinate 1,228, forward strand.
CGACGTCCCCGTGCGCACCCTCTCCGGCGGCAACCAGCAAAAAGCGGTCCTCGCCCGCTGGCTGCTGCGCGGCTGCCGCGTCCTGCTCCTCGACGAACCGACCCGCGGCGTCGACATCGGCGCCCGTGCCGAGCTGTACGCGGTGGTGCGCCGCCTCGCCGACGAGGGCCTCGCCGTCCTGATGGTCTCCAGCGAGGTGCCCGAGGTGCTCGGGCTCGCCGACCGCGTCCTGGTGCTCCGCGAGGGCCTCGTCGTCCACACGGCGCCCGCCCGTGAACTGGACGAACACCGCGTACTCGACCTGGTGATGGAAGGAAGCCCCGTGTCCACGCAGTCCGTACCCGAGGAAGGGAGCGTGACGTCATGACGCAGCCCGCCACCCCGGCCCAGCAGGACGGACCCGACGCCAGGC
>NZ_POTZ01000839.1 GCF_003236365.1 Streptomyces sp. NTH33
CACACGACCTGCTCGTGGTGCAGCACAACGTCAGCGACGAGAACACCGACCCGGCGGGCACGGCCCGCCGGTCCGGAATCCCCAGCCTGTCCGCCGCCTCCTGCAACCACTGCGGCGGACTCAACAAGAACGACGTCTGGTGCAGATCCACCCGGGCCGCCGGCGCCGGAACCGCGTCCGCGACCTGCCCCGTACGGCCGTACTCCTCCTCGTACCGGCGGATCACCTCACCCACCGGCAGACCGGGCCACAACGTGGCCTCCCCGCTGTCCCGGGCGATCACCAGCCGCTGCGCACCGCCGTCCAGCCGCGGACCGCCCTCACGGTCCTCCGCCCACACCACGAAACCCAGCTCGAACTCCCGCACCCGCACCTCACGATGCTGGTACGCCGGCACATCCCCGTTGACCCACTCCTCGGCGCGCTCCTGCGCCTGCGCGAACGTCACCATCGCCCGGCTCACTCCCCCACCGACGACCCGGAGGACACGGCCGCCACACGCACGAAACCACCGTCCACCATCAGGTTCGCCACCGTCTCCAACTCCGGCGGAGAACCCGCCAGCCGGCACAGGAACGCGTCGAAGTCCTCACCGCACGGCAACAGCAACCGCTCCACCCGCTCCGCCTGCGACCACGACGGATCCACATCCCGCACATCGTCGTACGCGCAGAACCACACCGAACCGGCCCGCTCGCCCTTCACCTTCACCGCGAGCAGCCCGCCCTGCACGAAACCGACACCCAGATAGTCCTTCGTCAGGTGATCCCGCAGACACTTGTTGACATACACCAGGTCATTGACCGCCGCCTCCTCCCGCACCGTGAAGAACGGCTGGTCGACCAGCAACCCCGACTCCGCGTCCAACGCCGTCCCCACCGGCGCACAACCACCCGCCGCCTTCAGGAACGACCGGTACGCGCCCGGCAGCCGGAACCCCAGATCCTCCTCGACCCCCAGCACCTGCTGCTCCGACACCGCCACACCCGACTTCGGCAACCCGAAGTGCGCCGGCCGCGTCTCCTGCAACGGACGCGTACCCCGCTTGGCCTGGTCGACGTTCGCAGTCGCGATCCCACCGTGATGACGCAGCAGCGCCTTCACCTCCACCGGCACCAACTCCATACGCCGGCCGCCCACCACGTGATGCCACGTCCAGCCGTGCGGAGTCGCCACACTCGGCACCGTGTCCCACAACTCGTGCCCACAAGCCGCCAGCGCCGCGTTCGCCGACACATAGTCCGTCAGCCGCAACTCGTCGACCCCGAACCCCGCAGGCGGCTCCGCGATCTCCACCGCGGCCCGCGCATACGGCGAGAAGTCGGGAAACCCACACTCATCCACCCGTACCCCTCCCGGGTGACGAGCAGCCCGCACCGGATCCGGAAAATGCACGACCTGTCCGGCATAGGCCGCGTTCGGCGGCGCGGCCCGCCCCCCAGCCTGGTGGCCGGGTGGAACACCCACCCCGAGCCGACCTGTCGTCATGGTGGTTGCCCCCTGAGGCACTCTGTACGACCCACGGCGACCGGCATCCAGCCCCGGCCCGCCAAGACCCGTATCCCTACTTCTCTCCAACGCGTCGACCGCGCGCATCGCGGCGTGCCGACAGCCTATGCGCTACAACGAC
>NZ_POTZ01000083.1 GCF_003236365.1 Streptomyces sp. NTH33
GGGCGTCAGAGGGGACGTTCGGCACGGATGACCACCAGCTCTTCCTTCTCGTCGGCCGCGTCGTCCACGGGCAGCAGACCGCGCTCGCGCAGCCAGCCGCGCCTGGAGCGCAGGACCGGGCCGAAGGCGATCCAGCGGCGGCGCACCACCGCGGCCTTGAGGCCGGCCGCGCGCAGCCGGTCCAGGGTGCTGCCGGGATCGCTCAGCGCGGAGTGGACGATCAGCAGTACGCCCCCGGGCCGCAGCAGCGGGGGCGCGTCCCGGCAGATCCGGTCCAGCACCAGCCGCCCGTCGCGCCCCGCGTCCCAGGCACGGCGCCTGCCGCGCGGCCCGCGCCGGGTGTCGGGGGCCGGTACGTACGGCGGGTTGGCCAGGATGACGTCGAACGACCGTCCGCGTACCGGACCGAAGAGGTTCCCCCGGTGGATGCGGACCGGCAGCCGGTGCCGCCAGGCGTTGAGCCGGGCGGTCCACACCGCGCGCCGGGACACGTCCACCGCGGTCACCTCGGCGCCCCGCCGGGCGGCCACCAGTGCCAGCGCACCGCTCCCGGTGCCCACGTCGAGGATCCGCGCGCCCGGCTCGAACGGTTCCCCGGCCAGGGCTTCGGCCAGCAGCGCGGTGTCGTCCTGCGGGGCGTAGACACCCAAAAACACCAGTGCGTTCACGGCTCGCGAGTACCCCGGCATTCAGGAAACACCGGTCGTGCGAGTGGCGAGGGGAGTGCGCAGCGACGACCGTCCGGCACGCCAGTCGGCGAGCAGCCGTGCGCCGAGACGGTCCTCCAGATACCCGGTCGCGTCGATGCCGAAGGCCACGTCGGCCGCCAGGTGCGGTTCCTCCGCCAGTAGCCCGCCGATCACGTCGTGGCGCACGACCTGCTCGTGCACCGCGTCCGCCTCCACGTGCTCGTCGTAGAAGAACTGCGCGGCCGGCCCGGCGCCCGTGCGGCGCAACGCCTCGGCCAGCCGCCGTGAGCCGGGGGAGGAGGTGATCTCGACCGCGGCGAAGTGGCCCACCAGGGCGCCGCGCAGCTCGCGGTGCAGACCGAGGAGGGACATCAGGTTCACCGTCGCCAGGACCTCCGCCGAGGCCGCGTCCAGATAGCGGCCGTACGTCGTGTCCAGGTCCAGGTCGGCCATCAGGTCGGCGAACAGCCGGGCGTGGACGCGTTCGGCGCGGCCGCCGCCCCACTCGTCGAACTCCACCGCCGCCATCGCCGCCTTCGCCCGGCCCCACAGGCGCGGCAGCACCCAGGCGTGCGGGTCGGCCTCCTTGAGGTGGTACAGGGAGCGCTGGGCCGCGTACTCCCGCAGCTGCCACAGCTCGCCCTCGTCCCGCAGGTAGTGGCTGACGCCCGTGCCGTGGACCGGTTCGACGAGGAGGGCGGCGAGCGCGTCGTCGAGGCTGTCGTGCCCGGGCGTGTCGGCGCGCAGCGCGGACAGGAACCGGTGCTCCAGCGCCGACCGGACCCGCAGCAGGTCCGGGTCCCACTCACGCCGCGCGGCGACCCCGGCGAAACCCCGGTAGTGCAGCTCGTAGCAGAGGTACAGGGCGAGCTGGAGATCGTCGCCGTACGCCGTCGCCCCGCCGACGTCCTCGGCACGGGGCAGCGGCCCGGTGTCCCGCAGATACGCCGTCACGGCCGCGGAGACCGGGCCCCGGGCGGGGGGCAGCTCGGGTCCTCGGTGATCGTGGTGCATACGGCCCGGGTACCCAGGCCTTCGGCGGACCACCCCGCCCTTCCGGGCGGCCCCGCCGCCCCGGCCGGCCACGCGGCGAACGCCGCGCCGCACCCGCGCATCCTCCACGCGCGCGAGCCGGCCCCGGTTCAGTCGCCCTCCGACTCCTCCTGGGCCCGGACGTTCGTGGTGATGGCCTCGCCTGCCTCTCCCCGGTGGCGGCGCTCGCGGGTGTCGTCGACGTCCGTCTCGGCGTTCTCGAACTCGCGCAGGACCTCGCCGAGCGCGGTCCTGGGGGGCCGGTCCTCGTTGCCGGTGTTCTCGCGCCGTGCGGGGTTCTCGGCCATGGCCGTCTCCTCTCCTCGCTTCTCCTCGTTCGTTCATTCGTTCGTCGCGGTCGCCGACCGCATGCGCGGGTGGGTACCCAGCCCGGCGCTTTCAAGTGCCCCACGGCGGGATCCTGGGAAGGGCCGGCCGGCCGCCCGGCGCTCAGGCCAGCTGCCGCCGCACCAGCTCGTGCAGCCGTCCGCCCGTGTCCGCGAGCAGCTCCGCGGGCGGCCCCTGCTGGATGATCCTGCCGTCCTCCATCACCACGACCCGGTCGGCGTCCAGCACCGTCGACAGGCGGTGCGCGATGACCACGCGCGTGGCGTTGAGCTTGCGGGTGCTCTCGATCACCGTGCGCTGCGTGTCGTTGTCGAGCGCGCTGGTCGCCTCGTCGAAGAAGAGGATCCGCGGGCGCCGCACCAGGGCCTGGGCGATCATCAGCCGCTGCCGCTGCCCGCCGGAGACCGCACCGCCGCCCGAGACGATGGTGTGCAGCCCCATCGGCATCCGCCTGATGTCCTCCGCGAGCCCCGCCATCTCGGCCGCCGCCATCGCCTCCTCGGGCGTGCACGGCTCGGTGCCGCGGATGACGTCCAGGATCGAACCGGTGAACGGCTGCGCGTGCTGCAGCACGACCCCGCACTGCCGGCGCACCGCCGACTGGTCGAGGGCCGCCAGGTCCTGCCCGTCGTACAGCACGCTCCCCGACAGCGGCCGGTCGAAGCCGATCAGCAGCCTCAGCAGCGTCGACTTGCCGCAGCCGCTGGGCCCGACGATCGCCACGAACTCGCCCGGCCGCACCTGGAACGACACGTCGTCCAGCACCAGCGGCCCGTCGTCGGTGTAGCGGAACGACAGCCGCCGCGCCTCGATGGCCCCGGACAGCGGTCCCGGCCGGGTACTGGCCGTGCGCACCTCCGGCGCGGCGTCCAGCACCGGCCTGATCTGCTCCAGCAGCGGCAGCGCGGCCACCATCGAGACGAAGGCGCCCGTCAGCTGGGTGACCGAGGTCAGCAGCATCGTCACCGAGGTGTTGAAGGTCAGGAACGCCGCCGCCGACATCGAGCCGCGCGCGGGACCCGCCAGCAGCATGAACATCAGCAGCGTGCACACCGGCAGGTACACCGCGCCCAGCACCGTGGTGAGGTTCTTGATCCGGCCCGCCTTCTGCTGCAGCTCACGGCTGCGCGCGAACTGGGACGCCCAGGCGGCGTACGCGTAGTTCTCCGCGGCCGCCACCCTGAGCTTCGGCAGTCCGCGCAGGGTCTGGAAGGCCTGGTTGTTCAGCTTGTTGGTGAGCACCACCAGCCGCCGCTGCCACCGCACCTGCCACAGCCCCAGCCCCAGGAACACGGCCGCGATCACGACGAGCACGCCGATCGCCGCCAGCGCCATCGGGACGCTGTACCAGAACAGCAGCCCCACGTTCATCGCGCCCACGGTCACCGACTGGGCGACCACCGGACCGACCCCGGCCAGCAGCCGGCGGATCGCGCTCACGCCCATGGCCGCGCTCGCCAGCTCGCCCGTGGAGCGTTCGGTGAAGAACCTCGTCGGCAGCCTGAGCAGCCGGTCCCAGACGGCGGGCTGGAGGGTCGCCTCGATACGGCCCTCCAGCCGCAGGAGGGTCAGGTTCTGCAGGAGCATGAAGGCCGCCGCCACCACGCTGCTGACCATCACGGCCAGGCACACCTGCGTGATCAGCCCCTGCTGGGCCTGCGGCACGTACTGTCCGAGCACCTTGCCGGTGGCGATCGGCACCAGCGCCCCGACGGCCACCGTCACCAGTCCGCCGAGCAGCAGGTTCAGCAGGTCGCCGCCGGTGCCGCGCAGGGTGAAGCGGAGCAGCCCGAGCGGGCCGAGCCGGCGGTCGGGCAGCGGGCGGTAGAACATCACCGCGCGCTCCTCGAAGTCCTGCGCGTTCGCCTTCTCGACCGGGGTCTCCCGCCCGGTGGCCGGGTGCACGGCGACGTAGCCGCCGCGCCGCCACAGCAGCGCGACCGGCGCGCCCGACAGCGCCCGGCGGCCCACCAGCGGGCCGACGTTCTCCCGCCACCAGCGGCCCTGGAGGCGTACGGTCCTGGTGCGCACCCGGGAGGCCAGGGCGACCCGCTCCACCGGGTCGAGGCGGTCGCTCTCGGTGCCGGCCTGCGGTGCCGCGGCGAGCGTGATCCCGGCGGCCCGGGCGACCAGCTCGCAGGCCGCGTGGGTCGCGTCCGCGTCGGCGGCCGTGGTGCGCCGCGCCGAGGACCGGCCGATGGACGCCAGCAGCGTCCGGTCGGCCTGGGCGCGCACCGCCTCACCGGCCCTGATCCCGGCCGCCGTCCGCGTCTCGTGGGTGCGCTCCAGCTGCTCGATCCACCGGTCCAGCGTGGTCAGCAGCCGGTACTGCTGGTCGACCATGCTCTGCCACAGGGCGGGGTCCATCAGCAGGTCGGCGGCGGCCTCGGCGCCGTACAGCGCCCCGTACTGCACGCTGCCCGGCGGCACCTGCATCCAGAACACGTCGTCGTCGGTGGGGGCCGCCGCCCGCTCCTCGGCCATCGGCGCCTGGAACAGCACGGACAGGCTCCGGCCGACGCCCAGTGCCAGGGCGTACTCCAGCGGGCTGGTCGTCGGCGGCACGTACTGGGGGTTGCCCCACTCGTCGTAGGACCAGGTCTGGGTGGACGGCGGCTGGTACAGCTCGCGCAGGTTGACGCGGTGCACCACGCAGTCCCGCAGCGGCCGCGCCACCAGGGTGTGCTGCGGGCCCGCGACCGGGCCGAGCAGCAGCGAGCCCGCCTCCAGCCGGCCCAGGTGGTGCCAGTGGCCCTGCTGCGCCGCGTCCACCGCGAACAGGTCCACCGCGCCGGCCGCGACCAGCCACAGCACCTGCGGGCCTTCCAGGTCCAGCCGGCTGAACCCGGCGCAGTCGATCGGCGTGCCCAGGGAACCGAGCGCGCCCAGGACGAGGTCGCCCTCGCCGGCAACCGTCATCTCACCGCTCCCTGACCAGTGCCGCGTACGCCCCGCCGCGCGCCACCAGCTCCTCGTGCCGCCCGCGTTCGACGACCGTGCCGTGCTGGAGCACGACGATCTCGTCGCTGTCGCGCACGGTGGACAGCCGGTGCGCGATCACCACGCAGGCGCAGCCGCGCCGCCGCAGGTTGTCCATCACCACCTGCTCGGTCTCGGCGTCCAGGGCGCTGGTCACCTCGTCCAGCACGAGAATGCTGGGCCGGCGCACCAGCGCCCGGGCGATCTCCAGGCGCTGGCGCTGCCCGCCGGAGAAGTTGCGGCCGTCCTGCTCGACCCTGGAGTGCATGCCGCCCGGGCGGCGCGTCACGACCTCGTACAGGGCGGCGTCGCGCAGCGCCTCCACCACGGCGTCGTCCGGGATCGACGGGTCCCACAGGGCCACGTTGTCGCGGACCGTGCCCTCGAAGAGGAACACGTCCTGGTCGACGAAGGAGACGGAGGCCGCCAGCGCCCCGCGCGGGATGTCCTCCAGGCGCTGCCCGTCGATGCGGATGACACCCTCCCAGGGCGTGTACAGGCCCGAGATCAGCCGGGAGACCGTCGACTTGCCGCTGCCCGAGCCGCCGACCAGCGCGACCTGCCGGCCCGGCCCGACGGTCAGGTCGAAGCCGGTCAGCAGCGGCTTGTCCAGCGGGCTGTAGCCGAAGGTGACGTTCTCCAGCTCGACATGGCCGCGCAGCCGGCGGGTGTCGCCGCCGCCGGGGCGGGCGTAGAGCGGGTCGGCCTGGAAGTTCTCCACGTCCTTCAGCCGGGCCACGTCCGCCGCGAAGTCCTGGATGCGGCCCGCCACGCCGTTGAGGCGGGTCAGCGGCGCGGTGAACCGGGTCACCAGGGCCTGGAACGCGACCAGCAGACCGACCGAGATGTGTCCCTCGACCGCCCGCATTCCGCCGATCCACAGGATCAGCGCGCTGTTGAGCGTGGCGAGCGCCGGCGCGACCACGCCCAGCCACGCGCTCGGCACCCCCAGCCGCTGCTGCTCCTCCAGGGTGGTGGCGTGCTGCCCGGCCCAGGTGCGGAAGTAGCCGTCCTCGCCGCCGGTCGCCTTCATCGTCTCGATCGACTGCAGCCCGGTGTAGGCGGTGTTGGTCAGCCGGGCGGTGTCCGCGCGCAGCTTCGCCGTGCGCGTGGCACGCAGCCGTACGACGACCCGCATCGCCACGATGTTCAGCAGCGCCACGCCGATGCCGACGAACGTCAGCTGCGGGTCGTAGGTGTAGAGCAGCACCGCGTACAGCACGACCACGACCGCGTCCACGCCCGCCGCCGCCAGGTCGCGGGCGAGGGTCTCGGCGACCTGGTCGTTGGACTGCAGCCGCTGCACCAGGTCGGCCGGGCTGCGCTGGGCGAAGAACGTGACCGGCAGCCGCAGCAGATGCCGCAGGAAACGGGCACTGGCGAGCGTGGAGGAGATGATCCGGCCGTGCAGCAGGTTGGCCTGCTGCAGCCAGGTCAGCACGACGGTGAGCAGCACGCACGCGCCCATCGACGCGAACAGCACGCCCAGCAGCGAGGTCTGGCCGTCGATCAGGTACGTGTCGATGTAGGTCCGGCTGAGCGCGGGCAGCGCCGCGCCGACCGCGACCAGCAGCAGACTGGCCAGCACCGCCGCCGGCATCGTGCCCGCGGTGCCGCGCAGCCGGGCCGGCAGGGCGCCGAGGACTCCGGGCCTGCGGCCGCCCCTGACGAAGCCCCTGCCGGGCTCCATCACCAGCACGACCCCCGTGTAGCTGGTGTCGAACTCCTCCATGGGCACGAAACGGCGGCCCTTGCCGGGGTCGTTGACGAACACCCCGCGCCGGCCGAGGCGGCGGCCCATGCCGTCGTAGACGACGTAGTGGTTGAACTCCCAGAAGAGGATGGCGGGCGCCTTCACCCCGGCGAGGGCGGCGGTGTCCATCTGCATGCCCTTGGCCGTCAGGCCGTAACCGCGGGCCGCCTTGAGCAGGTTGCTGGCCCGTGAACCGTCCCGGGAGACGCCGCAGGCGATGCGCAGCTCCTCCAGCGGGACATGGCGGCCGTAGTGGCCGAGGACCATGGCGAGCGAGGCGGCGCCGCACTCCACGGCCTCCATCTGAAGGACGGTGGGGGTGCGCACGGTGGTCACGGCAGCAGCCAATCGACGGGGCGCCGGCCGGTCAGGCGGATCGATGCCGAGGCCGGGGTCATGGAGTCGAGCCGGTACGGCGGCCCGTCCGCGGAGGACCAGCGGTAGCCGCTCTTCGTCGTGGGGGAGGTGTCGAGCCTGACGAGTACGGCGACGGGCCGGCCCTTCCTCGTGAACTGCTCGCCCAGTTGGGCGTCCCCGAGGTGGGCGGCGATTTGCTGGGCCGACTGGGCCGTGCGGTCCACCGACTTCACATGGCCGCGCAGCACGCCGTACCGCTGGGCCGGCACCGAGGAGACGGTCAGGTCGACGGCGGCACGGTCGGGAAGGGCGGCGGCGCTCTCCGCGGGCACGTACACGGTGGCGTACAGCGGATCGGAGGCGCGGGCGGCCTTCTCGACGGCGGCGACGTCCGCGCCGGTGGAGACGATCTGGCCGAGGGTGGCGGCGAGCGCGGTGACCCGGCCCGCGGCGACCGTACGGACGACTTCCTCGCCCCGGCCGGTACGGACCTTCAGTACGGGCGCGCCGGCGGGCAGCCGCTCGCCTTCCTCGGCGAGGACCGCGGTGACCTGGCCGGCGACCGGGCTCTGCAGGACGTAACTGCCCTGTGCGTGCGTGAGGATGGCGGGCGCGTCGACCGTGGAGGCCACCGACCCCGTCACGGCCCATACGGAGGCGGCCGCCATGGCGAGGAGCGCCACGGACAGCACCAGCCACCCCTGGGGACGGGCGAGCCGCACCGGGAGGTCGAGTTCCTCCGGTGACTGGAGCTTGGCGAGGGCCTGTTGTCGGAACTGCACGTCACGGATTCCTGTGGCAACCGGGAGTCCCGGAACCGGCACCCGGCTCCGGGACTCGGCGGCAACGCGGTGCGATCAGAGACCGGCGACCAGGTTGACGGCCGGGGCGGTGCTCAGGCCGGTCACGCCCTCGACGGTGCCGACGGCCGTGTCGACCACGCCGGTCACCGGGGCGACGCCGTCCACCATGCCGGTGACGGTGCCCAGGGCGTTCACGGCCAGACCGCCGGAGACGTTGTCGAGCTCGGCGTCGGAGATCTCGATGGTCTCGACCTGGGGGGTGGAGTTCATGATGGAACTTCCCTTCATATGGATATCTCACAAGGGGGGAGCGGCCCCTCTGGGGACAGGACGGCCGCGACCGTGAGCACCCGGACGTCTGTTTCCCAAGCGCCGGCGGGGCCCGCGGTGCGATGGATGTAAGCACGGAGCGGCCCGCCGCTTCCACTCAACCAGGCTCCTCACCAGCGCACTTGTCGCTACGGGGTGGTCATCCGTGCAGGCGCGGGCACGGCATGGTGGCGACTTCTTCACACCCCGCACCGCATCGGCGCACCCGCTCCCTTGCCTGCGCGCCGGTGAATCCGGCACTCGTCGCCGAACACGTGCCGGGAGGCGCGCGGTTGTGCAGATCCGCCATGCGCGGTGACTTCGTTGGGCACGGGCTGTGCAGATTCGCTGAAGCCGTGATTCCGCTTCATGGCCGCAACCGGTCGTAGCCGTTCGGGCGCGGAGGGTGCCGGTGTGTGACCTGCGCGTGGGAGCCGGCCGATTCCGTGGGGCGGAGGAGGAGTTGGCGAACGGGATTGAACGCATCGCCCGTCCCGTGCGTACCAACAGCCATCCAGGCGTCCCCCAACCGCCGCCGGACGGCGGCACAGACCCCGCCCCCAGGAGGTCGAGAAGTTTGAGTCACAAGCGAATTCCGAAGCGCAGGGCCGCGATCGCGGCAGGCGGCGTGGTGGCGCTCGGCGCGGCGGCGCTACTGCTCCCGAACGCCAACGCCTCCCAGGACGGCGCGACGGACGACGCCACCCCCAGGACCCTGAAGGCCAAGGACGCCTCGAACCTGTCCGCCCAGCTCGCCCATGCGCTCGGTGACGCCTTCGCCGGCTCGTACTACGACGGCGACAAGCAGCGACTCGTCATCAATGTGGTGCGCGGCGGCAACGATGTGATCGCCCAGGCGAAGAAGGCGGGCGTGGTCGTCCGCCAGGTCGGCAACAGCACCGCCGAACTGAAGTCCGCGGAGCGGAGCCTGAAGGCCAGGGCCACCATTCCCGGCACGTCCTGGGCCGTCGACCCGCGCACGAACAAGGTCGTGGTCACCGCCGACAGCACGGTCACCGGCGCCCAGTGGGACAGACTGCAGTCCACCGTCGAGAGCCTCGGCCCGGGCATGGCCACCCTGAAGAAGTCCGCCGGCACCTTCAAGACGTTCGCCTCCGGCGGCGACGCCATCTTCTCCCAGGCGCAGGGCGGCACCGTCCGCTGCTCCCTCGGCTTCAACGTCACGGCCTCCGACGGCAGCCCCGCCTTCCTGACCGCCGGTCACTGCGCCGTCGCGGCCGAGCAGTGGTCCGACTCCCAGAACGGCGGGCCGATCGCCACGGTCGACCAGGCCACCTTCCCCGGCAGCGACTTCGCCCTCGTCAAGTACGACGACCCGAACACCCGGGCGCCGAGCGACGTCGACGTCGGCAACGGGCAGACCGTCCGGATAGCCCAGGCCGCGGAAGCCACCGTCGGCGCGACCGTCTTCCGGATGGGCAGCACCACCGGGCTGCGCAACGGCCAGGTGACCGGCCTCAACGCCACCGTCAACTTCCAGAGCGAGACCAACCCGGCCGGCGTCGACACCGTCAACGGACTCATACAGACCGACGTCTGCGCCGAGCCCGGCGACAGCGGCGGTTCCCTGTTCACCCAGGACGGCGGCGCGATCGGCCTCACCTCGGGCGGCAGCGGCGACTGCACCCAGGGCGGCGAGACCTTCTTCCAGCCGGTCACCACGGCCCTCGAGGCGACCGGCGCCACGCTCGACGGCGGCGGCGGCGACGCGGCCGGCGACGGTGCGGGCGATCAGCAGGCCGGCGGCGACCAGACCGGCACGGCCGCCCCCGGCGACCAGGCGGGCGGCGACCAGTCCGGCACGGGCACGGCCACGCCCGGCGACCAGGCGGGCGACGGCGCGGGCGACCAGCAGGCCGGTGGCGATCAGCAGGCCGGCGGCCACAACTCCGGTGCGGCGCAGGGCTACGGGCGCGGCCGGAACCACTGAGCGGCACCCTCCGAGCGCGGCTTCCCCCTGAGCCGCTCACGGTCCGGCCCTCCAACGGGAGGGCCGGACCGTCACCCGTCCCCCCGCGCCCGCAGCAGCAGCACCGCCACGTCGTCGATCCGCTCCCGCGCCGCCACGCTGTGCCGCACCAGGCGGTCGGCCAGCTCGCCCAGCGGCACGTCCCCGGCCTCGCCGAGCCGGCGCCCCAGCTCCGCGACGGCGTCCTCGATGTCCACCCCGGGCGATTCCACCAGCCCGTCGGTGTAGAGGACGAGCACCGAGCCGGGGGCGAGGCCCACCCGCGTCGCCGGATACGTCGCCGCCGCGTCGATGCCCAGCAGCGGGCCCCCGGCCAGATCGAGCACCCGCACCCGCCCGTCCGGCCGCCTCAGCAGCGGCGGCGGATGACCGGCCCGGGACATCACGGCCGAGCGGCTCGCCGGATCGAGCCGCAGGTACAGGCAGCTGGCGAACAGTTCGACCCCGAGGTCCATCAGCAGCCGGTTGGTGCTGCGCATGACCTCCTCCGGCTCCTGGCCCACCGTGGTGTACGCCCGCACCGCGGTGCGCAGTTGCCCCATCAGCCCGGCCGCGGTCACGTTGTGCCCCTGCACGTCCCCGATCACGGCGGCCGCCGTCGGCGGGGTGGCCATCAGGTCGTAGAAGTCGCCGCCGACCTCCAAGTGCTGAGTGGCCGGCAGGTAGCGGGCGGCGGCGTCGAAGCCGGCCAGCCGTGGCATCGAGTGCGGCAGCAGCGCCTGCTGCAGTCCTTGCGCCAGCCGGTGCTTGGCGTCGTAGAGCCGGGCCCGCTCCAGGGCCTGCGCCATCAGCCCGCCCAGGCTGATGAGGACCGCCCGCTCGTCCGCGGGGAAGTGGTGCGGCTCGGCATAGGAGAGCACACAGGTGCCCACCGGGCGCCCGGAGGCGATGAGCGGCAGATACGCCCAGGCGGCGAAGCCGTCGGGCGCCGAGGGCCGGTTCGGGTACAGCCGCTCCAGCTGCTCCCGGGAGTCGAAGAAGGCGGGCACCCCGGTGGTCAGCACGTGTGCGCCCGGCGTCGGCGCGGTCAGCGGGATCCGGTCGAACCCCTCAACGGCGCGCGGGTCCCGGTACCCGCGGTGGCCGAGCACGTGCAGCCGCCCGGACTGCGAGCCGAGGACCATCAGGGCCTGGCTGCCCACCGCCGGGACGATCTCGTCCGCGACCAGCCGCACCACGTCCTGCACGCTGACCGCCTCGGTCAGCGCCCCGGCCAGGCTCAGCACGTGCGAGATGGTGACCAGGCCGGCCCGCCCCGCGCCGGGCTCCGGCAGGCCGCGGCCCAGCTCCGTCACCGCCCGGGCCCGGCTGATCCGCACGCTCAGCCCGGTGGTGTTCGGATACATCCGGAACGACAGCCAGTCGCCGGGCGGGCGCAGCGCCACGAAGGAGGTGACGTGCTGACTGATCAGCGCGGCCCGGTAGCGGTCCTCGTACACCGGGTCGTTCAGCCACGGCACCGACGCCCACAGCGGGGTGCCGAGCAGTTCGCCCGCGGGCAGACCGATCAGGTCGGCGGCGGCGGGGTTGGCGTAGCAGATCCGGCCGTGCAGATCGAGCGAGACCAGCCCGTACGGCAGCCGCGCCACCATGCGGGCCGCCTCGGCCGAGCCGAGGGTGCCGGCCGCCTCGCCGGCGGGGGCCGGGGCGAGGAGACCGGGCTCGGAGAGCACCGGACGGCTCTCCGCCGCGGCCCGTTCCAGCCGCAGCGCGAGCCGGCCGCAGGCCGCGGTCAGCCGGTCCCGTTCGTGGTCGGACAGCTTGGGCGGGTGCGACGCGGGCCAGGTCACGAAGACGGCTCCGTACGTGGCGTTCCGCGTCACCAGGGGCAGCGCGGCCAGCGCGAAGGGATACGGCAGCACCACGGCGACCCGCGGATAGCGGCGGGCCATCTCCTCCTCGCCGCCGACCCAGACCAGCCGCCGGTCGCGCACCGCGTGGGCGACCGGGATCGGCGCGCTCAGCCCGACCCGCTCCCAGGGGGCGGCGAACGCCCGGGGCATGCCCGCCATCACGGCCATCTCCAGCACCGGCTGGTCGGGCGCCAGCAGATACACCGCACCGGAGTGCGCGTGGACCTCCTCCAGCAGGGCGGCCAGCGCCCGGGACAGCACCGGGCGGTCGGCCGCCCGGCCGGCGGCCGCCGGCCCCTGGCGGGGCGCGTGCCCGTCGGACACGCCGACCACCTCCTCGCCCGGCCGCGCGACGGGTCCCCCGGGACCAAGACTCCCCCTTGACGGCCCCGCGCGCACGGCGAGCCGTGCGAAGATTCGACGCCGAGCACGAGCTCGTCGGCATGCTCCAGCGCGCCCTGCTGCCCCGCCGCCTGCCGAGACTGCCCGGCGCCGACCCCGCCCACCTCGGCCTGGTCGCCGACGCCCTGCTCGGCGACGCCCGCCGCAACGACGACATCGCCCTGCTCCTCATGCGCTACGACGGCATGGCCGTGCGCCCGCTCAGGGAGGGCTGGACGGTGTGGCGGGTGCCCGAGGCGGTCCGTCACGCCCGCCGCTTCACCCGGCGCACCCTGCGCTCCTGGGACGTGACCGAGGACGCCGACGCCGCTCTCCTCGTCGTCTCCGAACTGGTCACCAACGCCCTCGTGCACACCGGGGCCAGGTCCGCCTGGACCTCACCCTGGTCGACCGCAGGCTGCGCGTCGACGTCGCCGACGGCTCGCCCCGCACCCCCGTCAAGCCGGCCGGCATCGTCTGGGAGGCCACCGGCGGCCGCGGCGTCCTCCTCGTCGAGGCCGTCTCGGCGGCCTGGGACAGCCTGCCGGCCGGCGGCGGCAAGCAGGTGTGGAGCGAGATCGTGCTCGGGCCGTGAACCCGCCCGCGACAGGCCGCCACACGGGTGCGCCGCGCCCCGGCCACGGCAGGTCGCGGCCGTCGTGCGCACCACTGGTGCTTAGGGTCCTGGGCTGTGTCACACACCTTCGAAGAGCTCGTGGCCAAGCAGCGGGCGGCCGGCGAGGCGCACGCCCGAGTCGAACGGCTGCGCGAGAACTATGGGCCGCCCGCACAGGAGCGATGGACCGGACCGCAGAGCGAGACGTACGAGACGGCCTGGCGCGCCTGGCGCGACCTGGCCCGTGATCTGCAGGCCGCCCTGAGCGAGTACGCGAGCGACGAGGGCAGGCCGCGCGCCGAGGTCGAGGCCGAGGTGGAGCGGGCGGCACGCACGGCCGGGGAAGCGGACCAGGGCGGCGACGGCGGACCGGACGAGCCGTGAGCCCGGCACGGCGGTCGCGCACGGCACGCGGCCCGGGTGCCGGTGAGCGGTTCACGGGCTTCCTCGACGCCCGGCTGCCGCTGTCCGACGCCGGGCGGCTGATGCGCAAGGCGTTCCCCGAGCACTGGTCGTTCCTGCTCGGCGAGATCGCCCTGTACAGCCTGGTCCTGCTGATCCTGACCGGGGTGTGGCTGACCCTGTTCTTCCACCCGGGGATGCAGGAGGTCGTCTACACCGGGCCCTACGCGCCGCTGCGCGGGGTGCGGATGTCGGAGGCGTTCGACTCCACCCTGCGCATCAGCTTCGAGGTGCGCGGCGGGCTGCTGCTGCGGCAGGCCCACCACTGGGCGGCGCTCGTCTTCGTCGCCGCCATCGGCCTGCACCTGCTGCGGATCTTCTTCACCGGCGCCTTCCGCAGGCCCAGGGAGATCAACTGGGTCATCGGGGTGACGCTGTTCGCACTCGCCCTGGCCGAGGGCTTCGCCGGCTACTCGCTGCCCGACGACCTGCTCTCGGGCACCGGACTGCGCATCGCGCAGACGATCATGATGTCCCTGCCGGTGGTCGGCACCTACGCCAGCTTCTTCGCCTTCGGCGGCCAGTGGCCGGGCCACGACATCATCAGCCGCCTGTACAGCCTGCACATCCTGCTGCTGCCGGCCGCCCTGGTCGCGCTGGTCACCGTGCACCTGATCCTGGTCTTCTACCTCAAGCACACCCAGTGGCGCGGCCCGGGCCGGGACAACCGCAACGTGCTCGGCAAGCCGCTCTTCCCCGAGTTCACCGCCACATCGGTGGGCCTGCAGTTCACCGTCTTCGGCGTGCTCTTCCTGCTCGCCGGCATCGCCCAGATCAACCCCGTGTGGACGTACGGCCCCTACACGCCGTACCAGGTCTCCACGGGCTCCCAGCCCGACTGGTACGTCGGCTTCCTGGAGGGCTCGCTGCGGCTGATGCCGTCGTGGGAGACGAACGTCGCCGGTCACACCCTCATGTGGAACGTCCTGCTGCCGGCGGTCGTCCTGCCGGCGCTGCTGTTCGCCGTCCTGTACGCGTACCCGTTCGCCGAGCAGTGGCTGACCGGGGAGTGGCGCCACGAGCACCACCTGTGCGACCGGCCGCGCGAACGTCCCGTGCGCACCGGCCTCGGCGTCGCCGGAATCGTCTTCTACGGCGTGCTGATGCTGGCGGGCGGCAACGACATCATCGCCGACGTCTTCCAGATCTCGCTGAACGCGTTGACCTGGGTGCTGCGCATCGCGCTCGTGCTGGGGCCCGTCGTCGCCTTCCTGGTCACCCGGGGGCTGTGCCACGCCCTGCTGCGCAAGGAGCGGATGATCCTGACCGAGGGCGAGGAGACCGGCGAGGTGCGGCAGACCGTCGCCGGCGGCTACGAGAGCGGCCACCGTCCCGTCGAACCGGGCCGTCCCGGAGCCCCGCTCCGTGCGGAGGTCACTCGCCCCGGTGCACGTACTGGAACGCCATCCCCGCAACCCCCCGAGCCAGCACACCGAGACCGATGAGGAACAGCCACAGCCCGTAGACCACGCCCACCGCGCCGACGGCGAAGCCCAGCGCGGTGATGACCGGCCAGGTGCTCTCCGGCGGGAAGAAGTCCAGCGGCCCGGCCGTGTCGGCCACCTCCGCCTCGGTGTGGTCCTGCGGGCGCACGCCCTTGCGCCGGTACTGGATGAGGCAGAAGAAGGAGACCAGCGCCCCCATCCCGCAGGCGACGACCAGCGCCGCCGTTCCGGCCGGTTCGCCCGACCAGAGCCCGTACAGGGCCGCGCTGCTCCCGAAGAACAGCGCGACGCCGCCGAAGAGCAGGGCCTCGACCTTCATCGCCGCCCCTCCAGTTCCCCCTGCCGCACGACCTCCGGATGGTGCAGGTCGAACGCCGGGGACTCCGAGCGGATCCGGGGCAGCGCGTGGAAGTTGTGCCGCGGCGGCGGGCAGGAGGTCGCCCACTCCAGGGCCCGCCCGTATCCCCAGGGATCGTTCACGGTGACCTTTTCTCCGTGGCGTGCCGTGCGCCAGACGTTGTAGAGGAAGGGGAGGGTGGACGCGCCGATCAGGAAGGCTCCCGCCGAGGACAGGGTGTTCAGGAGGGTGAAGCCGTCGGTGGGCAGGTAGTCGGCGTACCGGCGGGGCATCCCCTCCGCGCCGAGCCAGTGCTGCACCAGGAAGGTCAGCTGGAAGCCGGGGAACAGCAGCCAGAAGTGGATCTTGCCGAGCCGTTCGTCCAGCATCCTGCCGGTGATCTTGGGCCACCAGAAGTAGAAGCCGGCGAACATCGCGAACACCACGGTGCCGAACAGCACGTAGTGCAGATGCGCCACGATGAAGTACGAGTCGGTCACATGGAAGTCCAGCGGCGGCGCGGCGATGATCACCCCGCTCAACCCGCCCAGCAGGAACGTCATCAGGAAACCGAACGCCCACAGCATCGGCGTCTCGAACGACAGCGCCCCGCCCCGCATCGTCCCGATCCACGCGAAGAACTTGAGCCCCGTGGGCACCGCGATCAGATACGACATGATCGAGAAGAACGGCAGCAGCACCGCGCCGGTGGCGAACATGTGGTGCGCCCACACCACCGCGGACAGCATGGTGATCGCGATGGTCGCCCCGATCATCGGCAGGTACCCGAACTGCGGCTTGCGGGAGAAGACCGGGATGACCTCACTGACGATGCCGAAGAACGGCAGCGCGACGATGTAGACCTCCGGATGGCCGAAGAACCAGAACAGGTGCTGCCACAGCAGCGCCCCGCCGCTCGCCGAGTCGTAGATGTGCGCCCCGAACTTCCGGTCCGCCTCCAGGGCGAGCAGCGCGGCGGTCAGCACCGGGAAGGCGGGCAGTACCAGGATCGAGGTGAACAGCACGTTCCAGGTGAAGATCGGCATCCGGAACATCGTCATCCCCGGCGCCCGCAGGGTCGTGATCGTGGCGATGAAGTTGACCGCGCTGAGCGTCGTCGACACACCCGTCACCACCAGCCCCATCACCCACAGGTCGCCGCCCGCGCCGGGCGAGTGAAAGGCGCTGTTCAGCGGCGCGTAGGCGAACCAGCCGAACGCCGCCGGGCCGCCGGGCAGGAAGAGCGACGAGACGACGATCAGCCCGCCGAAGAGGTACATCCAGTACGACAGGGCGTTCAGCCGGGGGAAGGCCAGGTCGGGGGCGCCGATCTGCAGCGGCATCACCGCGTTGGTGAAGCCCGAGAACATGGGGGTGGCGAAGAGCAGCATCATGATCGTGCCGTGGATCGTGAAGAGCTCGTTGTAGGTCTGGTTGTTCATGAACTGCAGACCCGGGCTCGCCAGCTCGGCGCGCATCCCCATCGCCAGCAGGCCGCCCAGCAGGAAGAAGCAGAACGCCGTGACGATGTAGAGCTTGCCGATCACCTTGTGATCGGTCGTCGAGGCCCATTCCAGCAGCTTCCGGCCGAGCGAGACCGTGGGGGAGGGGCGGTGCCCGGCGGTGTCGCTCTGTGTGGATGCTGGGGAGGTTTCCGGCATGTCCGTCATCGGCGGCGACGCTACCGCCCGGCCCCGCGGCCGGGCCCGCGCCACGCCCTGACCGGTCCGGCGGGTATCCGCCGGCCGGGGCAGGGTACTCGCGCCCCATGAACACCACCTGGTACGAAGCGGCCGCCGGGACCTCGGCCTTCGGAATCGTCGCCATCGTCGTCGGCGGTCTGCTGATCGCCGCCGCCCTGGTGTGGGCCATCCGGCTCGGCGTCAGGGTCATGCACAGCGAGCACAGCGGACGGACCCCCCGGGGCGGCGAGCACCCGACGCTGCCCGAGTCCGGGCCGGTCCACGAGACCCATCAGCGGCGCGAGCCGGCCGAGATGCCCCGGGCCGAGGAGACCGGCCGGCGCCTGACCCCGCACGAGCTCGGCTCCCCCGGCACCAGGCGCGGCGGGGACCAGAGCCGCCCGCGCTGGGACGAGGGCTCCAGCGGCTCGTTCGGCAGCGGGGGCTCCGGCGGCCGGTGACCCGGGCCGGGCGGACCGGGCGGGTTTGTCCCGGCCGCTTCCGGGGGACCCGGCAGGCGCCGCCCACAGGAGACGGACGCAGAAGGAAGATGAGGCGTCGTGACCGCGCACACCCGTGAGAAACCCGCTGCCCAGCACCCCGAGACGGGCTGGGCGGAGGCCCGCCGGCTGCGGCGGAAGAGCATGCGCACCTGCCTCCCGGCGGTCGAGGACCGCACCACCCCGCACCAGGACCGCACGGGTCCCGAGTGGAACATCGTGCGCGGCGAGGACTGACCGTGTGCGCCTGCTGCTGATGAGCGACACCCACCTGCCCAGGCGCGCCAGGCAACTGCCCGCACCTCTGCTCGCCGAACTCCCGCGCGCCGACGTCGTCTTCCACGCGGGGGACTGGGTCGACACCGCCACCCTGGACCTGCTGCAGAGCCGCAGCCGCCGCCTGATCGGCGTGTACGGCAACAACGACGGCCCCGAACTGCGTGCCCGCCTGCCCGAAGTGGCCCGGGCCGACCTCGGCGGGCTGCGCTTCGGCGCCGTCCACGAGACCGGTCCCGCCCGGGGCCGCGAGGCCCGCTGCGCCGCCCGCTTCCCCGACCTCGACGTGCTGGTCTTCGGGCACAGCCACATCCCCTGGGACACCACCGCGCCCACCGGCCTGCGCCTGCTCAACCCGGGCTCCCCGACCGACCGCCGCCGCCAGCCCCACTGCACCTACATGACGGCCACCGTCACCGACGGCCGTCTCACCGGCGTGGAACTGCACCGGCTGCCGAGGTGACGCACAAGAGGGCGGCCCCGTCAGGGGGGCCGCCCCGGGGTCACTCTTCCCTTTCTCGTTTCCGACTTCTCGGAGAGATCCGGGCCGCTCCGTGCGTGAAAGCGGCCCGGGCGCTGCGAGTGTGCGCTGTCACGGACCTCCTTCCAGCGGGGATGTGCCGCACATGTGCTGCAGAGGCCATGCATGCCTCATCCGTTGAAGGCGCACGTACCCGTGCTCCACGGGCCCACACCGACGAATCCAAAAAACCCGCGAAAAAATGAAAATCGCAGGTCACAGGGGCAACGAGGGTCGATCCCGACCCACCGGCACCGTCGGTAACAGAAGACCGGCCCGTCAGGGGCGCCGGAGCCGGCGTACGCCCACGACCAGCAGCGCGACGACGACGGCCGCGCCCGCGGCCACGGCGGCACGCTTGGCCACCGGTGCGCCGGCGGTGCGCAGCAGATCGAGCGGTTCGGGTTCCGCGTGCCGTACCGCTGGCTCCTCGCGAACCTCCTCGGGGGCGCCCGTCACGGCGCCCTCGGCAGGTACGGCCGGCGGTGTCCCGGCGAGCCGCTCGGACAGGCACTCGGCGAACTGCCCCACCAGCCGGTCGCCCACCTCACCCAGCACTCCGCGCCCGAACTGCGCCGGGCGGCCGGTCACCGTCAGATCGGTCCGCACCGACACCGCCGTGGCGCCGTCCCGTTCCTCCAGGGTGCCCGTGACCGTGGCCCGCGCCGTGCCCTGCCCACGCGTCTCCCGGCCGCTCGCGGCGAGCACCATGCGGTGGGCCGTCTCGTCCTGCTCCTCGAAGACCGCCGTCCCCTTGTACGTCACCGTGATCGGACCCAGCTTGACCTTGACCGACCCGGTCACGGTCTTGCCGTCGTAGTCCTCCACGGTGGCCCCCGGCAGGCACGGTGCCACGCGCTCGATGTCGAGGAGCACCCGCCAGGCGTCGTCGACCGGGACGGGCACGGTGAACTCGTGGTGCAGCTCCATGGTTTCCTCCTCGCACGTCAGGCGGAGCCGGTCGCGTGGATGGCTCCGGCGGTCGCGGTCAGGGGCGCCCCCGTACCGCCCCAGCGCAGCGCGACGATCTCGGCCGCGACGGACACGGCCACCTCCTCGGGGGTCCGGGCGCCCAGGTCCAGGCCCACCGGTGAGCGCAGCCGGGACAGCTCGGCCTCCGACAGACCGGCCTCCACCAGTCGCTTCATCCGGTCGTGGTGGGTACGGCGGCTGCCCATCGCCCCGATGTAGGCGGCCGGCCGGCGCAGCGCCTCCTCCAGCAGCGGCACGTCGAACTTCTGGTCGTGGGTGAGGACGCAGATCACCGTGCGCTCGTCGGTGTCCGTGCCCCGCAGATAGCGGTGCGGCCAGTCCACGACCACCTCCACGCCCGCGGGGAACCGCTTCGGCGTGGCGAACACCGGGCGGGCGTCGCACACCGTGACCCGGTAGCCGAGGAAGGCGCCGATACGGGCCACCGCGGCGGCGTAGTCGATCGCGCCGAACACCAGCATCCGCGGCGGCGGGGCGAAGGAGTGCAGGAACACTGTGACGGCGTCCTCGCGGCGTTCACCGTGCGGGCCGTAGTGCCGCAGCCCCGTGGCGCCCAGGGCGAGTTCGCCGCGGGCGTCCGCGGTCACCGCCACGTCCAGGCCGGACGCGCCCAGCGTGCCCGCCACCTTCTCCGGCCACACCGCGAGCGTCGCCCCGCGCGGGGCCGGACCGTCGACCACGGTCGCCACGGTCACCGGCTCACCGGCGGCGACGGACGCGGCGACCGCGCCGAAGGCCGGGTCGGTCTCGGGGCTCACTGGCCTGACCAGTACGGAGATCTCGCCCCCGCAGGTGAGGCCGACCGCGAACGCGTCCTCGTCGCTGTAGCCGAAGGACGCCACCTGGGCCTCGCCGCTCGCCGCGACCTCCTGCGCCAGGTCGAACACCGCCGTGCCAAGGGCCGCCGCCGCAAGCCCCGTACCGGGCGGCGCAAGGCCCTGACGGTC
>NZ_POTZ01000840.1 GCF_003236365.1 Streptomyces sp. NTH33
GGTCACGGGTGCAGGGGGTTGGCGATGGTGACGTAGACGGACTGGGTGTCGACCGGGCCGACGAGTTCGTCGAGGCCGTGCAGCCGGGTCAGCAGGTTGGCCTTGCAGCGCAGGACCGGGGAGTCGAGCAGGCGGGCCGGCAGGGTGGAGCGCGTGCGGGCGGGCCCGGAGGCGGCGTCGCCGAGGAAGCGGCGGAAGGCGGCCAGCAGCAGCCGCTCGTCGGCGAGCCGCCCGGAGCCGAAGGCGCCGATGAGGCCGAAGACGTTGTTGACGGCGAGGTAGTAGGCGAAGCGTTCGTCGGTGACGTCGTCGGGGACGAAGGTGTCGCTGCGTCCGCCGATGCCGGGCAGCCGGGCGTCGAGTTCCGCGCGCCGGGAGGCGCGGAAGTAGTAGCCCTGGTTGTCGCGGTAGCGGCCGCCCGCGGGCCAGCCGTCGGCGTCCAGCAGGAGGAGCGTGTTCTGCTGGTGGGCCTCCAGGGCGACTCCGGCTTCTCCGTCCAGCCACAGCACGGGGCGGACCACCTGCTCGAGGTAGCGCAGGAACCACTCGGCGGCGACGGCTCCCCGGGGGCGCCCGGTGCGGGCGGCGAGGCGTGCGACGGCCTCGGCCAGGCGGGACCGCATGGCCGGAGCCGCGCCGGCTCGGGGGGACGGCCGGGGCGCCACGAGTGAGGCGACGCAGGAGACGTCGTCCGACGGGCCGAACGGGTTGTGCCGGATCATCACGTCCAGCCCGGGCACCGGGGCTCCGTCCTGGTCGTCGACGGCCAGCCAGGCCGGGTCGCGGACGATGTCGAAGCCGGGGTGCGCCGCGTGCCACTGCCGGGCGAGGCCGCCGCGCAGCAGACGGTGGACCTCGACACCGCGGTGCAGTTCCTTGCGGAGGTTCTCACGGCGGGAGTTGGTGATGCGCAGGCCCAGCGACAGCTTGAGCATGGCGGGGGCGCCGCTGCGGTGGACGGTGCGTACGGAGGAGGTGGGGTGCCAGGCGGGGCCGTGGGGGCCCAGGTCCCGGAGGAGTCCCGCGTCCAGCAGCGCCGCCGTGCCCGCACGGTGCCGTAGCTCCCGCGACTGCCACGGGTGCAGGGGCAGGGCGGCGTATCCGTCGGGCAGGGACAGTCCCGCGCCGGCGAGCCGGGCCGTGAGCCGTTCGGCGGGGACCGGCCGGCCGCGCTCGGTCCAGGCGGAGTCGGTGGCGAGCACGGAGCGGGCCACCGCCATCCAGCACAACGGGAAGGAACCTCGCAGTTCGGGCGAGTAGGGGCGGAGTTCGGCTTCCGACAGGCCTTCGCGGCTCTTCGGGGTCGGATGCAACGGGTGCCCGAGCAGGAGGGCCTGTTCCGCGGAGAGGAAGAGGTCGGGTCCGTCCGCGGGATGTCGCCGGCGGTCACCGAGGAAGAGGGTGGTGCGGCGGACGGAGTCGGCGACACGGGCGACGAGGTCGACGGCGTCGGCGCCCGCGCCGGTGGGCGCCTCCCGGACCAGCAGGGCGGCGACGGTGACGGCGTCGGCCGGCGGGGCGTCCTGCGGGGCACCGGCCAGGTACGGGAGGCCGAAGCGGTGCCAGCCCGTCGGGGACCAGTGGCGGACCGGGACGAGCAGGGCCGTACCGCTGGCCGGGAGGGGG
>NZ_POTZ01000841.1 GCF_003236365.1 Streptomyces sp. NTH33
ACCCGGCTCTTCCCACCCGGCTCTCCCCACTCGGCTCTTCCCTTCAGGCTCTGCCACCGCTCTCCGTCCGAAGGAGACCCATGCCCGAGCAACCTGCCCTCGCCAAGAAGATGCGCTGGTACGACGGGTTCGCCATGTCGCTGACCATGCCGGCCGCGCTCATCGCCTCCCTGGGGGCCTCCATAGGGGGGCTCGGCGCATGGGGCGCGATCGCCCTGTGGACGGTGTCCATGGTGCTGGCCACCGCCACCAACTGGATCTACACCGAGATGGCCGCGATGTTCCCCGATTCCTCGGGCGGTATCGCGCACTACGCCACCGAGGGCTGGCGCAGCCGGATGCCCGCCGTCGGGGCCCTGGCCGGCATCGGCTACTGGCTTCCCTGGACGACCGCCCTGTCGGTGTACGCGGGCATCATCGGCTCCCTGGTGCAGGCCCAGTGGTTCCCCGGCCAGACCTGGACACTCGACCTGGGCGTGGCCGAGCTGAGCCTGCCGATCGTGATCGGCCTCGTCGTCATTGGGCTGCTGTACGCGGCCGCGATGTACGGCCTGCACGCGGCGATGTGGGTGGTCTACGTGACCGGCGGCATCCTGCTGATCCCCCTCGCCGTCTTCGTCGTGGGGCCGTTCCTCTCCGGCGACTGGAGCACGGCCGGCCTGCACTGGAACCTGCACGGTATGAGCGGGCTCCGCGAGGCCCTGGTGTGGCTGTACATCATGGCCTGGACGTCCTTCGGCGTGGAGGTGTGCGCGACCTTCGCCCCCGAGTACAAGGAGACCGTGCGGGACACCTCCCGGGCGCTGCGCGCGGGAGTGCTGTTCTGCCTCGGTGTCTTCGTCCTGCTGCCGCTGGCGCTCTCGGGTTACGTCGGCGAGAAGAGGATCGGCGACGATCCGATCGCGTTCTACGTCGGCGCCTTCCACGACCTGGTCGGCGGGGCCGCCGACCTGATGATCGTGTTCCTCATCGCCTCGCTGCTGCTCATCATGATCACCGGACTGGCCGACGGCTCACGGGTGCTGTACGACATGGGCCGGCAGGGCGTCACGATCCGTCAGGTCGGTGTGCTCAACCGGCGCGGAGTACCCGCACGCGCGCTCACCGTCGCGCTGGTGCTCAACGTGATCGTGCTGGTGGTGCTCAAGACGCCGCTGGCGATCATCGTCACCGGCAACCTGGGCTACATCCTGACCCACATCCTGGCGATCTCCGGCTTCGCGCTGCTGCGCCGGGACCGCCCCGACCTGGCACGCCCGATCCGGCTCCCCGACTTCTTCGTGCCGCTGGCCTGGTTCCTCACCGCGCTGCTGGCCGTCATCCTGGCCGTCGGCGCCACCGGCTTCTCCATCACCGGCTACGGGGGCTTCAAGGAACTCGCCATCGCCCTGGGCGTACTGGCCACGGCGGTCGTGCTGGGGGAGTACCGCCGCCGGGTCCAAGACCGCGACGCCCCGGCACCCGCGGACGGTTCCGCAGCCCACGCCGACGAGTCCGCCACCCACGACGAGACGCGGGAAGCCCCCCGCCTCTGAACGGTCCGGTGCGGTGAACGTCCGGCGCCCCCCAGCCTGGCCCCGGGGGGCACCTGCCCCTGGGAGTCACCTCCCGCCCGGGCCC
>NZ_POTZ01000842.1 GCF_003236365.1 Streptomyces sp. NTH33
GCGGGAGGCGTCGGGGGACGCGCAGGGCGGCGTTCTCCGGCGTGTTCTTCAAGGCGTTCTCCAAGGCGTTCTTTGACGCATGTGTGACGAAGAGGATCCCCTGCTCTGCCAGGAGCTCGGGGAAGGGGGCTTTCCGTGGTTCGTGTCCGAGTCCTGGTCGTCGACGACCACCGTATCTTCGCCGAGTCGCTCGCCGCCGCCCTGGCCGCCGAGCCCGACGTCGACGTCTCCGCCGCCGGGTCCGGGCCGGCCGCGCTGCGCTGCCTGGAGCGGGCCGCCGCCGAGGGCCGCCGCGTCGACGTCATGCTCGTCGACGCCGACCTCGGCGGAAAGGTCCCCGGGGCCCGCCCCGCCGTCCCCGTGCGGGAGGGCGAGGAGGACGGGCTGGTGGACGGCATCTCCCTGGTCGCCGGGGCGCGCGGTGCCCAGCCGACGGTGCGGGTCGTCGTCCTGGCCGAGAAGGACGACCCGCGGCGCGCCGCGCTCGCCCTGCAGGCCGGGGCCTGCGGCTGGGTCGCCAAGGACTGCTCGCTGTCCCGGCTGCTCACCGTCATCCGCGGTGTGCTGCGCGACGAGACCCATCTGCCGCCGGCCCTGCTCACCGGCGTACTGCGGGAGCTGACCGTCGCCCGCAAGCACCGCACCGAGAGCGAGCGCCTGGTGGAGTCGCTGACGCCGCGCGAGCGGGAGGTGCTGCGCTGCATGGTCGCCGGGCTCGGCCGCAAGGCCGTCGCCGAGCGGCTGTACCTGTCCCCGCACACCGTCCGCACCCATATGCAGAACGTCCTGGGCAAGCTCGGCGTGCACTCCACCCTCGCCGCCGTCGCCCTCGCCCGCCGCGCGGGGGTCGGACCCGCCGACCTGGGACCTGCCGACCTGGGACCTGCCGGGCGGATCGGCGTGGAGGAGAGCAGCAGCGCCTGACCGGACCGGCGCAGGTCCCCCGCGCGGGTCCTCAGCCGGGGATGTTGTCGAACGGGGCGGTCAGCTGACGCAGCAGGCCCGCCAGTTCGGACCGCTGGGCGGACGACAGCTCCGCGAGGATCGCCCGCTCCTGGTCCAGCAGCCCCGCCAGGGACCGGTCCGCGCGGTCCCGGCCCTCCTCCGTCAGGCGGACCAGCACACCGCGCCGGTCGCTGGGGTCGGGCAGGCGCTCCACCAGGCCCTTCTTCGCCAGCCGGTCGATGCGGTTGGTCATCGTGCCCGAGGTGACCAGGGTCTGGGTCAGCAGTTGTCCGGGGGAGAGCTGGTACGGCGATCCCGCGCGCCGGAGCGCCGTCAGGACGTCGAACTCCCAGGGCTCCAGACTGTGCTCGGAGAAGGCCAGCCGCCGCGCGCGGTCCAGGTGCCGGGCCAGTCTGCTCACCCGGCTGAGCACCTCGAGCGGTTCCACATCGAGGTCCGGACGCTCCCGGCGCCACGCTGCGACCAGTCGATCGACCTCGTCCTCCATGGCGATCAGTGTAGTGGTTGTGTCGACGTGAAGTCTCTTGATGTCGACTCTCTTGACATCGAGTTATGTGAGAGTGACAGTGGTGATCACAGTCCGCCGCGCGCGGTCCAGGTGCCGGGCCAGTCTGCTCACCCGGCTGAGCACCTCGAGCGGTTCCACATCGAGG
>NZ_POTZ01000843.1 GCF_003236365.1 Streptomyces sp. NTH33
GGATGAACTCCGGATTGCCCTGGGCCCGGTCGAACGCGCCCAGCAGACCGTTGATCCCGTCACCGGGATAGCCGTACACCCGCTTGACGCCCCACTCGGTCAGGCGCTGCAGCACATAGTCGGCGACTTCGGTCATGGGTTCCTCCGGAGCGGGGAGTGAGGGCGGTGGGTCCTCGGGGTTACCTCCCAGCCCCGCCGGTAAACCGCGGCCTGTGGGCCCGTTCGAGGGACTTCGAAGCGAATCTTTGCGCAGAGCAAAATTATCGGAGCGCTCACTGACCGCCCACCAGCCGGAGCCCCACAGTCGCCAGGCCCCTCCGCCGCACATCAAGACCAGTGCTACAGCCGGAGATCTTGTGACGGTGCCCGTGCGGTGTCGTTGACCGGGCATGATGCTGGGTGTGACGGCTGAGCAGATAGCTGGGTGGGATACCGAACTGTCCGCGCTGACTGGTTCGTTGGGGTACTTGTTCAACCGGCCGGAGCCGCGGGTGGTGTTCGCGCAGTTCGTCGAAGGACTGCTGGCAGAGTTGCCGAAGAAGAACGGCTGGACGCTGTCGGAGCGGGCCGGGCATGTGACCGCGGACCGGATACCGGATGCAGTGGCTGCTCGACGGGTCGGTGTGGAGCGCGGATGCGTTGCGGGACGCGGTGCGCGAGTACGTGGTGGCAGGGCTGGGGGACCATGGTGATGCTCACCTACGCCGCCGCTGCCGGGCACGCCTTCATCGATCGACGCCTGTATCTCCCCGAGGACTGGACGGACGACCGCGAGCGGTGCCGTGAGGCCGGAGTACCCGACGGGATTGCCTTCGCCACCAAACCCGCGCCGGCCATCACGATGCTCGAGCAGGCCCGCGCGGCCCCCGTACCGTTCTCCTGGGTGCTGGCTGATGCCGGCCACGGCCGTGACCCGCGGCTTCGCGCCTGGTGCCACGGGCGGAAAGTACCGTACGTATTCGGCGTCCCGGCCGACCTCCCGCCCGACGGCCCGCCAGGCAAGCCGCGCCAGCCGGCCGTGCAGCGCGCCGATGACCTGCTCCACTACGCGAAGGTCCGTGACCGGTGGGAACGCCGCTCCTGCGGCGACGGCGCCAAGGGCGAGCGTCTCTACGACTGGACGGCCTTCGCCGTGCAGGTCAAGGACGAGAACCCGGCCGAAGGCTTCACGCACTGGCTGGTGCCGCGGCGGTCCCTGCACCCCAACCGGCGCGGCAAGGGCGGCGGGCTCCACCGGGAGAGCGCCTACTCCCTCGTCCACGCCCCCGTCGGCACCCCGGTCTCGGAGGTCATCGCCCGGGCCGGTGGCCGGTGGCAGATCGAGGAGGACAACGAGATCAACGAGCAGCTGGTCGGCCTGGCCCGGTACCGGGTCCGCAAGTGGACCCCCTGGCACCGGCACGTCACCGCCTGCATGCCGGCCACCGCGTTCCTCAGCGTCCAACGCGCCGCCGTCCCCGAACCCGACCAGACCCTCGAATCCGAGCCGGAGCCGGCCCCCGGATCAGGGAAAAGCTTCGAGCGTCGACGAGAGCGAGGCCGCTGGCTGATCCCCGGCCCGCTCCTGCGGCCCTCGGTCCACACCATCCGGCGCTGCCTGGCCGCCACCCACC
>NZ_POTZ01000844.1 GCF_003236365.1 Streptomyces sp. NTH33
CGCACCAGTCGACCGCTCACGCAACCGCTGAACAGCAGCGGCCGCCGCGAGCAGGCCCTCAACCCCTACGACCGGGACATTCCCCGGGGCAGACACACCTACGTGTGCAGTGTGGCTTGCTGCTCGAACGCCTGATCAACAAGTTGAAGGCGTGGCGCGGGATCGCCACCCGCTACGACAAGACCCCCGAGAGCTACCTCGCCGGACTCCACCTGCGTGGAGCCGTCATCTGGATCCGCAGCCTTCAACCAGCACCATGATCACGACTCCGTACACGCCCTAGAGGTCGGTGACGGTGGCTGGAGCGGGCGGTTTGGTGCTGTCCGGGGGCAGTTGCCGCCGGGACCGGTGGGGGCGGTGCTGGTGGTAGTGCCGGATGTACTCGGCCAGGACCGCTTGGGCGTGGGCCTCGTGGTGGATCAGGATCCGGTCGAGGAGCTCGCGCCGGAGGGTGCCCACGGCTTGCTCGCAGATCGCGTTCGCTCTCGGTGCCTGCGGCGGGCTGAGCAGGATCTGCACGTCGTCGGCCTGGAAGACGGCGTCGAAGGCGTCGGTGTAATTCGCATCCCGGTCCCGCAGCAGAAAGCGCAGCGAGTCCATCCGGCACCCCGACGTCATGGCGGAATTCCTCGCCTGCTGAACGGTCCACCGCGCGGTGGGGTGGGCGGTGACGCCGGCGAGGTGTCGTCGGCGAGTGCCGTGCTCGATGAAGATCAGGGCGTACAGGCGCCCCAGCGCCACGGTGTCGAGGTGCGGGAAGTCGGCGGCGAGGATGCCGTGGGCCTGAGCCCGGATCCACCGGCTTGATGCCTGTGGACAACTTCTCCGGAAACGAGGAAGTGCCCTGTGACCTGCGATGACGGGAGTTCTTCAGGCTTCCAGCACGCACAATCGACAAGGCACTTCCGAGATGCAATCCTCCCATGCCGCAGCGAAGGTCTCCGCACACTTCGATGATCCGAATCTGGTCGCGTACGGCGGGCTGGAGCCGGTGGTGCGGCTGGCCGAGCGGTGCGCGCTGCCCGCACTCGTCGACGAGCACGTCCGGCTGCCGGCCTCGAAGGACGGCACCGGGGCCTTCCCCGCGGCGAAGCTGATGTCGCTGGTGGGCGGCATGATCGCGGGTGCCGACAGCATCGATGACATGGACCGGCTGCGGCACGGCGGACTGTCCCGCCTGTTCGCCGGGGTGCGGGCCGCGTCCACACTGGGGTCGTTCCTGCGCTCCTTCACCCACGGGCATGTCAAGCAACTGCACGCGATGGCCCGCCGGTTGTTGCCCCGCCTGGCCGCGCACACCCCGCTGCTGCCCGGCACCGGCCAGGTGGCCTACGTGGACATCGACGACACGATCCGCCGCACCTACGGCTACGCCAAGCAGGGAGCCGGCTATGGATACAGCAAGGTCAAGGGCCTCAACGCGCTGATCGGGACCGTCTCCACCCCGCTGGCCGCTCCGGTGATCGACCCGCGAGGCTGTTTACTCCTCTGTGTAAGAGGTGATCTTGCTGGGTGCTGGTCGGGCCCCGGTTGACACCAGGAATGTGACGCACAGTGAGTGACCTGATGAACGAGACCAGCCCGTACGCCGAGCCCGTG
>NZ_POTZ01000845.1 GCF_003236365.1 Streptomyces sp. NTH33
GAGGAAGGGGAGCCGGGGGCCGCCCGGGGGGCCGGGCGCGGCGCCGGCAGCGCCGCCGTGGAGCCCAGCCGCTGCCGCAGCCGACGGGACACATGACGGCACCACAGGCCCCACATGGCCCACCCGGGAGCGCGGTCGTCCCGGGCGTACCAGGCCAGTTCGCGGCCGCCCGGCGCCGTACGCAGCGCGGCGAGCGGCGCGTAGTTCTCCACCACGAACGCCCGCCCGACCCTCGGGGCCCCGTCCGGCAGGGCACGGCCCGTCAGGTCCAGGTGCAGGGCGCGTACGACGTCCAGTTCCGCGCTGTCCGCGAAGAGCCGGAACTGGGCGCCGGGGCGCGGGTTGAAGTCGAGCAGGTGATAGCGGCCCGTCGCCCCGCAGCGGCGGAAGTCCAGGTCGAAGATGCCGCGGTAGCCCAGCTCGCCGGTGAGCCGCTCGGCCGGCGCCCGCACCTCGGGGTTGGCCGTCCAGCGGCCCACCGCGGTCAGCCCCGCACCGCGCGGCCAGGACAGCTGCTTGCGGCCGGCCCCGCCCGCGCGCACGGTGCCCGAGCGGTCGGCGTAACCGTGGAAGAACCAGTCGCGGTCCGGTCCCGGTGGCAGGTACGCCTGCAGCAGCAGCCGGCTGCCCGCCTCCTCGGTGCGCAGGTACAGCTCCCGGGCCTGCCGCTCGGAGCGCACCAGCACCGTGCTGCGCAGGTCGCTGCCGGCGGGCAGCAGCCAGGGCCGGCTCCACTTCGCCACCAGCGGCAGTCCGAGCCGGCGCGCGTCCGCCGCGGCCCGTGCCGGACTGTCCGGGACCAGCGTCATCGGGTGCGGGACGTCCGCCAAGGCGCACACGGCGGCCAGCTCCGCCTTGTCGGCGACGCGTTCGGGCAGGGCGCCCGGCATCTCGGGCAGCAGATAGGAGGGGGCGAGTACGTCCCGCATCCGGCTCACGGCGATGGCGCTCGCGTCGTCCAGCGGGACCAGCACGGCGGGACGCGCGATCCGTTCGGCCACACGGCGCAGCACGGCGAGAACGTCGTCGGCGGACGCCCCCGGGAGCGGCGGGGGATGCGCCTCGCGCACATAACGCGACGCGTGGACGGGGCTTTCCGCCGTGTCGGCGACGAGGTGCACCTGCACTCCCGCCCTGCCGAGCGAGCGCACGGCGCCCAGCGTTCCGTGGTGAAAGGGATTCCGGTCGATCCGCAGCAGAACCGCGGGGACACGGGTGTCGAGCAACGGCACGAATTTCCTCTTCTTTTGGATCGGCTCACCCGTGCGGGCGAGAGAGGCACTCGAAAGCCGCGACGGCGGTGGCGCCATGCGCTTTCCTGTGCCTGACTTCATATGACGGTCCGTCAATACCGTGAAAAATGACGGAAGAACGGACCGGAGCGAAGAAAGGAGCAGGCATGACCCCAGAGCACAGGCGGGCCCGGGTCCGTCGGCTGGCCGTGGGCGCGGCGGCGGTCGCCGGGCTGGCCACCCTGGCGGCCGGCCCGGCGGCGGGCGTGGAGGTGGTGCGCGCCGCCGGTGCTCACGCTCCGGTGCCGACACCGGCGGCGGCACCGGCGGTGACCGCCCCGGCAGCCCCCGCCGTACCC
>NZ_POTZ01000846.1 GCF_003236365.1 Streptomyces sp. NTH33
CGGTCGACGATCTCCCCGCCCGCGCCGAGCACCTGCACATTGGTGCGGCTGGGCCGGAGCAGCTCGTGGCCGGGCCGGGAGGAGGCGAAGTCCGCGGGTGCCAGGTCGTAGCGCCGTACCTCGTTCCGCACGTCCTGGACGACCTGCGTGAACACCGACTGCTGGTCCACCCGCACCAGACGGGCCGCGGAGTTGTACGACAGGATGCCGACGAGGATCGTGACGGCGGCGGTCACCAGGGCGAACGTCACCGCGAACGTGGTCCGCAGCGACGACAGCCGGGGCCGCGGTCGCTCCAGCAGCCGCGCGAGGCGGCCCACTCAGTCCTCCCGGAGCACGTAACCCACGCCGCGGACCGTGTGGATCAGCTGCGGCGCGTCCGGCTCGTCGAGCTTGCGGCGCAGGTAGCCGACGTACACGGCGAGGTTCTTGGAGCCGGGGCCGAAGTCGTATCCCCAGATGCGGTCGTAGATGGTGGCGTGGTCCAGCACGATCCCGGCGTTGCGGACCAGCAGTTCCAGCAGCTCGAACTCGGTGCGGGTCAGCTCCAGCTCCCGCGTGCCCCGCCACACCCGGCGGGCCTGCAGGTCCATGCGGATCCCGGCCGCCTCGATCTGCCGTTCGGGGGCCTGCGGCTCCTTCGCCGCCACGTCACCGGAGGCACCGCCCGCCGTGCCGGACGCGCCGACGCCGACCGGGCTGGTGCGGCGCAGCAGGGCGCGCAGCCGGGCGAAGACCTCCTCGACGTCGAACGGCTTGACGACGTAGTCGTCGGCGCCGGCGTCCAGTCCGGCGATCCGGTCGGCGGTCTCCACCAGGGCGGTGAGCATGAGGATCGGCGTGCGGTCGCCCTCGGCGCGCAGCACGCGGCAGACCTGGAGTCCGTCGATGCCCGGCATCATCACGTCGAGGAGGAGGACGTCCGGCGGGTTCCGGTGGGCCTGCGCGAGCGCCTCGACGCCGTCGGCGACCGCCGTCACCTCGTAGCCCTCCAGCGTCAGGGCCCGCTCGAGGGCGTGGCGGATGGCGCGGTCGTCTTCGGCGAGCAGCACGGTCTGAGGCACCCGTCCAGTCTGCCAAGGCCACGGGGCCCCGGCCGAGGCGAGCGGCCCCACGATCACCCTTTTTACCTGCTTTTACCTGCCTTTCACCGTCGGCCGGGGTGCCGCCCGGCCGACGGGCACCCGTCACCCGCGCAGCGCGGCCAGCTGCTCCTCGAACGGCACCACCG
Source organism: Streptomyces sp. NTH33 (assembly GCF_003236365.1). Classification (GTDB taxonomy): domain Bacteria; phylum Actinomycetota; class Actinomycetes; order Streptomycetales; family Streptomycetaceae; genus Streptomyces. Next base: position 1,232 of record NZ_POTZ01000846.1, read on the forward strand.
TGAAGCCGCCGTCCTTCTCGGGCCCGGCCTTCTCGGGCCCGTTCTTCTCCGGCCCGGCCTCCTCCGGCCCGGTCCGCTCGGCCCGCTCCGCCGCACGCCCCTT
>NZ_POTZ01000847.1 GCF_003236365.1 Streptomyces sp. NTH33
GGGTGGAAGGGGTGAGGAGGTCCCAGGCCAGCAGCCCCGCGCCCAGGCAGCCGGCGGTGTCCCCCAGGGCGGCGGGGACGATCGAGGGCGGCTTCTGGAAGGTGATCCGCCGCCGGACGGCCTCGCGCAGCGGCGCGAACAGCGTCTCGCCCGCCTCGGCGAGTCCGCCGCCGATGATGAGCGTGCGCGGGTCCAGCAGGGTGAGCGCGGTGACCAGCCCGTCGGCGAGCGCGTCCACCGCCTCCTGCCAGACCGCCCGTGCCCTCGCGTCGCCGGACTCCACGGCCTCGGCGCAGTGGGCCGCGTCCGCCTCCGGGTCCCCGCAGGCCTTCGCCCATGCCTGGCTGACCGCCGCCGCGGAGGCGAACCGCTCCAGGCAGCCGCGCTGCCCGCACGGACACGGCAGTCCGCCGGGCCGTACGACGATGTGGCCGATCTCGCCCGCGAAGCCGTGTGCGCCCGCCTCCACCCGGCCGTCGATGCCGATGGCGCCCGCGATCCCGGTGCCCAGCGGCACGAACAGGAACCGGTCCGCGCCCCGGCCCGCCCCGATCCGGCCCTCGGCGAGCCCGCCGGCGCGCACGTCGTGCCCCAGGGCCACGGGGGCGTCGAGCCGCTTCGCGAGCAGGTCGCGCAGGGGTACGTCGCGCCAGCCGAGGTTGGCGGAGTAGGCGGCCACGCCCCGCTCCTCGTCGACGATGCCGGGAACGGCGACGCCGGCCGCGGCGGCCTCCTCGCCCAGGTGCGCCGCGCCGTACGCGCGCAGTTCGGCGGCGAAGTCGAGGATGCCCTCCACGACGGCGTCCGGCCCGCGCTCGCGGCCGGTCGCCCGGCGCGCCCGGTGCAGCAGGGAGCCGCCGGCGGCGACCAGGGACGCCTTCATCCCGGTGCCGCCCACATCGAGGGCGATGACGTGTCTCACGGGGGACAGTGTGGCCCTTCGACCCACAAGAGGTCTAGTCCACTCGCGTGACGGGGCCCTCACGGCTGGACGGGAACGAGCGCGGTGGCGTCCGCCCCGGGCAGGACGGCGCTCCGCGGCGGCTGCGGGAGCACCGGAACCCGCCCACCCCTGGCGATGTCGGTGACGGCGGCTACGGTGCCGGTATGGACGACGACCAGGAGCACGCGCTCGGCCGCAGGGAGCGGGACATCCTCGCCCTGGAGCGCCGCGGCTTCACCGGCCCCGGCGCCAAGGAGCGCGCGATACGCGAGGAGCTGGGCCTGTCGCCCGTCCGCTACTACCAGCTCCTCAACGCCCTCCTCGACGACACCCGCGCCCTGGCCCACGACCCGGTCACGGTGAACCGGCTGCGGCGTATACGCGAGGCGCGGCGCTCCGAGCGCTGAGGAGCGGAGGAGTGCGGGCGGCCGGGTGTGGATAGGTTCGGCGTATGGGAAGCCAGGACAGTCACGCCACCGACTCGACCACCCCCGTGCCCTCCCTGCCGACGCCTGCCACCCGGGCCGGCCGGGACGGGCTCGCCGCGCTCCTCGCGCGGCCGGAGCGAGCGGTGATCGCGCTCGACTTCGACGGGACGCTCGCCCCGATCGTGCCCGACCCCGACCAGGCCCGGGC
>NZ_POTZ01000848.1 GCF_003236365.1 Streptomyces sp. NTH33
GGAACGCCCATGGGCGTTCCCACTCCGCTCCGGACCGCGTCGGCACTGCTCGGCGGCGCCGGCCCCATGGACGTATGAGGACGGGCGGGAAACCGCCCTCAGGATCCCGGTGGGGGCCCTGCCGACGCGCGTCGGCAGGGCCCCCACCGCTGTGTCGTCGTCCGCTCGGAAAACCGTGGCCGGGCAACGGGGCGGAGACGGCGCCGCACCGGTCGAAGTGGCTGAGATCGCCTACGGTCCATGCGCTGACGTTCTTGATCGCGACTCGGTGCACGCCGTCCGTCTCCGGGGTCCTGAGGTTGCCCCGCAGGATGCGGGCGAGATGAAAGCGCAGATGCGGGGCGCCTCACGGCGGCCGGGCCGGTTCTCTCACGGCCCGCGGGCGAGGACGGCGAGGAAGGCGGCGAAGCGCTCGAGGTCCCGGGTGAACGGGCCGAGACGGCCCGAGTCCTTCAGGACCTCCGCCACCCGCTCTCGCCACTCGGGGTTCGACATGCCAGCAGAACCTGTTCAGCCGACTGTCCCCGAACCGCCCCGCAGGACGCGAAGCGCTTGCGTGTGCGGCGGAGGGCGACTGTCCCGACCCGTGGTGAGGGCCGATCCGCCGCCGCATCGCCGCACACGACGGCCTGCGAGAGCCATTTTCGCAGGTGGCAAATTTCTTCCTCCACCGGAGAGGTGAAATCTACTTTTGCCAGAGTAGACATTCGCTCCTGGCGTGGTTACGCTACACCTCGTAGAGACGGTCGAACGAGACCCGCCAGACACGAACTGGCGGCTGGATACACACGAAGTTCGCAGGTCAGTGCGGCTCTCGAGGCTCGAAGCCAAGGTGTTACCAGGACGGTGACGGGGCTGAGAGCCGCACTGGGCGGCTCGCACGTCGAGGAGCTGCCAACAGCAGTACCGGTTCACCCAGTGGTTGGTTCGGAGAGGAACGGAGGAGCAGGCGCCATCAGGATCGCCCGGCCCGAGAAGCACTCGGCCCGGGTACCGCAAGACCCCGGAATGGATGGTGGTCCCCGGTCACACAGCTGCGATCCCCCGCTCCCCCCCTTCCGGGCCCGGTAGCGGAAACAGAAGGTCGGCACAGCAGTAGGGCCGACAGATGGTGTTGAATTTCCTTCGGGGCCCTGGTGCCGTACGGCACCAGGGCCCCTCGACGCGTTGCACAGCGAGGTGACATGACAGCGGACAACCCTCTTAGTGATCGTCTGGACGACGACGACTACCCCGCCTACACGATGGGCCGGGCAGCCGAGATGCTCGGCACCACCCCGGGCTTCCTCCGAGCCATCGGTGAGGCTCGTCTGAT
>NZ_POTZ01000849.1 GCF_003236365.1 Streptomyces sp. NTH33
GGGACGGACACGGCGGGGCTCCTTCGGGGGCACGAGCCAGCTAATTAACCCACTGGTTAGTTCGCAGTGGTTGCGCAGGGATGCTGCGGCCCGTGTTCCCGTTCTGTCAAGAGGTGGCGCGCGATCCGCCGGACCGGTGTCCGGCGGTGCTCAGTCCTCCGCGCGGTCCGCCGTCAGGTAGGCGATGACCATGTCGCCGAGCATGGCGCGGTAGTGCTCGCGCCGTGCGGGGTCGGTCAGGTCACGGCCGAACAGGGCACCGAAGGTGTGCCGGTTGGCGACCCGGAAGAAGCAGAACGCGCTGATCATCGCGTGCAGGTCGACGGCGTCCACGTCGGCCGTGAACAGGCCGGACTCCTGCCCGGCGGCGAGGATCCGGCGGATCACGTCCAGCGCCGGAGAACCGATCGCCGCCAGCTTCTCGGAGGCGACGATGTGCTCCGCCTCGTGGATGTTCTCGATGCTCACCAGACGGATGAAGTCGAGGTGCTGCTCGTGGTGGTCGAAGGTCAGTTCCGCCAGGCGCCGGATGGCCGCGACCGGGTCCAGGTGCTCGACGTCCAGCTGCTGCTCGGCGTCGCGGATCACCCCGTAGGCCCGCTCCAGTACGGCTGTGAACAGCTGTTCCTTGCCGCCGAAGTAGTAGTAGATCATCCGCTTCGTGGTGCGGGTGCGGGCGGCGATCTCGTCCACGCGGGCCCCGTCGTAGCCGGCCCGGGCGAACTCCTGCGTGGCCACGTCGAGGATCTCGGCCCTGGTGCGGGCGGCGTCGCGGGTCCGCCCGCGGGGTCGTGCCGGTTCCTCGACGCTGGTCATCACGGTCCTTCGGGCGTGGGGCGCGTATCTGGCTCGTGATTGTAGAAGCAGGGGCCGGGACTTCCCGAACCGCCGGAGGGGCTGATATAGCTAACGTACCGGTTCGTACATTAGAGCCCGCTCAGGAGGATCCCCGGTGGCCAAGGACTCGTATCTCGTCGGACTGATCGGTTCCGGCATCGGCCCGTCGCTCAGTCCGGCGCTGCACGAGCGGGAGGCCGACCGGCAGGGCCTGCGCCTGCTGTACCGGCTCATCGACATCGACACCCTCGGCGTCCCGCCCGAGGCGGTCGGCGACCTGGTGCGCTCCGCCCGCGACCTCGGCTTCGACGGGCTCAACATCACCCACCCCTGCAAGCAGCTCGTCCTGGAGCACCTGGACGCCCTCTCCCCGCAGGCCGAGGCGCTCGGCGCGGTCAACACCGTCGTCTTCGAGGGCGGCCGGGCCACCGGCCACAACACCGACGTCACCGGCTTCGCCGCCTCCTTCGCACGCGGCCTGCCCGACGCCCCGCTGGAGCGCGTGGTGCAGCTCGGCGCGGGCGGCGCCGGCGCCGCCGTCGCCCACGCCACCCTGACGCTCGGGGCCGGCCGGGTCACCGTCGTCGACGCGCTGCCCGAGCGGGCCGCCGCGCTCGCCGACTCCCTCGGCCGCCACTTCGGCGCCGGCCGCGCCGCCGCCGCGGCCCCCGACGCGCTCGCGGACCTGCTGACCGGGGCCGACGGCATCGTGCACGCCACCCCCACCGGCA
>NZ_POTZ01000084.1 GCF_003236365.1 Streptomyces sp. NTH33
AGAACTTCCTCGCCCTGGACATTCCCGTCGCCTTCAGCCACAGCTGGGCCACGGCCGGCGACCACATCGGCTCCCCGAACCGCCCCGGGCTCGACAGGGATCTCAGCTGGTCACTGTGACCCGGAGCTCTGCGGGTGCTGGAGGGAGGGAACGTTACGGATGCCCCGCACCGGCCTGGGCCGCCGGTTCAGAACCCGACCGTGGACGGCAGTTGACGGCCGGTCGCTGCGCCGGGCCTACTTGTACTGGGCGATCTGGATCAGGTTGCCGCAGGTGTCGTCCAGTACCGCCGTGATGACCGGGCCCATCTCCAGCGGCTCCTGAGTGAACCGCACCCCGAGCCCGCGCAGCCGGTCGAACTCGGCGCGCACGTCGTCCACGGCGAAGGAGGTGGCCGGGATGCCGTCCTCGGCCAGCGCCTCCCTGTACGGCTTCACCGCGGGGTGGCTGTCGGGCTCCAGCACCAGTTCGGTGCCGTCCGGGTCCTCCGGCGAGACCACGGTCAGCCACCGGTGGTCGCCGAGCGGGACCTCGGTCTTCTTCACGAAGCCCAGGACGTCGGTGTAGAAGCGCAGGGCCTTGTCCTGGTCGTCGACGAAGACGCTGGCCAGGTGGATCTTCATGGGGACTTCTCCGGAGCGTCGGGCCTGAGCCATCGGGTCACGATGCGCTCAAGCGGTTCGGTGTTCAGGTCGTGGAACTTGTAGCGGCCCTCGCGTCGGGTCCGGACCAGGTCCGCGGCCTCCAGCACGGCGAGGTGCTGGCTGACCGCCTGGCGGGACAGCCCCAGACCGTGCTTGGTCGCCAGCCGCGCGCAGATCTCGAACAGGGACTGGCCGTCCCGCTCCACCAACTCGTCGAGGATGCGCCGCCGGGTGGGATCGGCCAGCGCCTTGAAGACATCTTCCACCACGACCCCACCATAGGCAAGTAACGACTTGCCTGACGAGTCGGAACCGGATGCCTTCGCACCGGCACGACGCGCGGACGACGCACCGGCCGGATGACATACCGACCGAATGGAACCGCCTCCGTTTCCGAAGGCCCGCAAGCACTACGACGACCGGACCGCCGCGCTGGTCGCCCTGGTCGCCCTGGTCAACGCGGCCAACCGCTTCGCCGTGATCGTGCACCAGAGGGGAGGCACCTACGAGCCCGGCATGTTCACCGCCACGTTCGACTGACCGGCAGACGGACATAAGCATCCAGCCCCGGCCCAAGATCATCCGATCCGGGCCGGGGCCGCGCAGGTCCAGGCCCCGTACCGCGCCGCCGCGCGCCTCGGTGGTCCACCACGGGCCGCAGGGCTGTGCTACAGTCTCAGCGTTGCAGTTGTGGTACCCATGAACCTATGTGCGCCTGACGGGAATGCTTCTCCTTCAGGCGCATTATTTGTTTTCCGGCATTTCCGGATGGGGCCTCTGCCTACAGAAGGAGAATGTCATGGCACAGGGAACCGTGAAGTGGTTCAACGCCGAAAAGGGTTTCGGCTTCATCCAGCAGGACGGCGGCGGCCCCGACGTCTTCGCCCACTACTCGAACATCGCGACCCAGGGCTTCCGTGAGCTCCAGGAGGGCCAGCGGGTCTCCTTCGACGTCACGCAGGGCCAGAAGGGCCCGCAGGCGGAGAACATCGTCCCCATCGGCTGATCGCCGGGCGCGTATCCGCTCACCGGGGTCCGCACCGTCGCGGTGCGGACCCCGGTTTGTGCTGTTTCCAGGAAGGCAGACAACCGCATGTCCCGCAGGCCCCAGAAGTCGAACCGGCGCGCCTCGTCACCCCCACCGTCCGCCTCGTCGCCGAGGGAATTCCGGCTGCCGGAAAGCACGACCCCCGCACTTCCCGCCGTCGAGGACTTCGCCGGTCTGGACATGCCCGAGGGACTGCTGAAGACCCTCGCCGCGCAGGGCGTGACCACCCCCTTCCCCATCCAGGCCGCCACCCTGCCCAACTCGCTCGCCGGCCGTGACCTGCTGGGACGGGGGCGCACCGGCTCCGGTAAGACCCTCGCGTTCGGGCTGGCGCTCCTGGCCCGCACGGCCGGACTGCGTGCGGAGCCCAAGGCACCCCTCGCCCTGGTGCTGGTGCCCACCCGCGAACTCGCCCAGCAGGTGACGGACGCCCTGACCCCCTACGCGACGGCGGTGAACCTCCGGCTGGCCACCGTGGTCGGCGGGCTGTCCATCACCAGGCAGGCCGGCGCGCTCCGGCGCGGCGCGGAGGTCGTCGTGGCGACTCCCGGCAGGCTCAACGACCTCGTGGAACGCGGGGACTGCGTGCTCGGCGGCGTACGCATCACGGTGCTGGACGAAGCCGACCAGATGACCGACATGGGCTTCCTGCCGCAGATCACCAAGCTGATCCAGCAGGTACGGCCCGACGGACAGCGCATGCTCTTCTCGGCCACCCTGGACCAGAACATCGACCGCCTGGTGCAGCGGTTCCTGACCGACCCCGTGGTGCACTCCGTGGACCCGTCCGCGGGAGCGGTGACCACCATGGAGCACCACGTGCTCCACGTCCTGGACGAGACCGACAAGAAGGCCGTCACCACGCGCATCGCCGCCCGTGACGGCCGGGTCATCCTCTTCCTCGACACCAAGAGATCCGCCGACCGGCTCGCCAAGCGGCTCCTGGCCGTCGGCGTCCGCGCGGCGGCACTGCACGGGGGCCGCTCCCAGCCGCAGCGGAACCGCACCCTGGAACAGTTCAAGAACGGCCACGTCACCGCCCTGGTGGCGACGAACGTCGCGGCCCGGGGCATCCACGTCGACGACCTCGACCTCGTCGTGAACGTCGATCCCCCCACCGACCACAAGGACTACCTCCACCGGGGTGGCCGCACGGCCCGCGCCGGCGGCTCCGGCAGCGTGGTCACGCTGGTCCTGCCCACCCAGAAACGGGACGTCACCCGGCTCATGTCGGACGCGGGCATCCGCCCCCGGACGGCCCGCGTCACGTCGAGCGACGCGGAACTGGCCACCATCACCGGCGCCCGCGAGCCGTCCGGCGTGGCCGTCACCATCGAAGTCCCCCAGCCGGCGACCCCGACGGCGTCCCGCCCGAACCGGAAGACCGGCACCAAGCCCGACAGCCGATCCGGCCGCCGACGCCGAAACGGCGGCGGGACCGAAGCGGCGACAGGCGCTGCCACCAGGACGGGCGGCCGGGGCTCCGACCGCCGGTCCGCGACCGGGGCGACAACTTCTGGCGGCACCTCCGCAGCCGGCGGCCGCGGCTCCGCCCGCCGGGCGGGATCCGGAGGGGCCACGGGCGGTGCCGCCGGAACGGGAGGCCGCAGCTCCGACCGCCGATCCGCGGCCGGTACGGCGACCGGCGGAGCCTCCTCCGGCAAGGCTGCCCGCGGATCCGCCCGCCGGACGGCGACCGGCGGAGCCACGGGCGGCACCGCCGGGACCGGCGCCCGCAACTCCGACCGCCGAGGCGGCCGCCGCACCTCTGCGACCTAGGCCGCATCAGGCAACGTCGGCCCTGGCGACGGTTTTTCGTAGGCATTCGCCCCGGGCACGCTGCTGGCGGTCACCACGCTGACGCGGGAGGAGTGCGTGGACGACGAGGACTACGAGCAGCTGACCGAGCTCGGTCACGAGTTCCGCACCATCCCGGCAGGGGTCCACGAGGTCCACGCGAACCTGAGTATCGGCAATCTGGGCTTCGAGGAGTACGCGGCATGGGCCCACGACGATCCCCAGGGGATCTACCGGCCCTTCTGAACAACCGGCTGCTGGGAGCTCCTGATTCGCCCGGCCGTCACCCCGTCCAGGGGCTGCGGCGTGCGCCCCTGGACCAGCGGCCGCAGGTGGGGATGAGTCTTGCCGTCGGTATCCTGCGCGACGTGAGCAACTCGTATGCGGGCCTTGACGATGCCGAAGTCGCGACAGTTGCGGCACGTGTCGGCGCGGACGTGGTGCGCACCCTGTACGGCCGACGGCTCGCCCGCATCGACAAGGGCGCCGGGGACTTCGCCACCGTGGCCGATGTGAAGGCCGAGAAGACGATCCTCGCCGTCATCCGCGCCGCGAGACCCGATGACGCCGTGCTCGGCGAGGAGGGCGGACAGCAGGGCGCCGCGGAGGCCGCGCGCCAGTGGCTGGTGGACCCCCTGTGCGGCACGCTGAACTACGCCGTCGGCACCATGCTCGTGGCCGTCAACGTGGCGCTGCGCGGCGGTGCGGCGGCGGTGGCCGACCCGTTCGGCGGCGAGGTCTTCTTCACCGACGGCGAGACCGCCTGGGTACGGCGCGACGGTGCCGACACCCGGCTGGCGCCCACGCCCGCGACCCGGCTCGTGGACGTCAACCTCGACCCGCCGTTCCCCAACGCGCCCGACTTCCGGGCCGTCGACCTACTGGCCCACCCCGGGTTCGTCCAACGGTTCCGGCCCAGGGCCGTCTCCACGACCCTGGCGCTGGCCTGGGTCGCCGCCGGCAAGCGCGCCGCGTACGTCACCGACGGCGGCGACCTGGCCGAGAGCGTGCATTTCGCCGCCGGTATCGCTCTGTGCCAGGCTGCCGGCTGCGTGGTCACCGGGATTGACGGCGCCCCGATCGGGCGGGCGGGCCGTGGACTTGTCGCCGCGGCCGACGACGAAACCCACCAACTGCTGATGTCGATGATCGACAGCCGAAGCCGTCACCGCGCATGAGAGATCGTCCCCCGCGCCGGCCTCGACGGGGTGGTGAGGTGACGGAGGAGGAGACCTGACGGGGTGAGGTGGAGATGAGCCGGGCCCAGGCTGTTGCGCTCGTGCAGCGGATCATGGACGCGGATTACGCCTCCGACGAGGAGGTGGGCAACTGGCTGGAGATGCTCGGCAGGGTTCTGGCATGTCCACCCGGGCACGTCAGCAGCTTGATCTTCTGGCCGCCGGAGCGGGAACTCTCGGCCGACGAGGTGGTCGATCAGGCCTTGGCGTATCGGCCGATCGCCTTGTGAGAACCCCGTTCATCCCCGGATCCGGACGACGAGGGCCGCCGTGGCAGTGGTGACCGGGGAAGACGCAACCGCGTTTGCCGAACCGGTCGACGACGACTCGGCACTGACCGGGCAGCCCCGCCGCGTCACGACACCGCACTGGGGGACGGGCGTGGCTCCCGCAGGCGGAAGTGCAGGATTCGGGCCACCCGCGACCTGGAAAATGCCTGGTCATGGCAGTGCACGGTGGCCCAAATCCTCCACTTGGTGTGGGCGTTGAGGCGCTACCGTGACCAGGCGCGCGGAACTGTCTCTCAGGACACCGAAAAGCTGCAGCGGTCGGCGAGGTGGGTATGGCACGTACCAGCCACGAAGCCCGTCCATGCCTCCGCCGACACGGTGAGGTGGGGGTGCTCGGGCTGCTTGGAGTCCCGCACGAGCACGCCGGACGGGGCGAAGGCGGCCTCTACGCACTCGGTCGTGTTACCGCCGCTGTATGACGACTTGAACCAGACGAGTTCGGAGACGGACCGGGGGCCGACGGACATCACAACTCCTTGCGGGCACGATGGATCATGGCGGAGGAAGCCTCCATGTCCAACGCTTGTGCGCGGAGGTACTCGAACGCAAGTCTGTATCGATCCAGTTCCTCGTCCTTCTCCAGAAAGAGCGATCCGGCGTGAAAGTCGACGTACACCACGTCGAGGGCTGACTCGGTGCCGCCGATGATCACGAAGCTGCCGAGGGCGGCGGAGTGGGCTCCCTTGGAGAACGGCAGCACCTGAAGCGTGATGTGAGGGGACTCGTTCGCTTCCAGAAGCCGGTCGAGCTGTTCCTTCATGGCCTCCGAGGACCCGACCACCCGGCGGATCACGGACTCGTCGAGGATCGCCCACAGACGAGGCGGCTTAGGCCGGTTCAGGATCTCCTGGCGTTTCATACGGATGTCCACCAGCCGCTCGATCTCGGACGGCTCCAGTGGGATCTCGTTGGCCTTCTGCAGAGCAGTGCTGTAGGCACGCGTCTGGAGAAGGCCCGGGACGTAGACGCACGAGAAGTGGTCCTCGCGTACGGCCTCGTCCTCCAGAGTGAGCAGCAGGTTCATGCTCTCCGGGATGGAGTCGGCGAAGGAACTCCACCAGCCCTGCTGCTTGGCGTCCTTGGCCAGCCTGACCACAGCTTCCCGTTCGGAGTCGGTGGCTCCGTACTCGCGGCACAGCGCATCGACAACAATCCACTTGACCGGGCCCGCTTGGGTTTCATACCGGCTGACCGTCGCCTTCGATACGCCGACCAGTCGGCCGGCCTCCTCCAGGGTCATCCCCTTGCGGGCACGCAACTTACGCAACATCGCCCCCAGTTGGCGACGGCGAGTGGTGGTCCTTACGGACATGGGGCTCCTCTGTGAGTACCCCCGGGCAGTGGCTCGGGGCCTGAACAGGCTAGGCAGTGCGGCAGCCAGCTCACCACGAGATTCACTCGATAGATTCGTGTGAGAAGTTACATAGTGAGAGTTCTCTGTGTCATCCTCGCTTACGAATCGCTACGCAATGCAGTCGCATGGATGCGGCAGGCGCAGCATGTGTGTGGCGCGGGAGGGAGGAATGCCCATGCCGGGTATCGACATCACGGACCGTCAGCGCCGCTGCGTTCTGCCATTCGAGGCGGTGCCGGCGGAGGTCCAGCTGCTACGGAAGGCAGCCGCCGCACAGTTGAACCACTGGGGCGTGCCAATGGCCGGAGATGAGACCGCACTGGTCATCACGGAACTCGCGACGAACGTCATCAAGCACGTTGGTGAGGGCACGTCGGCGACTCTCATTCTTGAGTGGAAGCGCGACAGGCTGCGCGTTGAGGTGCATGACAAGAGTCGTTCGCTGCCCGCGCCGGGCAGCGCAGCATGCGAGGCGGAGTGTGGTCGCGGTCTGCACATGGTCGCCGCCATGGCAGTGGACTGGGGGACCATCGTCACGGTCCTCGGGAAGGGGGTGTGGTGTGAGATCGCTCTGGGGTCCGAGGTCGCGTGCCGACGCGTAGAGCGTGCCATTGAAGCGCTTGAGAACTACCAGGGGCGCAGTGGCGCTGTCCTGGAAGGGAGCCGACGTGAGGCGGTTTTGGAGGAGTCCGCGATCGAACTGATCGCGGATTTGCTCCACTGGACGGCCGTCCGCGGCCATGATCCGGACGACATCCTCGATCGGGCTCAGATGCACTACGAGGCTGAAACGGACGCGGCCTGACTTCTTGACGCACTGTCGTTATCGGCAACTGCTTCCGAGCGTGGCCAGTGCGGTGCCGGCCGGTTAGCGCAGGGCCGCGTGCAGTATGGCGCCGGCATCGTCCACCGCTCCCTCCGCATGCAGCTCCAGAGCAACCGTCATGACGTGCCGGTCCCCTTGGTCTCGGCCATAGACGTGGATCAGGTTGTCGGCCAGGTGGTCTCGCTCCTGCTGCCGCAGCTCAACCATCACCAGCGCGGTCTCGGACGGACTCAGCAACTCTGTTGTGCCCTGTCGGAGAAGGGTGAGCGCCGAGTCCTCTTTCCCGGCGGCGTCCAGTTCTGCTGCCTGTGCCGCCAACTGCCGTGCCACGACCCTTTCTTTCTCGCTCCGCTGCCGGTCCCCCTTTCGGAGGGGGACCGGCAGCGGAGCCCTGGAAGCTTGGGCCATCGCCAGACGTGCTTGCAGGCCGGCTTCGACGGCCTCCAGTTTCTGTATCGCTGCCCGCATGGCCGCTACTTCCTTCCGGAGGGCGGCCATGCGGGCAGCGTTTTCTTTACGTTCTTGCTGGTAGGCCACCTGTTCCTGCTGGAGGACCGCGCATGCAGAGCAGGGCGCACTGAGCTGCTGGGCGAGGGAATCGATTCGCCTGCCCAGCTCTGCGCAGCGCTCGCAGAGGCCCCGGTTCTCGGCTTCGGCGTTGACGCGGAGAGTCTGCAGGGCGTCAAGCGTGATACCGACGTCCTGGCTGTTGGCAGACAAGCAGGCCGCCTTGTACAGCTCCTCGATAAAACGCTGGTTGGGAACCCTGGGATCGAGGCTTGCGAACCGTGACAGGGAAGTTGGATTAGTCCCCAAAAGTTTTGCTACTTCTGCCTGGGTGGGTGGCCTATCTCCCGATTTGGTCGACTCTTCCGTCTTCAGGAGACAGAGCAAAGGCCGGAGGGCCAGTACGAGCTCCAGCTTCCGCGGACAGTGGCCCTCGTCCAGCAGCTCTCTCTCCAGCCACCCGCCCGCGCGCGGCTTGCTTCCTTCTGATGACATGCGGTTTTGCCTCCGAGCTGCTCAGGCTCCGTGGGAGCCGAGGCCCCAAAGTCCCTCCATGGTCTGGTGATTGTGCCCAAAGATCCCTGGTGTGACACCCGTGTTCCTCTTGTTCCCTCTCGGCGCGGGCTTGCTATTTGCCGAGCAAGTTCGGTGTGCCAGCTTGCTTTACCGAAGCAAGCGCGAAAGGGGTGTACTTCGGTCTTGTGCGTGGTGTGAACTGAGGGAGATGAAGAAGCCGCTGAGGAGCCGGGGGAACGCGGAGCCTGAGTGCGGACTGTCTGCAGCAGCTGGCGCACACTCAGAAACGCGGTGTGCCTGAACGACGCGAGTTCACGGAGGCGTTGATGGAAGAAGTTCCGTCTTATCGGGATAAGAAGTTCGGAAGTATGGTGCGGGCTGCGCTGTGGCTGCTCACGGTGGTGGGGGAGGACAACGTCTTCACCAAGGCGCAGCTACGCGAGGCGTTTCCGGACGTCGCCCAGATCGACCGCAGGCTCCGCGATCTGCGGGATCACGGCTGGCGGATCGACACGAGCCGCGACGACCCCTCCCTGCGCCAGCAGGAACAGCGGTTTGTGACCAGGGGCGCCGATGTCTGGATCCCGGGCAAGTCGAAGGCGCCGAAGCATAAGACCAGCCTGACCGCCACCCAGCGAGCGAAGGTCCTGCACGACGACAACTACCTGTGCCGGTCGTGCGGCGTAGGCGCCGGCGAGGCGTACGAGGACGGCGGCGGAATCGAGCTTGCCAAGCTCAACGTCTCCCGGCGTAAGGTGCTCCACTCCGGTGAGAGTGAGCTTTCTGAGTACCAGCTCGTCACCGAGTGCAAGAGGTGCGGGACCGGGGGAGGGCCCGACCGGGAAGTCGACCTCGGCGCACTGCTGGAACTCGTAGAGGATCTTGCCCCGTTGGAGCAGCGCCTCTTCGCCAAGTGGATTGACGCCGACCAACGCACGTTCAGCCCGATCGAGAAGGTCTGGGGGATCTACCGGACCCTCCCTCAGGAGTCGCGTGCCGCGGTGGCCCAGGCCATCGACGACATGACCGACTGACGGGGCACCGGCAGCAGAAGGAAGTCAGGACCGACAACGGAAAGGGACGGGAAGAGTCATGCTGCGGGAGTTCCCGCCGCCGCCGCGCGCGGACGAGTTCAGTGAGCTGATCAAGCAGAGGCTGAAGGAGGTGAGGGCCGTTGGAGGCACCCGGGAGACCGTCACCGTCGACTGGAACGGGCAGCAGATCCACGTCGACGTGATCGACCTCCCGTTGAGTGGCCTCTACCTCAACCCTGGTACCCACCGGATCCGCGCCCAGCGCACCCACAACCCGGACCAGGACCGGAACCTGGACGAGGCCCCCTTCGAGGAGGCTGGGCAGAGTTACCTGCGGACTCTGCTCCAGGCCCTGCCGTCCAACCCGGACCTGCGGGACCCCGCCTTCGACAAGCTGAAGGAAGACCTGCGTCAGTTCGGTCAGAACGACCCGGGGCTGGTCACCCACCATGGCGTGCTGGTGAACGGCAACACGCGCGCTGTCGCTCTCCGGGAACTCGGCCAGCAGTCGATGCGAGTGGGCGTGCTCCCTTCGTCGTTCACTCAGGCCGACATCGATTCCGTCGAGCTGGCACTCCAGCTCCGCCAGGATCAGCGCCGCGACTACTCATACATCAACCGGCTGCTCGCCATGGAGGAGCAGGCGTCGCTGGGCCGCACGCCTGAGCAGATCGCCAAGGAGTTCCGGATCCGGACGGCCACGTACCACCAGGAACGGTGGATCCTCAGTGTGATCAAGGAGCTGAATGACCGCAGCGCGAGCGGCGGAGGCGTCGCGCTGCGGCTCGTGGACTGGGAAGGGGCACAGGAACGGCTCAAAGAACTCCACCGGCTTTACACGAAGCTCGAGAGCCTCAACCGAGACCAGGCTGAAATCCTCAAGGAACGGCGTCTGGCGGCGATCCTGCTCGACTTCTCGAAGACGGACGTACGTCACATCGACGAGATGTTCCTGGAACAGGAGTATCTGGAGAAGGCACTGCCGACGGAGCTGGCGGAAAGCGGGACGGCCGGGCAGGCCGAGTCGGTGTCTATCCCCGGACTGGGCCTGGACGTTCCGGCAGCCTCCTCGGCTGTATCGGCGGCCCGTGCTCTGAACGACCGCATCCTTCGGGCTGCGGCCACCGTCCGCAATACGACGGCGGGGCTGGCCGACAGTGAGAAGGCTCAGGCTCAGACCCTGCTTGATGGAGCAAAGGACGCGTTCGACAGGGCGATCGACAGTCATGGCCGCGATGCCCGAGTCCGCAAGCGCAAGCAGCTCGCCCCGGCCCGGCTGGCGGACGCGTGTGCTGATATCGACCAGTGCGTCATCGAGCTCGTTCAGGCCCGTACCTCGAATAGTCTGGACGAAGAGGCCTTCGACGAGGCTGTGATCAAGCTCCAGAGCAGCTTGCGCAAGCTCGCCCAGCAGGCCGGCCGTGGTATCCCGAACCCTGGAGATGGCGTTTCCTGGCTCCTCGCCGCAGCCAGCGTGGAGGGTTCCCGGTGACGGAGACGTCCCTGCACCTGGGGTTCGATGACTCCCGTACCCGTGTTGTCCTGCGGACCACGGACCAGTACCGGCAGGATCTCGTCCAGCTGGCCGCCCGGTTTCGTACCGGCGGCCAGCTGGGCCCCCTCTCTGCCTCAGTGAGCCTGGACGAACTCCTTGCGGACCTGACCGTCCTCAGCGGTTGGCCCCACCCTGTTGGTGTCGAGTGGGCCCCGGAACTCCGGAACCTCGTGTCCGGTGTGGTCCGGGACTCCAGGTTGGTCGAGGAACGACTGGTCGGCTCTGGCGCTCCTCCTGAAGTCTCTGCCAACGAGGTGCTGAGCCTGCTGGGAGACACATGGGGGGCTGATCTCAACAACTTCCAGCGGCGGGATATCGCCAAGCTGCTCTCTCTGGGGCATGGGGCGAACTTCAGCGTGCCCGGAGCTGGCAAGACCAGGGTGGCGTTGGCCGTATACGCCGCGCAGCGGACTCAGGGCTACGCCACCAGGCTGCTGGTCGTCTGCCCCAAGTCGGCCTACGAGTCATGGCGTTATGAGACCGCGGTCTGCTTCAGCTATCCGCTGCGCACCCATGTGCTCGACGGCTCCCTGGATCAGTGGGCTGAGGTCCTCATCGTCAACTACGAGCGACTGGACCGCTCGCTGTCTCTGCTGGCCAATTGGCTGAAGTCCGCACCTTCGATGATCATCCTCGATGAGGCCCATCGGATGAAGCTCGGCGCGCGTGGCACGTATGGTGCCGCGTGCATGGCGCTGGGCCCGCTCGCGGAGCGGCGGTTGATCCTGACCGGAACGCCGGCCCCGAACGGCTCCAAGGACCTGGAGAACCTTATGGGCTTCGTCTGGCCGGGGCACGGGCAGCGCACGGTGACCCGGGCGGTGGCCGGCGGCGATCTCGCCTACGCGAGCACGGTCCTGCGGCCGCTGTTCACTCGTACGACCAAGCAGGAACTAGGGCTACCGCCGATGACTCTGCGGATGCGCTACGTCGACATGCCGGATCTGCACGCCGAGATCTACCGCTCGCTAGTGGGCGGCATGTCCACCGGTAGCGTTCGTGACGACCTTAGCGCGCTTGGAAAGACGGCGCTGCGCCTGCTGATGGCGGCGACCAGCCCCGCCCTGCTGCTCGAAGGCGCCACTAAATACGAGCCGCTGGTCTACCAACTGCCCCCGCTGGACATCCCGGCCGGCAGTTCGCTGTACTCGCTGATGCAGAACCTTCCTGACTATGAGCTGTCACCCAAGTACAAGGAAGCACTGGCGATCGTCGCCGAGAACGCCGCGCAGGGCCGCAAGACGCTGGTCTGGACGACTTTCGTACGCAGCCTGACGACGTTGGCGCAGATGCTGGAAAAGTACAGCCCGGCCGTCGTGTACGGCGGTACGCCTGACCGGGAGGAGCAACTGCGCCGCTTCCGCGAGGACCCGAGCTGCATGGTGCTGATCTCCAACCCGGCGACCCTCGGAGAGGGCATCAGCCTCCATCACGTCTGCCACGATGCCGTCTACGTGGACCGGGACTTCATGGCCGGCCGCTACCTCCAGAGCCTTGACCGGATTCACCGGCTAGGCCTCGCCCCTGACACGGAGACGAGGGTCACCGTCGTCGCGGCACGCGAGACTATCGATGAGGTGGTTGAGGTACGTCTGGACCAGAAGCTTGAATTCATGGGCAAGATCCTTGACGATCCCACGGTCCAGCAGCTAGCTGACCTGGAGGAAGAACCCTCCGTGGCGGCAGGGCTCGCACCCGGTGACATCGAGGCCTTGCTGCGGCACATCGGCCGCTGATAGGCCTGACACCTCATCGGCTGGACCTCCCCGCCCACATCCCTCTCCACAGGGTGGAGAGGGCTCAAGACCGCAGGCATGGGAAGCGTTCCTCGACCTCACTGCTGGCCCCGTCAGTGGCCAGCAGTGAGACAGTGGGAGACTCGTGGGCGTCGAGTGCTCAAGAGCCAGCAAGTGATCATGGCCTCTGGAACACTTGAGACCCATTTTGAGTCACTCCTGGAAGGAGCGCCATGAGCGCCAGCGGTCGTGAACGTCCGCAGTTCACCCGGCCACTGACCTCGGTGGAGATCTGTGCCGGTGCGGGCGGACAAGCCGTTGGGCTGCACAACGCGGGGTTTGATCACTTGGCCCTCGTGGAGTGGGATCCGCATGCGGTCGCCACGCTACGGGCGAACGTGGGTGGCTGGCCAGGGTGGGGCGAGGAGCGTACCGACGCTCTTGAATCCATGGATGTGAAGGAATTCCTTACGTCCGAGGTACGCAAGAAGCTTGAGGTCCCTGAAGAGGGGCTTGATCTACTGGCTGGCGGCGTGCCGTGCCCTCCGTTCTCACTGGCTGGGAAGCGGCTAGGGAAAGATGATGAGCGGGACCTTTTTCCGGCCGCTCTGGATATTATTGGTGACCTCAAACCAAGGGCGGTAATGATTGAAAACGTCCGGGGTATTCTGGAGCCACCGGAGGTTTTTATTGACTATCGCAGAGACATCTTGGGTGACCTTCGTGATCTCGGTTATATGGTCCCGGAGATCAATAAGAACTGGTCTGCCACGGAGCAGGACCGTGTCATGCGGAAGGTTTGGCGCCGGATTGACGCGAGCGGTTTTGGTGTGCCGCAGTTGCGTCCGCGGGCCATCTTGGTTGTGATTCACAAGGACGTATTCGAATCCTCGGGTGTCGAATATGTCTGGCCGTCCGGGATTAAGGGCGAGCAAGTTACCGTATTCGATGCGCTTGCAGCCAGCATGGAAGTGCGCTGCCGGAAATATTGGACGAAGAATAAGCACGGGGAGCAGGCCAAGCCGGGGGAGCGCACCGGAAAGGATGTTTTCCAAGACTGGAAGCGCAAGGCTTACAAGGCTGCTGAGCTGCGCAGAGGAGTTGCTCCGACGCTGGTCGGGGGGTCTAAGAAGCACGGTGGGGCGGACCTTGGGCCAACAAGGGCCAAACGCGCATGGGAAGCTCTAGGTGTCGACGGGATGGGAGTCGCCAACGACCCGGAGAAGTGCGACCCGGAGCGGGATCTGTTCCGGCCTGCCGGTCCTATGTTGACCGTGAAACAAGCCGCGCTTATTCAGGGGTTCCCGGATGACTGGAATTTTCAAGGAAGGAAGACCGCGCAATATCGTCAGGTTGGAAACGCATTTCCGCCTCCAGTGGCTGAAGCCATAGGGCGAGCTATCGCAGCTGTGCTCCGGCCTGAGCATGACCGTACTGAACTCCTCGGAGGGTACGAAATGGGTGACAGTAAGGTCACTCCCGATGCTCCGGAGCCAGAGCAGATGATTCTGCCGGTATCAACTAGGTCGCGTCTCACTGCGAAGACGCCGCAGGGTGACCATCTTGGCGATCTTATCCGCGCAGGCGTCTGACGGCTCGTGCTCCCAGAAACGGAGCACGAGCCACCCGGCAGCTTCCAGGCGCTGGTCGGTGTCACGGTCCCGCTCAACGTTGCGGATGACCTTGTCCGACCAGTAGCCGGAGTTCGTTTTCGGCGGAACATAATGCTCTGGGCAGCCGTGCCAATAGCAACCATCGATGAATACTGCGACCTTGGCCGGACGGAATACCAGATCTGCCGTACGGCGAAGGTCTGGCAAGGGACGCGCGGCGACACGATAACGCAGCCCCTGAGCATGGACGAGACGCCGGATCAGTTTTTCAGGCTGTGTGTCCCGGCTACGGATCGCCTGCATATTGCGACGACGTGCTGCGGACGAGGCCCATGAGCCTTCTGGCGCTTCCCACGGGGGATCATCAGACACGTTGCAAGCCTAGCCCGCTCTGGTTACGAGCCGTAGCGCTCCCCGTAACCCCGCCCCGAACCGCACCAGCAAGTCGCCCCCGCTCCGGTGGTCATGTGAGGAGGGCCTCGGCGTCCTCGGGGTATAGCGCACATGTCGCGTTCAGGGCGCGTCCGGTTCCCGGTTCACCCACTCCTTGGCCCCCACCAGGTCGGGCGCCGTGCCCACCACCTGGTACGCGAAGCCGTCCCACTCCTCCAGGACGCGTGGCTCATCCGGTCGTAGGTGGCCGGCGCCGCCGTGGACCGGCCGGTGGCGGCGGTGGACGTCCATCGGCGGTCGGCGTCGCTTGGCGTACGCGGCGAGCGGGGCGTCGGGGTCGATCCGCGGGACCGCCCTGGACGGTTGGTTCGGCGGTCCCGGGCGACGGTGCTTGGCCATGCTGTCGATGGTCTCAGGCGGCTCCACCTTCTCATCAGCCCAGGCAGGGAACCGTACACCTCTGCCTGGCCGAGCAGCACCGCCGTTGATCTCCGACCCCCGGCCACCTGGTCGTTGCCCGGACCCATGACGGATGTCCTACCGCCTTCTCTCCCCACCCCGCAGAGACGACAGCACCAACCGCCCATACCGCGTCGTCAGCGCCGCCGCCGTCGCAGCCACCGACACCCCGAGGCCGACCAGAAGGTGGGACAGGGAGTGGTCGTCCAGGACCTGCAGGATGCCCAGGGCCGTGCCGAGGGGCAGGCCGAGGATGGTGAGGACGCCCAGGGCGCCGCTGATCTGTTGGCTTTCCTGGGTCTGGACGAGGCGGCTGTAGTCGGCGGCCTCGGCGAGGATCTCGGCGAAGCGGGCCGGGAGGCGGTGCTGGTGCTGGAAGGCGAGGAGGAGTTCGTTGGCGGGGCCGTGGGCGGTGAGGTGCTGACGCCAGTAACCGCTGCGGAAGAGCGCGATGCTGCGCTCCAGGGTGGCTACGCGGCGGGCCAGACGCCGGGGTGAGGTGAACACGTCCGAGAGTTCGTCGGTGAGCTCGTCGATGTGGTCGCGCTGGAGGGAGCCCAGCAGCAGGGCGTCGAGGTAGACGGTACGGGAGTGCAGCGCGCCGAACTCGAAGAAGTCGCCCTCGCCCGTGTCGGGCCGGTGGCCGAGGAAGGCGGCGCCCTGCCGCAGCACCAGGGCGCTCCAGTCCGCGGATATCCGTACCGCGCCCTTGAGTTCCTCGGCGGCGGTCTCCGGGGCCAGGGGGAAGTCCGCCGGGTTGGAGCGGGAGGCCAGTTGCCACAACCAGCGGTCCGCCGTGGCAGGGAGTTCGCCTTCCGGGCCGTTGCGGAGAGTGAGCGTGTGCTGTTCCGTCGGGGTGAGGAAGGCGATCGTGTACGGGCGGGCGATGGCGAAGGGTGTGGCGGAGTCACGGACGTCGGCGATTCCGGCGAGGAGTGCGGTCGGGTCGAACGGGCCGGTGAGGCCGGGTACCGGTTCGTCATCCATGGAGGGGCGGCGGCCGGCCAAGGACCGCAGGACCGGCAGCAGCGGTCGTTCCACGGTGAAGTGCAGGACCACGAGGGCGTGTTCGGGGTCGCGGGCAGTAGCCGCGCGGAGCAGTTCCATGCCGAGCAGGCGCAGCCCGTCATGCTTGATGTCGAGCGGCAGGTGCCAGCGTCGTGGCCGTCCGGGAGCGCCGTAGAGGGCACGGGCGGAGGCGGGCGTGAAGTACGTGGACCGAGTCGGCGCGTCCGTACGACGGCTGCCGAGCTCGAACGGGAACGGGCCCTCCGGCCAGCCAGGGGCACGGTGCAGCCGGGCGGGCAGGACGACGGTCAGCTCCTGGCGGGCGCCTGTGATGTCGTCGAGCAGTGGTGCTTCGTCGCCGGTCACCGGTAGTACGCCGCCGGGTCCGGCTGGTCGAGGCGGATGACGAACTCCGCCCGGTCGGGGCTCTCGGCGGATACGTGGAAGCGGACCCGCTCACCGGTGCGGATGGTGCGGAATCCCTCGGTCACGATCTGCCGGTAGTCGAAGCTGTAGTACCGCTCCTCCTCGTCGTCCCGGACGATGTAGGAGCCCAGTGCGCCGGTCGCTCCGCCGCCGCTCGGCCGGCGGTCGACGATGGTGCCGTGCCGCGGTCCGCCGTTCATGCCGTCGTCGTTCCTTCCGCTGGGCTCGTGTCTGCTGTCGGTGTCGTGGCAGGGACGTCCGCCGGGTCGATGTCCCGCACACAGCGGAAGCCGACCGCGTTGCTTCCGCCGCGCTTGCGGTAGACGCCCTTGGTGCTGGTTTGCACCGCGCGCATCGGGTTGTCGTAGCTTCCGCCGCAGATGACGGCCTCGGCGGGGTCGTCCAGGCTGGTGGAGGTCCACTCCCAGCAGTTGCCCACCATGTCCAGCACGCCGAACGGGGAGCGGTTGCCGGGACGTTCGCCGGAGGGTGTGGCACCGGCGCGGCGAACGGCGTCGCCCGCGAAGTCCCGGTACCACGCCTGGTAGGTCACGACGGGGTGGCCGACCCAGGCGTCGGCGCAGTTGACGCGGCTGGTGTCCGGGGCGTCGCCCCAGGGGAAGAGCCGCCCGTCGGTGCCGCGTGCCGCGGCCTCCCACTCGAGGGACGTCGGCAGGCGTTTGCCTTCGAAGGCGGCGAAGGCGTAGGCGCTCCACCAGTTGACGCAGATCGCCGGGTGGTCGTCGTAGCGCGGGTTCTCGTAGTAGTCGCGGTGGCGCAGTCGGTCGGTCCACGGGTGGTGGGTGACATGGGCCGGCTGGTCGGGGTGGTCCCAGCGTGATCTGCCGTCCGGGTTGAGCGCGTCGAGGAAGCGACGGTAGCGTGCGACGGTCACGGCACGGCGGTCGAAGCGTACGGGGCGCTCGACGCGGCGGATCAGCAACCGTTCGGCCGGGCCGACCAGATACGCACCGGCGGGCAGCACGCAGTCGTCCCGCGTGTCACCGGCGTCACCAATCCCGCCGGACAGGTCGGCGAGGAAGGCCCGCACCTGTTCCGTCAGGAAGGCGCCGTCCGGGATGTCCGCCGCCGCGTCCAGGTGGGCCGGGTCGGTGAGATACCGGGCGGCCAGCAACTCCTGGTACGCCGTGTGCACGAAGGCGACGTGGTCCGGCCCTGCGGGGCGCAGCAGCGGAGCGAGGACGCAGGCCGTCAGGTCGAGGCGTCCGTCCTTGAAGGCGTCGGGGCCCAGAGCGCGGTGCAGGTCGAGCAGGGAGAAGACGGTCCTGTCGGTGAGGAATGGCCGGCCCAGCGCGGCGGGTAGGCGCTGCTCCAGGTCGGGCCGCCCGCCCTCGGCAAGCGTCCGCGTGATGTGGGTGCCGAGGATCTCCGCGAGCGGCTGCCCCGGAGGGAGGGCGAGCCGCGCGGTCAGGCGCCTTTCCAGCGGGGTCGCTGCGGGCTCGGTCAGACGTACTACGTGGAAGTGCGGGACGCGGGACGGTTCGATGCCGTTCGCGTACATCTGCTCGACGAGCTGTTCGGAGCGTCCAGCGCCGTTGTCGAGCAGCTGGCGCACCTGGGGCGAGTCCGCGAGGAAGGAGACCCGGGAGCTCATGACGACCGCCGACTCGGCGGACAGTACGGCCGCGAGGTCGGTGAACAGGCGCAGGAACCCGGCGGCGCTCGGCTCCTCGACGCCCTCGTCCATGGCGTCGAGCACGCACAGTGCGGCCCCGGAGCGGATCAGGTAGAGGAAGAGGTCGTACGCGCGGGAGCGGTCCGAGGTGGCCATGGCCGGAGCGAGGAGGCGGGCCGCGTACTCGGAGAAGGGCTCGTCCTTCGGCTTGAGGCCGAGGTCGAAGTAGAAGCGGAAACGGCGAATCTCCGGGTTGGTGGCCAGGGCGCGCAGAAGGGTGCTCTTGCCGCTGCCCGGCCGGCCGGTGACGAGGATGTTGGCGCTTCCGTGCGCGAGGCGGGTCAGGAGTTCGGCCGCGTCACCGGACTCCGTCACCTTCTGTTCGCCGGTGCGCGGGTCGGTGCTCAGGGCCGTGGCGGCGACAGCGAGCCGCGGTTGTGGCGTGGTGCCGTCGGTGATCTCGGCGGTGGTGCTGTCGGCGAGTCCGGAGAGGTGGGCGTCGAGGTTGACGATGGTGTCGACGAAGCCGTCGTACCGCACGATCCGGAAGTCTGTGCCCAGGAGTTGGTGGAGAGCGCCGGAGCCCCCGCCCCCGTCATTGTCCACGACGACGAAGCGGGTGAGTTTGGGTAACCGGGTGCGCAGCAGCTCGCCCCCGTGGGAGGCGAGGACGGTGCCCAGGTCGTCGGCGTCCCGGGAGAGCATCAGCTCCACGTATTCGAGCCGCATCCCGGACTCCCGGCAGAACAGCAGGTACACGGTGTCCGGGCTGAGGACGAACCGCTTCGCCTGCCGGTAGCCGAGGGTGACGTGGAGCCCAGCCAGGAACTCGCAGCGGCGTGCCACCTCGGGGGCCACGTCGGGTTCGCCGCCGAGCAGGGCCGCGCTGCCGGTGTCGGTGAACCAGACCAGGACGTCGACGAGCCTGCGGACCGCGAGCAGCCCGTCCTCGTCGCTGATGTCGTAGCCGTCGTGGGTGGAGCGGTTGCGCAGGCGGCGGATGTCGTCGAGCGCGTCGAGAACCGTGCTGCTGCGGATGTGCGGGCGGCAACGCTTCACCAGGTCGTTCAGTGCCTTGGTGGAGGGGTCGCCCTCGACGCCGTGGTGACGCCACAGCTCCTTGAGGAGCTTTTCGGTCAGCTTTCCGACCAGAGCGACGGCGTTCTCGGGATAGCCGTCGTTAAGGGACCGTAACGGGCGCTCCAGGTCGAGTCCGAGGCGGTCGGCGATCCGCGCGTGGTCGTCGAGCTCCCTCCGCAGACGCCGCAGTCGTTCGTCGACGACGGTACTCACGCGCCCTCCTCCGGCCGTCGTCCGAGGATGAACGCGAACCGGTCGGGGAAGACCAGTTCGGGCTCCGGGTGAGCGGCTCGCATCTCCTCGATGCCTTTCTCGATCTCACTGTCGCTGAAAGTGGAGAGTAGGGACATGTAGCGGGCGCGGACCATGCCGAGGTACCTGTCCCGGTCGATGCGCAGTTCGTGCTCGACATGGTCGAGCCGGGTGTCCAGTCCCGCCGTGCGCAGATGCCCCTGGATGACGGCCGGGTCCGGTTGCAGTTCCTCGAAGCGGGCCAGGGCGGCCGCGAACAGCGGGTACTGGATGGTGGCCGGGAGCATGACCACCAGCAGCCGGCCTCCCGGGGCCAGCCGGTCGGCAAGGCCGCGCAAGGTGTGAGCCTGGTCGACCACGTGGTGCACCGACTCCTTGAGCCACATCGCGTCGAGCTGCTCGTACGGCAGCCGGGTCCGCCCTTCGGCGATGTCCTCCGCGGAGGCGACGACCGGCCTCAGCGAGAGTGGGGGCGGGGTGCCGAGCCCTTGGAGCATGGCCTCGGAGGGGTCGACGCACAGGATGGGGT
>NZ_POTZ01000850.1 GCF_003236365.1 Streptomyces sp. NTH33
GAACCTGACCGCCCAGAAGCTGGACTGGAAGGACTGCCCGGCACCGTCCGTGTCCGAGGGCGGCGGAGCGGCACCCTCCCCGCTGCCGAACGGCGGCAAGTGGCAGTGCGCCACCATGAAGGCGCCGCTGGACTGGAGCAAGCCCAACGGCGACACGATCGGCATCGCGCTGATCCGGTCGAAGGCGGCCGGACCGGGCAAGCGGATCGGCTCGCTGATCTTCAACTTCGGCGGTCCGGGCGGCTCCGGCGTCAGCGTCCTGCCGTCCATCGCCCAGGACTACACCAAGCTCGCCACCCGCTACGACCTGGTGAGCTTCGACCCGCGCGGGGTGGGCCGCAGCGCGGGCGTGAAGTGCGAGAGCGACGCCCAGCTCGACCAGTACTTCCAGCAGGACACCACCCCGGACAACGCCGCCGAGCGCACCGCGTTCCTGAACAACACCAAGCAGTTCAACGCAGCCTGCGAGAAGAACTCCGGGAAGGTCCTTCCCCATGTGCGCACCACCGACGCGGCCCGCGACATGGACCTGATGCGCCAGGTCCTCGGCGACTCCAAGCTGTACTACTTCGGGATCTCCTACGGCACCGAGCTCGGGGGCGTCTACGCCCATCTGTTCCCCACGCATGTGGGCCGCGCCGTCTTCGACGCGGTCGTCGACCCCACGCAGAACCCCGAGCAGATCTCACTGGGCCAGGCCAAGGGCTTCCAGCTGGCCCTGGACAACTTCGCGAAGGACTGTGTGTCGAAGGGCGCCAAGTGCCCGATCGGCACCAGCGTGCAGGACGTCGAGAACCGCATCGCCGCTCTGCTCAAGAAGCTCGACAGCAACCCGATCCCCGGCATCTTCCCGCGCCGGCTGACCCAGACGGCCGCGACCAACGGCATCGCCCAGGCCCTGTACTCCAAGGACCTGTGGACTCCCCTCACCGAGGGACTGCGGCAGGCCTACGCCGGCAACGGCCAGATCCTCATGCTGCTGTCGGACGCCATGAACGGCCGCGATGAGAACGGCCGGTACAGCAACCTCGCCGCCGCGAACGCCGCCATCAACTGCGCCGACCAGAAGCAGCGGTACACCCCCGCCGACGTGGAGCGGGCACTAACCGCGTTCCGGGCCGCCTCCCCGCTGTTCGGCGACTTCCTGGCCTGGGGAACCCTCAGCTGCACCAACTGGGCCGTGCCCGGCGCGGCCGACCACCCCGACGTGAGCGCGCCCGGTTCGGCGCCGATCCTCGTCGTGGGCAACACCGGCGACCCGGCGACCCCGTACCAGGGCGCGAAGAGGATGGCGGACGCACTGGGCAAGGACGTCGCCGTCGAACTCACCTGGAAGGGCCAGGGACACGGCGCGTACAACAGCAAGGACGAGTGCGTCCAGAACGCGGTGAACGGCTATCTGCTCGACGGGAGGCTTCCCGCGGCCGGAACGGTCTGTGCCTAGTGTCTTGAGTCTTTGATTCGCTGAAGATATCCGGCGAGGCGTTCGAGGATCTCGTCCGCGGTCTTCACCCAGGCGAACGGCCGCGGATCTTCGTTCCACAGCTTGATCCAGGCGCGGATGTCG
>NZ_POTZ01000851.1 GCF_003236365.1 Streptomyces sp. NTH33
AGATGGGTATAAGAGACAGGCCGGGCACCGTCCACAGGGCGTGGCCCCGCAGCCCCCAGCGGCGCAGCAGGGTGTTGGCGGCGAGGAAGCCGCTGGTGGCCGCCCGTTCCATCAGCGCCACCGGCAGGCCGGTGCGGACCGCGTCGCCCGCGACGACCAGGCCGGGCGTGGGAGTGCCCACCGTCGGCCGGTCGGCGTACCCGCCGACCGGGAACAGGGGGCAGTCGGCCCGCCACTCGTGCCGGGCGTCGACCGCCTGGGCCCGGCGCGTCTCCGGGTAGACGCGGTGCAGTTCGCCGAGCAGTTCCTTCTCGGTGGTCGCCCGGTCGGCGTCCTCGGGCAGGGCGTAGGCGTGCAGTTCCACGACCGAGCCGCCGGTGCGGGCGGCCCAGCGGGCGGCCTCGCCCTCCCAGCCGCTGAGCACACTGACGTTGTCCAGCGCGCCGTATCCGCTGGTGCCGAGGAAGCCGGGCCGGTCCGCGCGCACGGGCCGGTCCAGCCACAGGCGGGAGACCAGGAAGGGTGGGGCGGTGCGCAGCCGCGCCACGCGCTCACGCCACTCGGTGTCGCCGAGAGTGCCGGAGCGGGCCACCAGCGCGCGCAGGCCCGCCGGGTCGAGGGCGAGCACCACCGCGTCGTACGGCTCCTCGCCGCTCGCGGCGGCCACGGTGAAGCCGCCCGAGGGCGGCGCCGTGACCCCCTCCACGGCGGTGCCGGCGCGCACCCGCGCGCCGAGCCGGCGCAGACGTCCGGCGAGCGGGTCCCACAGCGCCTGCGGAAACGGCTCCCGCGGTACGTCGAACAGCAGGCCCTCGGCCGAGCCGAGGAAGTAGACGTGGAACATCAGCGCCATCTCCGCGGCCGACAGCCGCCGGGGGTCGGCGAAGAAGCTGCGGGAGAACACCTCGAAGGCCAGGTGCCGTGCCGCCGCGGGGAAGCCGATCGCCTCCAGGAAGTCGTACGCGCTGACGTGGTCGAGCCGGTCGTACACCTCGGGCACCCGCACGTCCAGCAACGGCAGTGCCGCCCGGGGGTTCATCCGGGCCAGGCCGCGCAGGGAGAACGACTCGCTCAGCGCCACGAACCCGAGCGCGCTCAGCGGCGGGGTGCGCGGCACGTGCCGGAAGCTGTCCTGCCGGCCGCCGACGTGGCGCAGGGGGTAGTCGGGCAGGCCGGTCAGGCGGGACAGGGCCGGGTCGGTGCGGCGCAGCAGGGCGCGCAGGTTGTAGTACTGCCGGAAGAAGGCGTGGAAGCCGCGGCTCATCGTCACCTCCGTGCCGTCGGCCAGCCGTGTGGGCCAGCCGGCCAGCCGTCCGCCGAGCTGCGCCTCGCGCTCGTACAGGGTGACCCGTACGCCGCGCTCGGCCAGCGCGGTGGCCGCGGTCAGTCCGGCGATGCCGCCCCCGACGACCGCCACGCACGGAGCGCCGGCCTCCTCGGCGCGTTCGGCGCCCGGCGGTGCGGGCAGCAGCCGGGCCAGCCGGTCCCGGCC
>NZ_POTZ01000852.1 GCF_003236365.1 Streptomyces sp. NTH33
GGGCCTTCGGCGTTCCGGGGCGCGTCTCAGGCCTGGGGCATGCCCTGTAGCCGCGGGAGGGGGTGCCACTCCGAGAGCAGGATGGTCGCGTCGTCGTCGAGCCGGCCGCCGTGGTGGTCGAGAACCGTGTGGATCAGGCGGCGCAGCACTTCGGGGGCGAGGTCGCCGGCGGCTATGGCGCGGATGATGAAGTCGGCGAAGCGTTCCTCGCCGAAGCGGTCCCCGCTCGGCGATCGGGCCTCGGTGACCCCGTCGGTGTACATCAGGATCCTGTCACCGGGCTCCAGCTGGAACCGGTGCACGTGGCGGACCACGTCGGAGCTCATGTCGCTCAGGCCGAGCGGCGGTTCCGGTTTCCGCTCCAGAGCGTCGCGCAGCACCTCGTCGCCGCGGATGAGCATCGGTGTGGGGTGGCCGCAGTTGACCCACTCCAGCCTGCCGGTGCCGGTCTGCAGGTTCGCCAGGACGGCGGTGACGTAGCGGTCGGGAAAGACCTCGTGCACCGCCTCGTCGATGGTGGTCGCGATGCCGGCGATGCCCTCGCCCCTGCGGCGGGCGGTGCGGCAGGCCGCGAGGGCCACGGAGGTGGTGAGGCCGGCAGCCAGGTCGTGGCCCATGGAATCGAAGATGCCGAGGTGCAGGGTGTGGTTGAGGGTGGAGTGGTCGAAGGCGTCGCCGCCCAGATCGTAGGCGGGCTCCAGTACGGCGCTGGAGGTGAACCGGTCGGTGCCGATGGTCCGCGGGGCGAGGAACGCCCAGACCATCTCGGAGGGCAGCGCCATCGGTGACAGGCGCTGACGCATGGCGTAGGCGTCGCTGTGGGTGGCCTTGTCGACCGTTATCAGGGCGATCAAGGACACCAGGGCGCGGCAGGTCTCCAGGGTGGTGGCGTCGAAGGACGGGGCCTGGACGGAGACGACGCCCAGCCGTTCCACTCCGTCGAGCAGGGGCAGCCACAGGATCAGCCCGCCCGTCATCTCGTCCTCGGTGATGCGGGGCGAGAGCGTCCGGTACGCCCAGCCGGCCAGGGTGCCGTCGATGGGGATCGTGCGCGGGGCCTCGAAGCGGGCGTCCGGCACCGACACCAGCACGTTCTGCTGGAGGTCGGCGAGGTAGACGGTCAGACGGCTGATGTGCAGCGACTCGTACTCGCGCCGCAGCTCCTCGGGCAGGTCGGCGGGCGCGACGGTCGCGTACTTCATCAACAGGCGAAGCAGTGCCTGGGCCCTTTCAGGCATCGCGCTCACCAACCTCCGGGGCATGGCCCTCCGCACCACGATACTTCCGGGCTCCGGCACGTGCGCGGACGGATCCGCCGGGGCGCGTGCCGGCCGGCGCATGCCACTCCGCCCGGCCCCGGACGAGTGCCCGAACCGCGTTGTCAGTGGCGGCTCGTACTCTCGGACGTGATGGCACAGGTGTGGAAGTGCTCGGGGCTGCGGTGGCCGGCGGACGGTCCCGTGCTGGTGTGGGACGGCGGGCGGTCGAGCGTGCTGCACCGGGGGAAACGGGTGGCCTTCGAGGTCGCGGAAGGGGGAGTGCGGACATGCGGGGGAGCGC
>NZ_POTZ01000853.1 GCF_003236365.1 Streptomyces sp. NTH33
TCGACGTCAACGTACGGGCCACCCTGCGCCTGGTCCGGCTGCTGCTGCCGCAGATGATCAGGCGGGGCACGGGCCGCAGGAAGAAGTCGTAGATGCCGGCGTAGACCCAGGGGGCCTCCCGGACGGCCGCCTGGTAGAAGCCGCGCAGACCGCCGCCCAGGCCGTACGGCAGCAGGGCCAGCACGTCGACGACACGGGCCTGCTTGCCGGCGGCGCGGGCACGGCGGGCCAGCTCGGCGGCCACCGTGTCATGGCCCGCCCCCATGCTCGCGGAGACGACGAGCAGCCGCTCGGCCTCCGGTGGCGTCGCCGGGCCGGGGCGGACGGGCTGAGGGCCGGCCACGGGCTCCCGAGCGGCGGGCAGCGGTGGCGGCACGAATGATTCGGACGACACTGGAAGTGAGTAACCCTCACCCACCGCAGTCAAACGGCGGACACACCCCGCCACCCTCCCAGGTTTCGGGCACGGCCCCGGGGATACTTCACCACCCTGCAGGCCGTCCCGGACCGCCGGGGCCGCACCGCGGCCCTCGGTCCCGTCCGACCCCCCGAGGTGCGTTCCGATGTCCCACGCCTCCTCCCGCGTACGGTCCGGCTCCGGCACGCCCGTCGAGGCACCCGCGGAGCTGAGCACCGTACGCCGCCGGCCCACCGGCCCGGCGATGCCCGGCGGAGGAGCGCTGGTGACCGGCGCCTCGTCCGGGATCGGCGCGGCCGTCGCCCGGCGGCTCGCCGCGGAGGGCGGCTGGCGCCTGGTGCTCAACGGACGCGACCGCGGCCGGCTGGAGGAGGTCGCCCGCGGCACCTCCGCCGTCGTCTACCCGGTGGACCTGTCCGGCCAGGACGCCGAGCGGCGGCTGGCCGAGTTCGCACTCGACAGCGTCGGCCACGTGGACCTTCTGGTGGCGGGCGCGGGCATCGGCTGGGCCGGGCCGTTCAGCAGCATGCCGGAGCACGCCATCGACGAGGTGTTCGACGTCAACGTACGGGCCACCCTGCGCCTGGTCCGGCTGCTGCTGCCGCAGATGATCAGGCGGGGCACGGGCCGCGTGGTCGTCATCGGCTCGCTGGCCGGCACGGTCGGTGTCCGCGACGAGGCGGTCTACTCCGCCACCAAGGCCGCGCTCGGCGCCTTCACCGACGCCGTGCGCTACGAGCTGCGCGGCACCGGGGTCGGCATCAGCCATGTGGTGCCCGGAGTGGTCGACACGCCGTTCTTCGACCGCCGCGGGGTGCCCTACCGGCGCTCGAGGCCCAGGCCCGTCCCGGCGAGCCGGGTCGCCGACGCGGTGTGGGAGGCGGTGTCCCGGGGCCGGGACGAGGTGTACGTCCCCGGCTGGACCCGTCTGCCCGGCCGGATCCGCGGCGCCGCGCCCGCGCTGTACCGCCGCCTTGCCGCACGGTTCGGGTGACGCACGGGGTGAACGCGCTCACCGTCGTCCTCGCACTGCTCGCCGCGTTCGCCAACGCAGCGGCGTCGGTGCTGATGAGGCGCGCGGCGACGGAAAAGGAGGGGAAGGCGGAAAAGGAGGGGAAGGCGGATGGCAGGGGAGA
>NZ_POTZ01000854.1 GCF_003236365.1 Streptomyces sp. NTH33
GGTGGCTGCCGGGGCGGTGGAGGCGACGGGGTCGGCATCCGTCCGCCTCGGCCGGGACGCCCCCTCCGGCGCGTCGGCCTGCCGCGGCTGTCCGGCGGATCCGGCGAACGCGGCGGATCCGGCGGACGCGGCGGATCCGGCG
Organism: Streptomyces sp. NTH33; assembly: GCF_003236365.1. Lineage (GTDB taxonomy): Bacteria > Actinomycetota > Actinomycetes > Streptomycetales > Streptomycetaceae > Streptomyces. The sequence goes on from NZ_POTZ01000854.1 coordinate 143, forward strand.
GACGCCACTGCCTGTCCGGTGGAGCCCGCAGGCGCGGTGCTCTCCCCCGTCGGGCCGGCCGGATCCGTCGGTCGGGCATCCGCCTCCGTCCCGTGCTCCGCCTTCGGTGACGGCGCCGGGTGGGCGTGGTCCTCCCGGCGGTGGGGGCGGCCACGGGCCGCGGGCCCGCGCGCCACGGCGACGGCGGCGACGGTCACCGCCAGGACGAGGGCCGCCGCCAGACGGTGGCGGGTCATCGCGGGTCCCCCAGCCGCCGGCCGAAGTCCAGCAACGCCGCGTACTGCTCCCCCAGCGCGGCGGGGGCGCCCGGGTCGGGATCCTTGAAGTAGAAGGCGAGTTCGGGACGGGGCCCGGTCAGCCCGCGTTCGTGGGCGCGGGCCAGCAGCCGGACCAGGTCGAGGACCAGGGGCGCGGCGAGCGCCGAGTCGCAGCCCTGCCAGGTGGTCTGGAGGGTCATCCGGGAGCCGAGGAAGCCGTCGAAGGCGATGTGGTCCCAGGCGGTCTTCCAGTCGCCGAGCGCGGGCACGTCGTCGATGTGCACCTCGCCCTGGGGCACCGTGCCGAGGGTGTCCGCGAGGACCCGTTCCTTGCCGGAGTTCTTCGCGGCGGCCGCGGCGGGGTCGGCGAGGGCGGCGCCGTCCCCGCCGCCGAGGAGGTTCGTACCGGACCAGGCCAGCACCCGCAGCGCCCGCTGCGCGAACATCGGGCCGAGCACGGACCGCAGCAGGGTCTGCCCGGTCTTGCCGTCGCGGCCCGCGTACGGCAGGGCGGCGGCCCGGGCCTCGGCGGCGAGAGCGGGGTGGTGCAGGCCGGTCGACGGGGTGAAGTTGACGTACGGGCAGCCCGCGCGCAGGGCGGCCGCCGCGTACAGCGAACTGGCTGGCAGGGCGGCGCCCTCGGGGGTCGGTTCGGTGGAGGCGACGTTGACGACGACGGTGCGGGCGAGGCCGTGGCGGCGGGTGAAGTCGCGGATGTCGCCGGCGAGGGTGCCGATGAGGGCGTCCTCGCTCCGGGTGTCGCCGGGCAGCGGCCCGCCGGGCCTGATCTCCCCGTCGGCGGCGGCCAGTTCACCGCGGACGGCGGACGGCAGGCCGTGCGGCAGGACGCCGCCGGCGGCGAGGGTCTCGGCGCGTTTGGGCAGCGGGCAGTCCACGGTGTCGTGCCCGCCGAAGACGAGGGACGACAGCGCGGGCAGGCCGCTCGCGGCGAACGGCTCGGTCTCGGTGACGAGGCCGGTGGTGGGGTGCAGTCCGGCGGCGACGGCGGCGCATCCGGCGATGGCGGTGGTGGCGACGGAGCCTCGCGCGCCGATCAGCCAGACACCGGTGCGGGAGGAGGAAACGGAAGGTTCGGCGGACATGGGCAGCCTCCTTGTCGTACGCGAACCGGAGCCGGACGGGTGGGGCG
>NZ_POTZ01000855.1 GCF_003236365.1 Streptomyces sp. NTH33
CGCTTCGGCCGCCGCCCCCGACCACCCGAGATGCCCCAGCAGGCGTGGATCAACGACCCGGCCAAGCGCAGGGAACCCGCACCACAAACCTCATAGCATTACAACTGTCTCATTGGACTTGAAATCTTCCGTCTTGGGGTCACTGCCCTTGTGGTCGCGGAAGTACGTGTGGGCTTCGTCGATGATCAGGACGACCAGGGGCCAGCCTTCGGACGGGCCGACGTCCCACATGGACTTCACCCCGAGCACCGTGCGTATCGAGGCTGAGCGGACGCGCCGTAGCTCCACCAGCCGCCGGAAGAGCTTGTTGGCCTCTTCCAGGTCATCGCCGACGAAGGCGAACATGCGCTGTACCCAGTCGGCGTAGTCGCCTTCGTACGCGGCCGACACCTTGCCGTCCGCACAGACGAACTGCACCGCAGGCGAGGGCGCCCAGTCCGACAGAAGCCGATTGATCAGGCTCGTCTTGCCGAAGCCGGGCAGGCCGGCCACGGTCACCCCAGGCACCTGCGTCAGGTCCACGGCCACCGGCTGTGCGTACTCGTCCACGCCGAGGTCCCAACGGGCCGTCTCGTCCGGTACCTCACCCGTCGGGCGGTGCTCGGTGGGGAACTTCAGCGGATCCAGCCGGACACCCCGGATGACAATCTGCCCCGGCTTGTCCTGGGTGACCGCGACCCGCGTACACCTCCAGGCGTCCGCCAGATGGGAGGCCGCCTTCTGGAACTGTTCCAGACCCACGCCGGGCAGGCAGCTCGCCCGTGCGATCACTCCATACGCGTCATGTGTGACTTTCAAGGCAGGGATGAGGACCCGGGGCTTGATGGGCTTGCCGTTCGTGTTCGCCAGCGAGGCCAGCGCGGTCGGGGTCTTGTCCGTGACCGACAGCTTGAGCATCGGCGCGAGCCGCTTCCAGCCCCACCGCACACGTACGGCCTGCCGGATCGACTGCCGGGTCATGGCGTCGGCGCGCAGGTAGCGGACTACCCACCACCCGGTCCACCCGACGAGCACCGCCAGCGCCAGGTCGACCACGAGAGGGCCGAAGTCGAAGGCCCCTTCTGCCGGGTCGTTCGGACCCTTCATATGTCGTTCTCCATCGGGGTGTAGAGGAGGCCGCAAGGGCCGATTCGAGGGCCGCCCGATCCGCCGGGACTTCGAGGCGGGGGTAGCCGTAGCCGACGAGCACGGCCGCTACCGAGTTCACGAGCGATTCGGTGAACCGGGCGTCCGATCCGGCGCGAGGCAGCGGGTAGCTGCGCTCAGCGCCGAACCGGGGGGATGTGCTGTTCACGCCGTCTCAGTGGCCGGGGCCACCAGGTCCAAGCGGTCCGCGCGGTAGGCGATGCCGTCCGAGAGCGACCCATTGAAGATCCGCGCCCACGGGGTGGCGAACAGCTCCACCGGCATGACCGGGACAGGGTGTGTCAATTTAACGGGTCTGGCCCGTAGTCGGTGGTGACGGCGGGTAGCCATCAGCGATCATGATCTTGTGATGGATGTCAACTCGCTTGTCGCCACGGTGTTTTCCGGGCTGTCGGGGGTGG
>NZ_POTZ01000856.1 GCF_003236365.1 Streptomyces sp. NTH33
GTTTTCCGGGCTGTCGGGGGTGGTGATCGAGGGTGTTACGGACGGCGGGGACGCGGTCGTGGTCACGGCCCGTACCCGGGGTGTCGCGGTGCCGTGCCCGGTGTGCGGGACGCCGACGATGAAGGTGCACGGGTATCACCACCGGACGGTGGCGGACGTGCCGGTCGACGGCCGGCAGGTCGTCGTCCGGCTGCGGGTGCGGCGGCTGGTCTGTCCGGTGCTGGGCTGTGTGCGGCAGACCTTCCGTGAGCAGGTTCCCGGACTGCTGGAGCGCCATCAGCGCCGGACGGTGCGGCTGGCCGGGCAGATAGCCGAGGTGGCACGGGAGTTATGCGGCCGGGCGGCCGCCCGTCTGGCCGGCCTGCTGGCCGTGCCGGCCTCCCGCAGCACCGTGCTGAGGTGGCTGTGGCGTCTGCCGGTGCCCGAGGCGCCGGTCCCACGGGTGATCGGGGTGGACGATTTCGCGCTGCGGCGCCGTCGCCGCTACGCCACGATCATTACCGATGCCGTCACCGGCCGGCGCATCGAGGTCCTGCCCGGCCGGGACGCCGATCCCCTGGAAGCCTGGCTGCGCGAGCATCCCGGCATCGAGGTCGTATGCCGGGACGGCTCGGCCACCTATGCCGAGGCCATCCGTCGCGCCCTGCCCGACGCGGTGCAGGTCAGCGACCGCTGGCACCTGTGGCGCAACCTGTGCGACAAGGTCCAGCTCGAGGTCCGCGCCCACGCCGGCTGCTGGGCCGCCGTCCTCAACCCGCCGCTGCCCGGCGGCATCCGCGAGCAGACCACCCGGGACCGCTGGAACAAGGTCCACACCCTGCTCGGCCAGGGCGTCGGCCTGCTGGACTGCTCCCGCCGCCTCGGCCTCGCGTTGAACACTGTCAAACGCTACGCCCGCATGCCCGAGCCCACCGGTCTGCGCATCGCGCCGGCCTACCGGCCCACCCTCGTCGACCCCTACCGCGAACACCTGCGCCGGCGCCGGGCCGAGGAGCCGGGCGTCCCCGTCCTCCACCTCTTCCACGAGATCAAGGAACTCGGCTACACCGGCAGCCTCAACGGCCTGCACAAATACCTCAACCAGGGCCGCGCCGACGGCGACCGGCCCGTCACCACCCCACGCCGCGCCGCGCGGCTCCTCCTCACCGATCCGGAGAACCTGCGGCCGAAGGAGACCACCCTGCTGGAAAAGATCACTGCGGCCTGCCCGGAGATGACCGAACTCACCGATCTCGTGCGCGGCTTCGCCGCCCTGCTGGCCCCGGCCCAGGGCAACGATCTGAAGCTCACCGAGTGGATCACCGCCACCCGCGCCGCGGCCCTGCCTCACCTGCACAGTTTCGCCAACGGCCTCGAACTCGACCGCTCAGCCGTCGACGCCGGTCTCACCCTGCCGTACCACAACGGCCGCACCGAAGGCGTCAACACCAGAACGAAACGGATCATGCGGCAGATGCACGGCCGCGCCGGATTCGACCTCCTCCGCCACCGTATCCTCCTGCGCTGATGGCTACCCGCCGTCACCACCGACTACGGGCCAGACCC
>NZ_POTZ01000857.1 GCF_003236365.1 Streptomyces sp. NTH33
CGCGACGCCCGCAGAGGAGTCCACGACATCAACCTCGACGCAGTGGCGATCCGGCAAGTCGGGATACCAGACACCACACCGACTCTGCAGTCAACCCCCGAAGAACTTCCGAGGGCGACCACTTAGCATCGGGCCATGCCCGGCACCTCACCCTTCCGCGCCTGGTTGGCGCAGCGTCCGCCGGCGGCCGGGGCCGCCGTGATGGCCACCGGCATCGTCTCGACCGGGCTGGATCTGGCGGGCCACGAGCTGCTGTCCCTCGTGACCCTCGCGGTGGGCTGCGTCGCCTGGCTGGCGCTGGCCGCGGACTTCGTCGTACGGCTGCTGGGCGACCGGCCGCGGTGGAGGACCGAGGCGGGGACGCCCGCCGCGCTCACCGCCGTCGCCGCGACGACCGTGCTCGGCACCCGTTTCTCGGCGCTGGGGTGGCAGCCCCTCGCCGGGGCACTGCTCGCGCTGGCCGTCGTGCTGTGGCCGGGGCTCATCGTGCTGGGGGTCCGGAACTCCCGGCGGCCCATGCCCGGGGCGGTGTTCCTGAGCTGCGTGGCCACGGAGGGCCTGGCCGTGCTCGGCGCCACCCTGGCCAAGGCGGAGGGCACGGCATGGCTGGCGCACACGGCGCTGGTGTTCTTCTGGCTCGGGCTCGCGCTCTACGTCTTCGCCCTGGGCTGCTTCGACCTGCGGCAGGTGCTCGAGGGACACGGGGACCACTGGGTCGCGGGCGGGGCGCTGGCGATCTCGGCGCTCGCCGGCGCGAAGCTGATCGCCGTCGGCAGCGGTGGCCCGTACCTGTGGGACAACGACGACCGCGGTGTGCTGCGGACGGTGACCCTCGCGCTGTTCGTACTCGACCTGTGCTGGTACGCCGTACTGGCACTCGCCGAGCTGGTACGGCCCCGGCTGAGCTACGACGTACGCCGCTGGTCGACCGTGTTCCCCCTGGGCATGACGGCGGCGGCGGGCCTGTCCCTCGCGGCCGCCGCGGACGTCCCGTTGCGGGGGCTCGGGGAGGTGCTGCTGTGGATCGCGGTGGCGGCGTGGCTGGCGGTCGCCGCCGGGGCGGTGCTGGACGCGCGCGCGGAACTCAGGGCGCCGCGCTGAGCGTCACGTCCACAGCACGGCGATGAAGATGTTCGCCGTGGTCGCCAGGCCCACCAGGCCGAACATGCCCTTGTCCACCTTCTCCTCGTCCCGCTTGACGTAGACCAGGGCGAGAATCACGATCAGCAGCGCCAGCTTCACGCCGATCTTGATGTTGTTCACGTGGTGGCTGTTGGCCTCGTTGAGCCCGACCAGGACGACACCGGTGACCAGCATGGTCAGCGCGCCGTGCAGCATGGCGGGCACGAACCGGGCCGTGCCCTGGCCCATCGCCTTCACCTGGGTGAGGAAACCGCCGAGCAGCGCGGCGATGCCGACGATGTGCAGACCTACGAAGAAATGGATGAGTTCGCCCATGAGGCCGGAGCCTAGCCAGCGGCCCGGACGCCCCGGACACCGGCCCGTCCCCGTAGCACCTCGCGCGGCC
>NZ_POTZ01000858.1 GCF_003236365.1 Streptomyces sp. NTH33
CCTGTACATGGCCCACGCCGCCACCTGCCCCAACCCGAAGTCCAAACCGGCGGTCCGCCCCCACCACCGCCACCGCATCGGCGTCCGGCCCGTCAGGTGGCAGCGATGACCCCGGCCCGAGACACCGTCATCGCCGAGCTGCTGCGCGCTGGCGCCACCTACCCGCAGGTCCGCGCCGCTCTCGGCGGCGGCTCCCCGAACACCATCGCCGAGATACGGCGAGCCGAGAACATCCCCGTACCCGACCGCCCACGGCCCTGCCGCACGCCTGAGGAGTCCTACGCCCTGTACGCCGAGCCCTACGCAGGCGGCCACGCGCGCTGGACCGGACCGTGGGCCGGCCGTATGCCCCAGATCTGCCGCCCCGGCAAGCACGGCCGCAAAGAGTCCGCCCTGCGGGTCGCGTTCCGCATGCGGCACGGCCGCGACCCCGACGGCTACGTCAGACCCGGATGCGGCGTACCCGACTGCGTCGCCTCCGGCCACCTCACCGACAGCACCATGCGCAACCAGCTCAGGAGCCTGCAGCGATGACCCGCCCCGCCATCCCACCGCACCGCCAGGTCGTCGCCGCGGCCCTCGAGGACTGGTGGCTCACCACCGACCCGACCGCACCGTTCGACTACGACCAGGTCGCCGACCACGTCGAGCTGCACCTGGTCAGCTCCGGCTACCGCATCAGCCACGACACCCGAAGGACCAGCCCCGTGCCCACCGTGCGCGCCATCGCCACCGTGGCCCTGCTCGGCACCGCCACCACCGCCTCCACCGTCTACACCGCCCTGCACAGCAACTGGTGGTGGACCGCCCTCGGCGCCCTCGCCACCGCCCTCCTCACCCGCGAGGCCATCCGCGACCTCACCGACCGCCACCGCGGACGGAGCGCCCGATGATGACCCCCGAACAGGTCCTGATCATCTCCGCCATCGGAGGCTGCGCCGCCCTGCTCGGCCTGATCGTCATCGCCGCCCTCGCCGGACTCATCTACCTGGCCACCGGCTTCCTGCAGCGCGCCTTCAGGGCTCTGCGCCGGCACAGAGTCACCCGCGACGACGACCTCAGCGTCTGCCTCGCCATCGACGCGCTGCCCACCACCGACCACCCGAAGGAGGACCTCCGGTAGACCAGCCCCGCGCGGGCGCGCGTCTGCGATCGCGCGCGCGGAACGCAGGCGCGCGCCCGCGCGAGACCCGCCCTACCCGTCAGTTCGAATGGCCGGAGCCCATCGGCCGGAAAGAAGATCATGGCCACGCCTCCCGATGACCACACCTGCTGGATCCGCTCCACCACCGACAGCGAGGGCAGGGCCGCCTGCCTCCTGCAGTGGGGCCCCGTGCAGGCCCTCCTCAAGCCCCAGGCGGTCCTGGACACCGCCCGGGACCTGGCGGCGGCCGCCGCCCACGCCGAGGCCGACGTCGCCCTGCTCGCCGTGCTCCGCGACCAGCTCGGCCTCGACACCCAGACCGCCGGCCCCCTGCTGCTCGACGTCCGCGCCCGCCGCCCCCTGCCGCCCACCCCGGCCGCGC
>NZ_POTZ01000859.1 GCF_003236365.1 Streptomyces sp. NTH33
AGGGAGTCGGCCAGCGCCTCGATGAGCGCGAAGTTCTCCGCGCCGTTCACGCCCCGGCCGCCGGAGACCACGATCGCGGCCTCGGTCAGCTCCGGACGCCCCGTCGCCTCGCGGGCGGTACGGCCGGTGATCCTCGTGCCGGTGGCCTGCCCGGAGAACGTGACGTTCAGGGCCTCGACCGCGCCCGCGGCCGGAGCCGGCTCCACGGCGGCGCTGTTGGGCTTGACCGTGATGACCGGGATGCCCCGGGTGACCCGGGAGGTGGTGCTGAACGAGGCGGCGAACACCGACTGGGTGGCCACCGGGCCCTCGCCGGACGCCGCCAGGTCGACGGCGTCGGTGATCAGGCCGGAACCGAGGCGCAGCGCCAGGCGGGCGGCGATCTCCTTGCCCTCGGCGGAGGAGGAGACCAGCACGGCCGCCGGGGACACCTGCTCGACCGCGGCCTGCAGGGCGTCCACCTTCGGCACCACCAGGTACGCGCCGTACTCGGCGGCCTCGTGGGTCAGCACCCGCACCGCACCGTGCTCGGCGAGCACACCGGCGGTGTCGGCGGCGCCGCTGCCCAGGGCGACGGCGACCGGCTCGCCCAGGCGGCGGGCCAGGGTCAGCAGCTCCAGGGTGGGCTTGCGGACGGCGCCGCCTGCGTGGTCGACAAAGACGAGGACTTCAGCCATGGGACTTCTTCTCTCCTGCGTGCGAAGGATGCGGGACGGGGCGGCGGACGGCGCCGTTAGATGAACTTCTGGCTCGCGAGGAACTCGGCGAGCTGCCGGCCGCCCTCGCCCTCGTCCTTGACGATCGTGCCCGCGCTGCGGGCCGGACGCTCCGCGGCCGCCTCGACCTTCGTCCAGGCGTTCGCCAGGCCGACCTCGCCGGCGTCGAGGTCCAAATCGGACAGGTCCCAGGAGACCACCGGCTTCTTCTTGGCCGCCATGATGCCCTTGAACGACGGGTAGCGGGCCTCGCCCGACTGGTCGGTCACCGACACCACCGCCGGCAGCAAGGCCCGCAGCTGCTCGGAGGCGGCGTCGCCGTCGCGGCGGCCGGTGACCGTGCCGTCCCCGACCGCCACCTCGGACAGCAGCGTGACCTGCGGCACGCCCAGCCGCTCGGCCAGCAGGGCCGGCACCACGCCCATGGAGCCGTCGGTGGAGGCCATGCCGCAGATCACCAGGTCGAACCCGGCCTTCTCGATCGCCCGGGCCAGCACCAGCGAGGTGCCGAGGGCGTCGGTGCCGTGCAGGTCCTCGTCCTCGACGTGCACGGCCTGGTCGGCGCCCATGGACAGCGCCTTGCGCAGCGCGTCCCGGGCGTCCTCCGGGCCCACCGTCAGGACGGTGACCTCCACGTCGTCGTCGGCGTTCTCGGCGATCCGCAGCGCCTGCTCGATGGCGTACTCGTCCAGCTCGGAGAGCAGCCCGTCCACGTCGTCCCGGTCGACGGTCAGGTCCTCGGCGAAGTGCCGGTCGCCGGTGGCGTCGGGCACGTACTTCACAGTGACAACGATCCTCAAGCTCAC
>NZ_POTZ01000085.1 GCF_003236365.1 Streptomyces sp. NTH33
GGTGGGCGCATGGTGCGTGGTCGGGAGTAAATGAAGGGGCCGGTTAATTGAGTGGGGTGACAGAGGGTCCCCCATGTAAGTTGTGCTCGCCAGCACAGCCGCTTACGTCCGAGGTCCTCCATGTCCCCCACCCGTCTCAGACGTGCCGCCCGCGAGACCGTCTCCGGGCTTCCCCGTGAGTTCTGGTGGCTGTGGACCAGCACCCTCGTCAACCGGCTCGGCGCCTTCGTCGCCACCTTCATGGCGCTGTACCTGACGCTCGACCGCGGCTACTCGGCCTCGTACGCCGGTCTGGTCGTCGCGCTGCACGGGCTCGGCGGGGTCGTCTCCTCGCTCGCCGGGGGTGTGATGGCCGACCGGCTCGGGCGGCGGCCGACGCTGCTCGTGGCCCAGGCGTCCACCGCCGTCTCCGTCGCGGCGCTCGGGTTCGTGCGCGATCCCGCCTCCATCGCCGCCGTCGCCTTCCTCGTCGGCGTGGCCTCCAACGCCTCGCGGCCCGCCGTGCAGGCGATGATGGCCGACATCGTGCGGCCCGAGGACCGGGTGCGGGCCTTCTCGCTCAACTACTGGGCGATCAACCTCGGCTTCGCCGTCTCCTCCATGGCCGCCGGCTTCATCGCCGAGGTCAGCTACCTCGCCGGCTTCCTGGTCGAGGCCGGGATGACGATGGCCTGCGCGATCCTCGTCTTCGTGAAGCTGCCCGAGTCCCGGCCGGGGTCCGGGCAGGACGAGAGCCACGGGACCGGGAGTGAGGACGTCCGCCTGTGGACGGTTCTGCGGGACGGGCGGTTCATGGGCGTCGTCGGGGCGTCCTTCCTCATCGCCCTCGTCTTCCAGCAGGGGGCCGTCGGGCTGCCCATCGCCATGGGCCGGGCCGGGTTCACGCCCGCCGACTACGGCATGGCCATCGCCGTCAACGGCGTCCTGATCGTCGCCCTGCAGATCCCGGTCACCCGTCTCATCCAGCACCGGGACCCCGGGCGGCTGCTGATCGTCTCCGCCCTGCTCGCCGGATACGGCTTCGGGCTCACCGCCTTCGCCGGATCGGTCGGCGTCTTCGCCCTCACGGTGTGCGTGTGGACCCTCGGCGAGATGATCAACGCGCCGACCCAGACCGGGCTGGTCGTCCGGCTCTCCCCGGTGCACGGGCGCGGGCGCTACCAGGGCGTCTACACCCTGTCCTGGTCGCTGGCAGCGCTGATCGCGCCCCTGATGTCCGGCGCCGTCATCGACCGGCTCGGCGCGGAGTGGCTGTGGGGGATGTGCGCCGCCGTCGGCACGGCCGCCGCCGTCGGCTACGGGGTCCTGATGCGACGCCTGCCGAAGGAGGACGAGACGGCCACCGCCACGGAGCACCGGCGAACACTTGTGTCCGATCCCGTGCCGGAACAGACACCCTGACCTCCCGAAGGCCCGCGCCCTGAGTCACCAGCGGTGCGGCCAGGACGGCTCCCCGACCCAGGGCCGCCCCGGCCTTCGGCATGACGTCGACATCGATCGTGCGACTTCTCCCCCGTGATATCTTTTTCTGAAAATGTATATACGCACCTTGGGGGTGCCATGTCCCGCACAGTGATCGACCTCGACGACGAGGCCTTGACCGAAGCCGCACGTCACCTCGGCACCAGCACGAAGAAGGACACGGTGAACGCCGCACTCCGGGAGATCGCCGATCGTCGCCGACGGGCCGCGGCGGTGGAACGGATGCGGCAGATGGTCGCCCAGGGAGAGATCGACTTCTCGGTCATCGAAGAGCCGCCTGTCGCTTCTTCGTCCACGACCACGGACGAGGACGAACACGCCGCGTGAGTGAGGCATTCCTCGCCGACACCAGCGCTCTCATCCGCTTCTACCGGGGCCAGACCGGGGCGGATTGGGACCAGCTGGTCGCCTCCGGACTGGTCGGCCTGTGCGAACCCGTGCGGCAGGAGTACCTGCGGGCGGTGGGAGGCAGGCCGGCCTATTACGAGGCGGACGGACTCCTGCGGGAGACCTTCCCGTACTACCCGATGCGTGACTCGGCCTGGGGGGACAGCGCCGCACTGCAGCACGCACTCGCGGACCGCGGCTGGCACCAGTGCGCGAGTCCGGTCGACCTCCTCGTGGCCGTCACAGCTCAGCACCACAAGCTGACCGTGCTCCACCAGGACTCGGGTTTCGAGACCATCGCCCGCACTACGGGGCAGCCGGTACGCCGCATCATCGATTGAAGTCAGGGAGCCCGACGACTTCCTGGTCGTCTCGCCGGTACGGACCCGGGGTCAGGCGGACGGGCGCTGCACCAGGTGGGCGAACGCGTCCAGGTTGCGCGTCGATTCGCCGCGCGACACCCGCCAGGCGTACTCCCGGCGGATCGCGGAGGCGAAGCCGAGTTCCAGCAGGGTGTTGAAGCTGCCGTCGGCCGCCTCCAGGACCTGGCCGAGGAGGCGGTCGACCTCGTCGGCGGTGACGGCGGCCAGTGGCAGCCGGCCGGTGACGTAGACGTCGCCGAGCCGGTCGACGGCGTAACTCACGCCGTACAGCTTGAGGTTGCGCTCCAGCAGCCAGCGGTGGACGCCGGACTCGTTCTCGTCGGGGTGGCGGATGACGAAGGCGTTGAGGGAGAGGGAGTGGCGGCCGACGATCATCTGCAGGGTGGTGGAGAGTTTGCGGGTGCCGGGGAGCTTCACCACGTAGGTGCCGGACCGGGGGCTCTCCCACTCCAGTTCGGCGTCCTTCAGGACCTCCTCGATGACCTGCGTCGCGCGCTGCTGCTCTGCGTCACCCTTGGCGTTGCCCATGGGGGGAGCGTACGCGACGCCGGTGGGACTGCAGCGCGGCCGTGTACACGTCGGCGGTGGCCGCCGCCGAGACGTCCCAGCCGAAGGAACGCGCGTGCCGGGCGGCGGCGGCGCCCATCCGGTCGGCGAGGTGCGGCTCGTCGGCGAAGGCGCGCAGCACGCGCGCGTAGGCGGCCGGGTCGTGGCCCTGGACCAGGAATCCGGTCTCGCCGTCGCGCACGGCGACCGGCAGTCCGCCGACCGCGGCGGCGAGCACCGGGGTGCCGGCCGCCTGCGCCTCTATCGCGACCAGGCCGAAGGACTCGCTGTAGGAGGGCATGACCAGCACGGACGCGGCCCGGAACCAGTCGGCGAGCCGGTCCTGCCCGACGGGCGGGTGGAACCGTACGACGTCGGCGATGCCGAGCCGGGCCGCCAGCTTCTGCAGGCCCTCCGGCTTGGCGAGGCCGCTGCCGCTCGGGCCGCCGACGACGGGCACGACGATGCGGGAGCGCAGCTCGGGGCGCTCGTCGAGGAGGGTGCCCACGGCCCTCAGCAGCACGTCGGGGGCCTTCAGCGGCTGGATGCGGCCGGCGAAGAGCGGGACCAGGGCGTCCTGCGGCAGGCCGAGGCGGGCGCGGGCGGCGGCGCGGCCGTCGGCCGGGCGGAAGCGGGTGAGGTTCACGCCGGGGTGCACGACGGCGACCTTGGCGGGGTCGGCGCTGTAGTGCCGTACGAGTTCGGCGGCCTCCTCCTCGGTGTTGGCGATCAGCCGGTCGGCGGCGTCGACGATCTGAATCTCGCCGATGACGCGGGCGGCGGGCTCGGGGGTGTCGCCGTCGGCCAGGTTGGCGTTCTTGACCTTGGCCATGGTGTGCATGGCGTGCACCAGGGGGACGCCCCAGCGCTGGGCGGCGAGCCAGCCGACGTGGCCGGAGAGCCAGTAGTGGGAGTGGACGAGGTCGTAGTGGCCGGGGCGGTGGCCGGCCCAGGCCTGCATCACGCCGTGCGTGAAGGCGCACAGCTGGGCGGGCAGGTCCTCCTTGGCCAGGCCCTCGTAGGGGCCGGCGTCGACGTGCCGGACGAGGACGCCGGGGGCGAGCTCGACGGCGGGCGGCAGGCCCCCCGCGGTGGCCCGGGTGAAGATCTCCACCTCGACGCCCTGGGCGGCCAGGCGCTGGGCGAGCTCCACGATGTAGACGTTCATGCCGCCGGCGTCGCCCGTGCCGGGCTGGTGCAGCGGTGAGGTGTGCACGGAGAGCATGGCCACGCGGCGGGGGCGGCGGTACAGCCGCAGCCGGGAGGCCGTCGCCTGGGAACGACGCCCGAGCCTGCTGACGTACTGGCTCACGTGGCGTTCCTTCCTCGCTGCGGGCATGCCGGGCGGAGCGCGCCGGGCGCCCCTCGGGAGGTAACGCCGGAAAGGGCGGTTCCCATTTCCGCTACGGGGTCCTTTGCCGAATCATTACCGGAGTCGCCCGCGCGCTGCGCGTACCCGTGCCGCGCGCCGTGCCCCACGCGCGCGTGCTGTGTGGGGTACTGTGTGGGGTGCGTTACGTCCGGGCGGCCGGCGTCCCGCGCCCCCATACCCTCATATGCATGACATCCCGCGCAGCGACCCTCCCCCGCTCTCGGCTCCGCTCGAGCGGGGGGACCCCCGTCGTGGGAACGGTGACGCGCGGGACGACCAACCCCAACCGGCTCCGCCGCATGGACCGCTGGATCGCGGCCGTGCACGGCGCCGAGCTGCGGCGGGCCGCCGATCCGGTGGCCGTCGACCTCGGCTACGGCGCCGCCCCCTGGACGGCGGTCGAACTGCTGCACCGCCTGCGCACCGCGGCACCACGCGCGCGTGTGGTGGGCGTGGAGATCGAACCGGCCCGGGTCACGGCCGCGAAGCCGTACGAGCGGGACGGGCTGGTCTTCCGGCACGGCGGCTTCGAGGTGCCGGTCCCGCAACGCCCGCACCTCATCCGCGCGGCGAACGTGCTGCGGCAGTACGACGAGTCGGAGGTCGCCGCCGTCTGGGAGCGGCTGTGCGCACGGCTCGCCCCGGCGGACGAGCACTCGCGCGGAGGCCTGCTCGTCGAGGGCACCTGTGACGAGGTCGGGCGCCGGCACGTGTGGGTGGCGCTCGGCCCGGAGGGCCCCCGCACGGTCACCTTCGCCACCCGTCTCGGCTCCCTGGACCGCCCGTCGGACCTCGCCGAACGCCTTCCGAAGGCGCTCATCCACCGCAATGTCCCCGGCGAGCCGGTACACGCCTTCCTGCGCGACTTCGACCGCGCCTGGGCGGCCGCCGCGCCCTACGCCTCCTACGGCGCCCGCCAGCGCTGGATCCGCGCGGTGCGCGACCTCGCGGCCCACTGGCCGGTGGCGGACGGGCCGGCGAGGTGGCGGCAGGGCGAGGTGACGGTGCGGTGGGAGGCGTTGGCGCCGTGTGGCCGGCCCGGATCCTTCGCCCCACCGCCCAGGGAACGATCTTCGTGAGCCGTTCGTCGCACAGACGGGAGATCGACACGCGGGAGATCGACACGCGGGAAATCGCCATGCGGGAGATCGCCACGGGAGGGCCCTGCCTCTGTCGCTCCGCGTCAAAGCGTGGCAGGATCCCCCGGGCACCGTAAGTTACTGACGGTTAATAACGTGGGGCGGATATGGAACGGGGCAGGCGCACCGTGCTCGCGGCGGCCGTGACCGTGGTCTGCGCGGTCACCCTGCTGGGCGCACCGGGCACGGCGTTCGCGAGCGCGCTGCCCGACCCGGCACCGACGCCGTCCTCCTCCCCCTCCTCCCCGTCGGCCACGCTCCCCCCGGACGAGGACCTCGAAGCGGTCCGCGTCAAGCTGGACGAGCTCTACCACGACGCGGCCGTCGCCACCGACGCCTACAACTCGGCCAAGGAGAAGACGAGGAAGCAGTCCGCCGAGATCGCCGAGCTGAACCGGGACATCACCGAAAAGCAGCGGAAACTGGACGAGTTGAAGGAACGTGCCGGTGCCGCGGCCCGCGCCCAGTACCGCATGGGCGGCCTGCCGCCCGAGGCCCAGCTGATGTTCGGCGGCGACCCGCAGGTCTTCCTCGACGGCGCCGGCCGGGTACTGCAGGGCGAGCGGGCCACCAAGGCCCTGATCGAGGAAACGGCCCGCATCCAGCAGGACTTGAAGCAGTACGCGGAGGACGCCGCCGACCACCTGCGGAAGCTGGAGGCGACCCGCAAGGCCAAGGCCACGGCCAAGAAGCGGATCGAGCAGCGCATCAAGGAGGCCGAGCGGCTCGAGGCCACGCTGGAGAAGCGGCAGCGTGAGCGCCTCGCCGAGCTGGAGCGGCAGGCCGCCGACCAGGCGCAGACGGCCTGGCTGGACACCGGAATCCTCGAGGAGATCGAGGGCAAGGCCTCCGAGGCCGGCAGGAAGGCGGTCGAGTTCGCCACGGCCCAGCTCGGCAAGCCCTACGAGTGGGGCGCCCAGGGCCCGAAGTCGTACGACTGCTCCGGGCTCACCTCGCAGGCCTGGGCGGCGGCCGGCCGTCCCGTCCCGCGCACCTCGCAGGAGCAGTGGAAGCGGCTCAGGCACGTGGACATCAGGGGCATGCGGCCCGGCGACCTGATCATCTACAACGGCGACGCGAGCCATGTGGCGATGTACGTCGGCGACGGCACGATCGTCCACGCTCCGCGGCCGGGGCGGACGGTGACGCTCGCGGGGGCGGGTTCGATGCCGATTCTGGGCGTCGTACGGCCGGACCAGGGCTGAGGTTCTCGCGGGGCGCCCGGGGCCGGTGGCCCCGGCCACGTGATTCATCGCACGCCGGTGCGCGGCCGAATCCGGGCGGCACGTGACCTTCGTCATCCCATCCCCGCTGTCGGCCTGTCCAACTCCGTCGGATATCGCGGTATATGCCGACGGCCGAACGCCGAGCGACGTGCCTCACACCATTCCGCTGGGGCGCCGACTACCGCTATGGTCCCCGTCGGTGGAGCGAGGTCCCTCGTGCCCATCACCCCCCGGGGGGAGGGAAGGAACCCAGGACGATGCCCGTGCCCGTACCGCGGCAGAGAGTGCTCCCGGCCGCGGACAGTGGCCAGGCGCAGACCGCTTCCCACGGCGGCGGCGCTTCAGCAGGACCGGCCCCGCGCACAGAGACGGCGGTCGAGAAGGGCAACCGCGACACCGCCCTCGCCGCCGGCGGCTCTCTCACGCTGCTGCTGATCGAGGACGATCCCGGCGGCTCGCCGATCGTGCCCGAGCTGGTCGACTCCTCCGGCAAGCCGGTCCGGATCCGTACGGCCCGCAACCTCACCGAGGCCGCGCGGCTGCTCACCGACGACGTCCACTGCATCCTGCTGGACCTCGCGCTGCCCGCGTCCGGCCGGTCCGCCGGCGCCGACGACGAACTCGCCGTGCTCAAGCGGGTGCTCGAGCTCGCGCCCCGGCACGCCGTCCTGGCGCTGACCGCCTCCGGCGACGCCGAGCGCGGCGCCCAGGCGGTGCGGGTGGGCGCCCAGGACTACCTCGTCCGCGACGAGCTGGACGGGCGGCTGCTGAGCCGCGCGATCCGGTACGCGGTGGAGCGCAAGCGGTCCGACACCGCCGAGCGCCGGCTCGCCGAGGGCAGGCTGATCGCGCAGGAGAACCGCCGCCTGGAGCGGGGCCTGCTGCCGACCCCGCTGCTGGACGGCTCCACGCTGCGCTTCGCCGCCCGCTACCGCCCCGGCCGCTCGCGCGCGCTGCTCGGCGGCGACTTCTACGACGCCGTCCGCACCCCCGACGGCACCGTGCACGCCATGATCGGCGACGTCTGCGGGCACGGTCCCGACGAGGCGGCGCTCGGCGTGGAGCTGCGCATCGCCTGGCGGGCACTGACGCTGGCGGGGCTGTGCGGGGACGAGCTGCTGAACACGCTGCAGCAGGTGCTGGAACACGAACGCTCCGACGAGGAGATCTTCGCCACGCTGTGCACGGTGGACATCGCGCCCGACGGGCGCCGGGCCGGCCTGTGCCTGGCCGGTCACCCGTCACCGCTGGTGATCGCCCCGGGCCGGCCGGCCAGGCTGCTGCCGTACGACAACAACGGCCCCGCCCTCGGCCTGCTGCCCGGCGCCCGCTGGCCCCGGATGCAGGTGGAGCTGGGCGCCCAGTGGAGCCTGATGCTCTACACCGACGGCCTGATCGAGGGCCGGGTCGGCGAGGGCGGCGAACGGCTCGGCCAGGACGGCATGGTGGAGCTGGTCCGCCGCCAGCTCGCCCAGGGCCTGCGCGGCGAGGACCTGCTGCGGGAAGCGGTGAACGAGGTGCGCGGGCTCAACGGCGGCGAGCTCACCGACGACGTGGCGGTGGTCCTGCTGGACCGGGAGCCGTAGGCGACCGGCGCCGGGCGGTCACCGACCGCCGTTGTAGGGCCCGTACGGGCCGTCGCTGCTGCTGCCGCGACGGCCGAAGCCACCGCCCGAGACCTGCTTGAGCGCGGGGCGGACGTCCACGAAGAAGACGATCGTGGCGACAAGGCCCGCGATCTGCAGGAAGAGCATCGGCACCAGCAGGTTCACCGCGACCGTGACACCCAGGATGATCAGCCAGAAGCCCTTGTTCTTCTTGTCGGCCGCGCGGTACGCGTCGTCCCGGTACAGGGCGGCCATCACCAGGGCCACCACGGCGAGCACCAGCATCGCCAGGTAGAGCAGCGACAGGAAGCCGCCGAACGCCGTCATCAGCACAATGCCCACCATCCGGGTCGAGTCCTCTGTACAGCCACCGTACCCGTGTCCGGCCGCCGCGTATCCCTGAGAACGGACCGGGCACTCGAGGAGTGCCCGGTCCGTTCTCTGTCCTTCGCCACGCCGCGCCTACTTGGCGGGCGGGGTGGTCTTCTTCGCGGTGGACGGGGTCTTCCGGCCGTTCGGGGACTTCTTGACGGGGGCCTTCTTGGCGGCGTCGGGCTCGACCAGGACCGCGGCGGGCTTGTCCTCCTCGACCCCGACGGGCTCGGTCCTGACCCCGGCCGGCTCGGTCTTGGGCTCGACGGCGATGGCGAGCTCCTCGACATCCTCGGCCACGTCCTCGACGCTCCCGGCGATGCCCTCGATGCCCTCGGCGATGTCCTCGATGCCCTCGGCGGCCTGGCCGCGCCAGGTCCGCACGGTCTGCTCGCCGTGCTCGGCGACCTTCTCGTAGGTCTCGCGGGCCTTCACGGCGTACTCGGCGGCGACGCCGACACCGCGCAGGGCGAAGTCCTGGGCGGTCTCGCCGAGCTTTTTCAGGTCGGAGTCGAGGTTGGCGCCGAACTTCTTCAGGTCGGAGTCGAAGGAGTTCAGGAACTCGGTGACCTTGGTCTGGAGGTTCTCCTGCGTCTCCCTGACCCGGGCACCGGCCTCCTTGGCGCGGGCGGTGGCCCGCTCCTGGACGGCCTTCGGGTCGGTGTTGCGCACCGCGTCGATACGGGCCGGGGCCTCGGCGCGCAGCTGCTCCACCAGGGCGGGCACCTTCCTGGCCTGCTGCAGGGCCAGGTCCGCGGTGCCCGCGGCGAAGTAGAGCGGCTTGGGGTCGCTGAGGGTCTTGCGCAGGTCGTCGGTGATGGCCATGGTGATGGTCCTCCCGGATTGCTTGTGGCTGAGGGTTTTGGGTTGTCGCGGCCGAAGGAGCCGGCTGCGCGGCCCTGCTGGACCGTGCGGTCGTGAAATCACCGGATCAGCCGGCCGTGTGCCGCGGATCGGCGTCATCGCCGTCGGACGTACGGGTGCGGCGTCGCTCGGTGGGAGCCGTTTCCGGATCGGTGCCGGTGCGTATGTTTCCGCCGCCGCCACCACTGCCGCCGTCGGCCGTGCGGTCGCCGTGCCCGGTGGTGTCGCCGGTGCCGTCGTCCGTCTTCGCGGTCCCGAACCCGTTCTCCTTGCGGAAGGACTCGTAGATCTGGAGCAGCACCTGCTTCTGCCGCTCGTTCAGCGAGGGGTCGGCGAGGATGACGGCGCGCGTCTCCACGTCGTCCCGGTCCCGCTCGGCGTCGAGGATGCCGGCCCGCACGTACAGCGTCTCGGCGGAGATCCGCAGCGCCTTGGCGACCTGCTGCAGCACCTCCGCGCTCGGCTTGCGCAGCCCGCGCTCGATCTGGCTCAGGTACGGATTGGACACCCCGGCGGCATCGGCGAGCTGCCGCAGCGACAGCTGCGCGTTGCGCCGCTGCTCGCGCAGGTACTCACCGAGATTGCCGACGTTGAGCGATGCCATGCCTCCACCTTGCACCACTCCTGCTAACAAATGCAAGCAAGCTGCTTGCAAGAGTGTGTCACGTGTCCGCTTCGACCGCACGTCCGGCACTGCGCCCGTCGGCACTGCTCCTGTCCGGCACCGCACCCGTCGTTCCCCGTACGCGTGACGGTTTCCCGCCGGGGCGGCTCACGGGCGTCGCGCGACGAAGACGAGTTCCCGGCCCGGCCGGTCGGGCGCGTCGCGAACGTCCTCCACCACGTACCCGTGGGCGGCCAGTTCCGTCTCGGCCTCCTGCCGCTCACGGAACCGCACCGTGGAGTCCGACGTCAGCGTCTGCCCGTCCGCGGCGAAGAGGTAGGTCCAACGGAAAATCACTGGCCTTCCTCCGTCCACCTGTCGAGACTCCCGGCACGGCGCTTCACGAGGACGAGATCCCGGTCGACGAGACGCTGGTCCGGTCACTGCTGAAGGCACAGCGCCCGGAGTGGGCCGACCTGCCGTTGTCGCCCGCGGGCGCGGGCACGGACAACACCATGCACCGGCTGGGCGACGACCTGCTCGTGCGCCTCCCGCGCACCGCCGACAAGGCACGGTCCATACGGAAGGAGCAGGGATGGCTTCCTCGTCTGGCGCCCCTCAGCCTCGTCCGGGCGTGCCCGTGTCCTCCATGGCAGGAGCCCACGCGGGCGCGGGCGGGTGTCAGGGGGCCGGTTGCCGGCGCCAGGGCGGAGCCTTGGCGAGGGCCCACAGGTCGTCGAAGTGCTTGTTCCAGGTGGAGACGGCCGCCTCGGCGGCGGCCGTGCCCTCGCGGGACCAGACGTTGAGGTCCGTCTTGAAACCCTTGGGGTCGTAGAACTCCGGCCCCATGTGCCGCAGACGCATCCGCGCGGAGAGGTCGTACAGGCCGTGCAGGACGCGCTGCCGGTTGAAGATGCAGATCTTGTCTCGCGGGATGCCGGGGTAGAGGCGGTACTCGCACTCGACAGCCACTCCGCTGGTCGCGGTGAGCCGTTCCGACAGCTCGGACAGGATGCTGTCGTATTCGCGGCAGCGTTCCTCCATGCGCTTGCGGAAGTCGGCGTCGTCCTCCGGGGTGTCGTTCGCCCCGACCCGGGACGGCACGGTCATCGGCAGGCCGAAGTCGGGGACCAGCATGCGGATGGAGACCCGCCGGGTGGGTCCCGGGTTGTCGAAGAGGTCCTCGAGGCGGTGGTACAGCGCGTTGTAGAGCGTCTCGCCCGTGTAGCCGAGGAAGCTGATCTCGACCTTGCGGGCCTGGAAGGCCTCGCTGACGAAGGTCCTCAGCTCATTGGAGTTCACCAGTGCGCGAGCTGGCACCTTGACCGCCGCACTCAACTCCTTGACCTGGTCGTAGAGCACGTAGCCGACGAGGCTGAGCAGTGCGCCGCCCAGGTAGGCCTTGCCCTCCAGGGCGTCTCCGACCGGCTTGACGAACTGGGCGATCAGGCCGGTGGCGAAGATGCCGAGCAGCAGGACGCGCGTGATCAGTGACTCGTAGCGCTCCTGCAGTCGGCGCAGCCGTCCGACGCCCCCCTCGTCCGGTGCTCTGGTCCCTGCGGCCATGCGCGACCCTCCCCCGCCCTGCGTCGACCGGACCGACGGGCCGTCATACGCCCGCGGACAGACCGGTTTCCCGGTCCTGTCATGGTCTCCTCAGACCAGAACGCGGGCAAGATACGGGGTCGCCGTGGCACGGACGGTCAGGCCGAGGAACCCGGTGGCCGCCGCGAGGGTCATCGCGTACGAGTCGACGGCCCGGCGGACGTTGGGGGCGTCCAGGCTCGCGCCGGTCACCAGGCGGTCCAGGTCCACGTACGCGGAGCGCACGGTCTCGAGCCGGCGGTACACACGCCAGTCCTGACGCCAGCCGGTGGTGCACTCGGCGGGCAGGCGGCGCTCCCAGCGGCTGAACATGCGTTCGCGGATCTCCGGGCGGGTCGGCGTAAGGTGCATGTGCCGGACCAGGTCGTACAACGGGTCGCCGATCAGTGCCATCTCCCAGTCGATGATGGTGAGGGCGCGGGTGTCGTCGCGGCGCACCAGGTTCCACGGGTTCAGGTCGCCGTGCAGGAGCGCCGGACGGCGGGGGCTGACCCGGTACCGGGAGAGGATCTGCCCGAGCCGGGGGGCGTCGGGCAGGCCGAGAAGCCGGGCCAGCTGCCGCGACTCCTTGGGCAGTTTGTCCACCAGGATCACCAGTTGGTCGCACAGCCAGGCGAAGAAGCTCCCCTCGCCCGCGGCCGGATCCAGTTCTCTGTAGTCCACGCCCGTCAGCGCACACAGCTGGTCGACGAGCGCGTCGGCCTCGTGCGGCCGCAGACCGTGCTCCGGGTGGCTGGGCGGACCGTCGGTGTCCTCGGGGCCGACGTAGGTGTGGATGGCGTACGGCTGCCCCTGGTGGCTGCGGCCCAGGGCGAGGGCCTTCGGTGCCGCCACCGCGACGCCCGACCGCTCGATGGCCCGCAGTACGGCGTGTTCGCTGAGGAAACTCGGCTCACGGCGGCAGACGTTCGCCACCTTGCGGCGCACCACGACCGGGGATGCGAACCCGGGCACGTGTACCACCGAGTTGAGATGTGCGGTGCCCTTGAACACCCGGCCGGCCGGGGCCATTCCCTCGGCGAGCAGGGCGTGGTCGACGGCGGAGGCGGGGAAGTCGTGCCGCTGCGGGAGGCGCGCGTCCCACGACCACGAGATCGCCGCCTGCGCCCGGCCCGCGCCACCGTTCCTCATCACCGCCCGGGAGGCGCGCCAGCGGAAGAGGACGCGTTCGATCTCCGCCGTGTCCGGAACGTTTCTGAGCCCGAGTGGTTCGGCACCCGCTTCCAGCGCCTGGCGCACGCAGGCCGTCGCCTCGTCCAGGCTCTTCCGGTCGGGCGCGTCCTCCAGAGCCTTCGCAGCCCGCATCACGTCCGGGTAGACGGACTGGGCCCGCTCGAAGGCGACGTAGTGCCGCAGATCCCTGGCCATGCCGTTGACGGCCGCGGGGCGGATCCTGCACATGGCTCGGGCCCAGGCGTCGATCACTTCGTCCCACTGGTGGCCCGGGTACTGCATGCGGACCAGGTGTGTGGCGAGGTCGTGCAGAGGATCGCCGTAGGTCGCCAGTTCCCAGTCGACGCAGATGAGGGCCGGATCACCGCCGTAGGACATGATCACGTTGTCGCGGTGCAGGTCCGCGTGGAGCAGGCCGTACGGCCGCCTGGCCATGGCGGGCACCCGTTCGGCGAACTGGATCAGGGCGTCGTCGGGGATGCCCAGGGCTGCGAACAGCCCACCGAAGGCCTGCCAATTGGGCCGCCTGATCTGCCGGTCCGCTCGACGTGCCAGTGTCTGCAGGAAGGCCTGACTGTCCTTGTCGTTGCGCGGCCACTCCGGCGGCAGCGGGGGCAGCGCCTCCCTGCGGACCTGCGTCATCCGGGCCAGCAGCTCCGCCAGCGCCTTGACGAGCAGCGTGTCGACCGGCTTGCCGTTGGCGCAGAAGCTGGAGAGGGGGACGCCCTCGACATAGCTGTGGACGGCGAACGAATCGTGCTTGAGCAGGCACTGCGGGACGTTGGGCAGCACGCCTCTGACGGCGTCGAGGATCTCGGCCTCGTCCTCCCAGGTTCTGATCACCACGGGCAGCGCGTGGGCACGGCGGATCCGAACCGTCACGGACGTGCCGGTGTCCCTGCGCAGCAGGCGCGCCATGTGCTCCGTCAGGGGGAGCACACGGTTCTGGTTGTGGTGGCCGCCGCTCGGCCGGCCCAGTGCGACGGCGAGCCGCACGAACGCCTGGACGTCGCGAAGGGCGCGTTCCCCGAGAACGGGACGGGGTGGGGGAGGTGCGCCCACGGTCGCTCCAGTTGTTCAAGTGCTCCGGCGAGAACACCAATACGACAAAAGGTACGTCAAAACGCATGATGAATACGACCGGAGCGCACCTCACGTCGGCACAACGGGTGGTGTGCCCCTGCCTGTGCGTCCGCCTGCGTCGCACCTCGAGGTCGCCTTGCCCACCACCTCTTGCGTGCTGTACGTGGGAAACCGAGCTGTTGCTCACGTGGTGCGGGCATGCTACAGCACAGCCCTGAGCAGACCGCGGTGGTTCCGCTCAGTCCGACAGCAAGGTCCACACGGACCCGAACCACGCCTGCATCGAGGTCACGAAGACCGAACCCGGCGAATCGGGGTCCGCGTCGCGCACGTGGTGCGTAAGGGTCGCCCCGAGCCCCAGCACGTCGAGGGCCCTGATCTCCTCTCCGGTCTCGAGCACCACCGGACGCTCGATCACCTCGTACGGCCCGAAGAGGACCTCCACGCCGTTGAGGACGTACAGCTTGAAGGCCGGCGTCAGCGGTACGTGCCGGATCTGCACGTCGACCGCGGGCACCAGCTCCTCGGTCCGCAGGTCGCGCAGCACGCTGCACAGCGATTTTGTGTGACGCTCCGTGATGGCCATCAGGCGGTCGCGCAGACGGGGGGCGTTCTCGTCGTCCATGGCCCGGGGATAGGGCAGCGGCAGCGACGTGGTCGGCAGGAGCACGCGCAGCGAGATGCTCCGGGGCTGGATGAAGCCGCCCCTGATCCGTTCGGCCTGGAGCCTGATGTGCGCGTCCAGCGACTCGAACGTCAGCGTGTAGACGTCAAGCGCCACCTCGGGCTGTTCGAACGCCTCGCTGATGAGCGGCCCCAGCGTGACCCCCCGGTGCGACCGTGTGGCCTTGGCCGTCGATGACTGTATCCGCTGGTTCTTGATGACGCGGATGCCGCTGCCCTGCCGGGCCTCGGTCCAGCCCTCGTTGCTCAGCTCCCGCAGCACCCGCTGCACGGTGTCCCGGGAGACCCCGAACTCCTCCGCGAGATCGCGCTGCGAGGGCAGGAAGGAGCGCACCGGGTACGTGCCGTCCGCCATCCGGGACCGCAGCTCCTCGGAGACCCGGCGGAACTCCCTGCCCCCGCTGTCGCCCGCGTGTTCCTCGCCCACCACCTGACCGTACCGCCAGCAGCCCACAGCAAACCGCCCTTTTCGCCTTCTGTGGCAGTCATTTGAGGCTGCCGCCTCAAGCGGTCAGTCAGGTTCACGCACGAGGTCCGGGCAGGGCTGGGTCTGCTGGGACCGGCTCTGCTGGTCATGGTCGCCCTCAGCGTACGAGCCCGCAATGCCGGGCCGACGGTCGACGCGGCCGTCGTCTTCACCCTGCTGATGGCTCAGACCTGAGCCCGCAGGATGCGCAGTACGGGCTCCAGCGACTCCACGATCGCCGTGGCGCCCGCTTCCCTGAGGAGCTTTTCCTTGCGGGCGTTGCGGGCGTAGCCGAGGAAGGGCACGCCGGCCCTCTGGGCGGCCTCGTGGTCCGAGGGGGTGTCGCCGATCATCAGGGCCTGGGCGGGGGTCGCGCCCGTCGCGTCCAGTGCCCGGTTCAGACACTGGGGGTCCGGCTTGAGGTGCTGCAGGTCCTGGGTGCGCCCGTAGACGTGGGGGGAGAAGCAGGAGGTGAGGCCACGGCCGTCCAGGTAGGCGCGTGCCACGCGGGGCGAGTTGTTCGTGGTGATGGCCAGGCGGGAGCCCCGTGCCGTCCAGGTGCGGATCAGCGCGTCGGCGTACGGCGTGGGCCAGGCGGAGGAGGCGGCCCGCATCTCCTCCTGGGTCAGCCGTGCCTCCAGCTTCGTGACGAGGACGCTGCCGGGATGCCGGCGGTCCACGGCGCGCAGGACGACCTGCGGGTCCGGCGACTCCCGTTCGCTCTCCGTCAGCAGGCCGTGCAGGCCCTGGCCCTCCAGCCACTGCACCAGTCCGGCCGCCACCCGCTTCGCCGAGTGCCCGGCGAACAGCCGGCAGACCGGCCCGTCGAAGTCCCAGAGCACGACACGGGCGCCCGCGATCAGGTTCCGCAGTTCCTCGGTCTCGTTTCCGGTCCGGGCCGTCACCGCTTCGGTCTGTGTCGTATCAGAAGTCATTAGGAGAGTGTCAGGTCCGTGGTGATGGTTTCCCAGAGGGCGTCGAACCACTTCTGGGATTCCTCCACGAACGCCGCGTCCCGTTGCCCGCCGCGCCTGTCGAACGAGAACAGCAGGGACTCCGTGCCCAGGACGTCGTACATGTCCAGCGTCGCGTCGTCCGCCCGCTCCTCGCGCCGGGCGATCATGTAGTACGCCATCAGCGCCTCCGCGCCGTTGAGCAGGTACAGCTTGACCGGCGGGGTGAAGGGCAGGGCGCGGAAGGTCACGCGGACGTCGATGCCGTGGGTGGCGCGCAGGGCCAGCAGGTTGTGCCTGAGCACATGTCCCTGGGCGTTGCGCTGGGCGAGCCAGCGCTGGTGGACCGGGTCGTCCTCGCTCTCCCGGTCCACCGACACCGGGAAGGCCAGGGCGATGTTCCGGGACGGCAGCAGGATGCGCACGTCGATCGCCTCGGGGTGCAGCCGGCCCTCGTGGATCAGGCGTACGGGCTCACCCAGGGCGATCATCAGGGTCTCGGCGGTCAGACAGGTGGTGTCGATCCGCACCCGCCGGGCGGAGAAGGCCTCCACGAGCCGCGGCGCGAGGCCGACCATGGTGGGCTGCGGCTCCGCACGGGCCGGGGCGGGCACGGCGATCCGCGGCGGGCTGCCCTTGGTGACGTTGCTGAGCAGACCGTCCTCCTGGAGCACCCGGAGCGCCTGGCGCACGGTGCCGCGCTCCACTCCGAACTCCTCGGCGAGTTCGGCCTGGGTGGGCAGGCGGTCGCCCGGCTGGAGCACACCGGTGCGGATCCGCTCCCGCAGGGTGTCGGCGATCTCCTGAGGTGAGCTTCTTCTGCTGCCGTTCACGGCCACGCTCTCCTGGGTCACAACCAAACGCTACAACTTTGATCCATCTAAAGGGAGTTGTTTGAAACTTGTTTATAGATAACAGCCAAGCAGGGACAACTGCAGCATAGTTGGTTACCAACTCGGTTGAGTTGGCTGAGGACTTGCCCACGGACTCGTCCTCGTGCCGGCCCGCAACCGTCCGAAGGGGGAATCTTCGTTCCCGCTCTCGCTCTTCTGTCAGCCGTCTTCATCGTCGGCCTGGACCAACTCGTGCGGTGGAAGTACGGCACCGCGGGCATCGTCGGCCTGATGCTGCTCACCATCGGCATCAAGGCCAAGAACCCGACCCTCGGTTCGGTGGGGACCGTGGTGCCGGCGATGCTGCTCGCGGGGCCCGTCCTGTGACCCGTGCGACACGTCAGTCCATGAGCGTGAGCTCCGAACTGATCGTCTCCCACAGTGCGTCGAACCACAGGCGGGACTGCTCCACGAACGTCGTGTCCCGCGGGTCGGCGCCCTGCTCGAAGGCGAACAGCATCGACCGGGTGCCCTCGGCGTCGTACAGCTGAAGGTGTTCGTGGTCGACCTCCTGCTCGCGCCGTCGCAGCGTGTAGTGCGCGAACAGCGCCTCCGCGCCGTTGAGCAGGTACAGCTTGACCGGCGGGGTGAAGGGCAGCGCGCGGAAGCCGATGTGCACGTCGATGCCGTGGGTGGCGCGCAGGGCCAGCAGGTTGTGCCTGAGCACCTGCCCCTGGGCGTTGCGCTGGGCGAGCCAGCGCCGGCGCAGCCGGCCGGCGGCGGAGGCGTCGTCCACCGGCAGGGGGAAGGCGAGGTCGATGTCGCGGCTGGGCAGCAGGACGCGGACGTCGACCTTGGCCGGTTTCAGTCGCCCGGCGTGGATCTGCCGCAACGGTTCGCCGATGGCCATGGTGAGCGAGACGGCGGTCAGGCACAGGGCGTCGATCCGCACGTGGGAGGCGCCGAAGGCGGCGGTGACACGGGGGGTGAGGGCGACCGTGGTGGGCAGCGGCGGGACGGCGGGGCCGGCCGGAGGCCGCTGCGGGCCGGACGCGACGGTCGCCGGGCTCCCTTTGGACACGTTGGTGAGCAGGTGTTCCGACTGCAGGATGCGCAGCGCCTGGCGTACGGCTCCGCGTTCGACACCGAACTCGACGGCCAGCTTGGCCTGGGTGGGCATGCGCTGACCTGGCCGCAGCACACCGGTCGTGATCCGGCGGCGCAGTTCGTCGGCCACCTCGCGGTGTGATCTCTGTGGCCGCTGCGGCCTTTTCCGCCCGTTGGCGGAGGCATATTCCGGGTCCACGGCCAAACAGTACAACTTCTCGCCATCTTCCGGCAGTTCGGGAAGAGGTGGTTATGAGCCGTGCCCAAGTGGAGATAAGAAGAGTGAAGTTGGTAGCCAACTTGAGCGACATGGTCAAACTTTCCAAGTGTTGGCCACCAGGGTGACGGTTGGGGAACACCGGGCCGAGCTCTCTTCCGGAGGGGAGCCGGGAGCCCGGCCGGTGGGCGAGCCAACGGGAGCGGCAGTCGGCACTCGGCACCGCACGGCACAGTCACAACTGCACAGACGACGCACAGTCACAACTCCACACTCGTCCGCACAGCCACAACCGAAGAGCGTCACGCACAGCCACAACTCAACAGCCAAGCTACGGATGCACGATCCCCGTCAACCGTCACCGCCGGGAAGGAGCGCTCAGAACAGGTCCGGGCACCAAGGCCGCCTGGACGTACGCAGCAGGGCGTCGGCCCCTTGGGCGGCGCCCGCTCGTTCTTCCCGGACCCGGCCGAGCGCCGCGAGCCGCACGGCGGACTCGCCGCCGAGCCACAGGGTCGCCAACTCCGCCACGTCCAGCGTCAGATCGGCGCTCACCGTCGTCGGCGTACAGGACGCCCCGGCGGGCGAGGCCTCCAGCCGCCACCGCC
The DNA here is from genome assembly GCF_003236365.1 of Streptomyces sp. NTH33. Classification (GTDB taxonomy): domain Bacteria; phylum Actinomycetota; class Actinomycetes; order Streptomycetales; family Streptomycetaceae; genus Streptomyces. Next base: position 18,712 of record NZ_POTZ01000085.1, read on the forward strand.
CGCCGGCCGTCCCGGCCCGGTCGACGACGTCCAGCACCAGCGTCCCCGTCCCCTCGTACGTCCGTGCCTCCAGGGCCCGTACGACGTCCAGGATCCGCACCCACAGCCAGTCCGCCAGCGTGGTGACCGTGGCGGCGCGCGGGTTCGGCAGGAGCAGGGGGAGCAGGTCGTCGGGGGCCCGCCAGCCGCTCTTGACCTTCACGATCCAGTCGATCGAGCACACGTGGAGCCACAGGGCGCGTTCGGCGGCCGGGGTCACCGCGATCAGGTTCTTCACCGTGGCCGTGTTCAGCGGCTGCTTGGCGTCCGACCAGGTGTCGTCGCACACGTACGCGACCAGGCCCTCGACCGTGCCGTCCGCGGCGCGGTACACGGCGTAGAAGGGCTCGGTCCACGGGTGGCGGTCCAGGCGCAGGGCGCCGGTGTTCACCTGCCACCAGCGCTCGGAGCGGTCGATCGCGCCGGGCTGGACGCGGCGCAGCCGCTCGTGCAGTTCGGGGCCGAGCTTGCGTACGTCGTCGCCGTCGACGAGGTCGACGCGGCCGCCGTCCTCCGGGCCCGCCCAGCGCGGGTCGAGGCCGGCCCGGGGCACGTCGACCGTCCACTCGGTCATCCAGGTCGCGGGGCCGAAGCCGTAGCGACCGTAGATCGGGTACTCGGCGGCGACCAGGGTCGCGACGACGTCACCGCGGTCCTTCGCGGCGGCGAGGTCCTGGGCCATCATGCGGGTCAGCAGGCCGCGGCGGCGGTGGGTGGCGGTGACCGTGACGTTGGATATCGCGTCGGCGGGGACGGTCGCGCCGCCGACGGCGGTGAGCTCCTGCGCGAAGGACCGGAACGTCGCCACACACCGGCCGTCGTCGAAGGCGCCGAGGGTGCGGGACGGGACGATGTACGACCCGCGGTCGGCGATCTCGGCGTCGGAGACGGCGGGGTCGCGCAGGAAGCCGGTGTTCAGGGCGCGGATCCAGTCCGGGATCTCGTCCTCGCCGATGGGGCGTACGTCGATGTGGGGGCGTGCGGCAGTCATGGGACGACGGTAGGGGG
>NZ_POTZ01000860.1 GCF_003236365.1 Streptomyces sp. NTH33
AGATGAGTATAAGAGACAGGACGGAGACGGGGACGGCCTGTGCGTTCCGCTCATCGGGCTGTGCGTCGGCCTCCAGGTCGGAGCGGCGGCCCACTGAGCCGCCGTCGCGCCCTCGCAGCCACTGCCGCGCCCCTACGGCGTGCCGTCGTCCCGCCGCGTGAGCAGCCACGGTTGGATCACGCCCAGCCCGCGCACCGGCCGCTGCCACATCGGCTGCAGCGCGAAGCGGTACGACGGCGGTTCCTCGCCCTCCTTCTCCGCGGCGGCCGCGGCCTCGGCCGCCTCCGCCTCGGAGGCCGGGGCGTCCCTGGTGCGGATCGCCTCCTCCGCGAAGGCGCTGTCCACGAGCACGCCGTCACGCGGGGCTATGGAGGTGAGCCGGGAGGCCAGGTTGACGGTCGTACCGAACACATCGCCCATACGGGTGGTCACCGTGCCGAACGCCATGCCCACGCGCAGCTCGGGCATCGTCTCGTCGTTCGCCATGGTCTCCACCAGACGCAGGGCGATGTCCGCTGCCGTACCGGCGTCGTCGGCCACGTACAGCACCTCGTCGCCGAGCGTCTTGATGAGCCGGCCGCCGCGTGCCGCCACCAGGTCGGCCGAGGTCGTCTCGAAGGCCTCGACGAGCTCGCCGAGCTCCTCCTCCTCCATCCGGCGGGTCAGCCGGGTGAAGCCGACCAGGTCCGCGAAGCCGACGGCCAGGCGCCGGTCGACCATCTCCTCGTCGTCGGCGGCCTGCACGACCCGGCCCGCCGAGGCGGAGAGCTGGCGGCGCCAGACGTAGACCAGGAACTCCTCCAGCTCGGGCAGCAGCAGCTCGACGATCGGGTACGTCACCTCGGTGCGCGTCATCCCCGGCTCGGGCGGCTCGGTCAGACCCTCCAGGAAGGAGTCGATCTGCCACTCGGCCAGCCGGGCGGTGGTCTGCCCGGTGGACCGGGCCACCTGCACGGCCATGGCCTCGCTGAGCAGCCCCGCCTCGACCAGACCGGCGAGCCGGCGCAGGGCCAGGACGTCGGCCTCCGTCAGCGCCTTGGCCTGGCCTATGTCGGCGAAGCCCATGGCCCGCCAGAAGCGGGAGGCCAGCTCCATGGAGACGCCGGCGCTGCGGGCCGCCTGGAAGGGGGTGTAGCGCCGCTCCGCGCCCAGGATGAGCTGTTCGAGACGCAGCGCGAGAGGGTCCTCGCCGGAGTCGGCGGACTGGGAGTCTTCCCGCTCGAGCGAGGACGAGCGTGGAGGAGGCTCCTCCCGGCCGTCCGCGTCCGCGCCGGAGCCCGTGTCGTCGACGGTCACGCTGCTGCCCTTCCGATCTGCCGCGGTCAGGTATCGACCGGCCTCAACTCTACGGCAGCTGTGCGCCAGCTCACTCCGTGAGGTCACGCCGGGGGTGAGCTGACCGGCGCTTTCCCGGTACCCACACTGGTGTGACCGCCCCGGGGAGGCTCTGCCCCCTGGACCCCCAAGGACC
>NZ_POTZ01000861.1 GCF_003236365.1 Streptomyces sp. NTH33
CGAAGAAGGCCGCCGCGGCCGCCTGGATCGGCAGCGCGCTCGAGTACTACGACTTCTTCATCTACGGCAGCGCGGCCGCGCTGATCTTCCCGAAGGTCTTCTTCGACGATTCCGACCCGGCCACCGCGACCCTGCTGTCCCTGGCCACCTTCGGCGTCGCCTACGCCGCCCGCCCGATCGGCGCGCTGTTCCTCGGTCACTTCGGCGACCGGCTGGGCCGCAAGAAGATCATGGTCTTCACGCTGATGCTGATGGGCGTGTCGACGTTCCTGATCGGCTGTCTGCCCACCCGCGCCCAGGTCGGCGACCTCGCCCCGGTGCTGCTGGTGCTGTGCCGGGTGCTGCAGGGCATCTCCGCGGCCGGTGAGCAGGCCAGCGCCAGTTCGATGAGTCTGGAACACGCGCCGGAGCACCGACGGGGCTTCTTCAGCAGTTTCACGCTCAGCGGCACACAGGGCGGGCAGCTCATCGCCACGCTCGCGTTCATCCCGATCGCCGCGCTGCCCGAGAAGCAGCTGCTGTCCTGGGGCTGGCGGGTGCCGTTCTGGGCGAGTGTCCTGGTCGCCGTCGTCGCCTACCTGATCCGCCGCCGCCTGGCCGAGACGCCGGCGTTCGCCCAGCAGGCGGCCGGTGAGGGAGTGGTGAAGCTGCCGCTGGTGGTGCTGGTGCGCGAGCACTGGGCGGATGTGCTGCGGGTGGTCGCGGGCGCGCTGATCGCCTCGGTGAGCACCATCTTCACCGTGTGGGCGCTGGCCTACGCGACCAGTGACGCGGTCGGCATGTCCCGCTCGTCGATGCTGTGGGTGGGCGCGCTCGCCAACGTCGTCGCGCTGGGCGCGATCCCGCTGTGGGCCACCCTGTCGGACCGCATCGGCCGGCGCCCGGTGTACCTGGTCGGCGCGGTGGGCAGCGCGGTGACCATGTTCCTGTACCTGTGGGCGATCTCCACGGGCTCCTACCCGCTGATCCTGCTCCTCGGGATCGTCACCTTCGGTGTCGTCTACAGCGCCGCGAACGGTGTGTGGCCCGCCTTCTACGGCGAGATGTTCTCCACCCGGGTCCGGCTGTCGGGCATGGCGATCGGCACCCAGATCGGCTTCGCGGTGGCCGGGTTCGCGGTCACCTTCGCCGCCGAGATCGCCGGTCCGGACGGCACCGGCTGGTCGGCGGTGGCCCTGTTCACGGCGGCCCTGTGCGTCCCGCCGGTGATCGCCGCCCTCACGGCCCGCGAGACCCACAAGGTCCCGACGGACCTGCTCGGCGAGCGCGGCGGACAGCGGTCGTCACAGCCGCAGACGGTCTCGGCCTGACCTCGCCCGCACCCGCCCGTCCCCGCACCCGCGGCCCACGTCAGGGCCGCGGGTGCGGCGGTTCGTACAGGCCGAGCACACCGCCGCCGGGCAGCCGGAAGCCGGTCACCCGGCCCCACCGCACGTCCTGCACCGGCCGGCCGAGCGCGGCGACCTTGCACGTCCAACTGGTCTTCGGGGGCGGCGTAGGGGAACAGGGG
>NZ_POTZ01000862.1 GCF_003236365.1 Streptomyces sp. NTH33
CCCTCAGACCCCATGGTCGCGCGGCCGGCGGAATGCGCGCCCGGGCCGGGAGGTTGACCGGGGTATGACTCAGGACACAGCGCACGACCCCGGACAGGACGCCCTGCTCACACTGCTCTCCGAGGGGCACGGCGGAGTGCTGGTGACCCTCAAGCGGGACGGCCGGCCCCAGCTGTCGAACGTCAGCCACGCCTACTGCCCGGACGAGCGGGTCATCCGCGTCTCGATCACCGACGACCGCGCCAAGACCCGCAACCTGCGCCGGGACCCGCGTGCCTCGTACCACGTCACGAGCCCGGACCGCTGGGCCTACACGGTCGCCGAGGGCACCGCGGACCTCTCGCCGGTCGCGAAGGACCCGTACGACGAGACGGTCGAGGAACTGGTCCGTCTCTACCGTGACGTGAACGGCGAGCACCCCGACTGGGACGACTTCCGCGCCGCGATGGTCCGCGACCGGCGCCTGGTGCTGCGGCTGAGGGTGGAACGGGCGTACGGCATCCCGAAGGGCGGCGGCTGAGGCACGTGGAGGCCGGGCGGGCGCCGGGCCGGGCGGCGAGATGTCACCCCGCCTGTGGCCGGCCGGGGGCCGTCCGGTCTGTGCTGCGGCCTCGCCCGTGGACGTGGCAGAACAACAGGTCCGGGCCGGCCGGAGCGTCGGGTCGCAGCCAGTTGCTGACATCGACCGCGAGGACGATCCGCCCGTCGGCACCGCGGGCCCTCGGCGTCGGGGCGAGCCGCCGCCGCAGGCGACGCGACGCCACCGGGCCCTCGGCGCACAGCACCGCATCGGTGAGCTCGAAAGGCGCATCCGCCCGCGTGCAGGGACAGTCGTGGAACTGGACGCGGAAGTGGGACAGCACGCCGAGACGGACCAAGATCAGCGGGACAGGTGAACCGCCGAGGTTGAACAACAAGTCGAGATACGGCTTCTCACCCTCTCCGGCCCCCCGGCACGGGGAGTCAGGCAGAGGCTGTGAACCCGTGGGTGTGGGTGAAGACGCTGCTGAGCGCGGATGGTCCGTTGCGTTCCAGTTCCCGCGTCCGGCGCTTGCGCTCCCTCTCATAGGTGTCGACGTCGCCGCGGTGACGGGCGATGAGCGCCCGGCGCGCACCGGGTGCGACGTGGCACAGCCCGGGCACGTCGGGATTGTCCCGGCAGTCGATGCTGCCGGCGGCCGGGGCGACGGCCGACGCAGCGGATCCACCGAGAACAAGCGGCCGAACTTCATCCTGCCCGAGACCTACGACTCCGGCTTCGCCCTGCGGCTCCTGCTCAAGGACATGCGGATCGCGGCCCACCTGGCCGACGTCCTCGACGTCCCCAGCCGGCTCGGCGCCCGCGCGGTAGAACTGTGGGCCCAAGCTGCCGCCGCCCTGCCCCCGAAGCCGCTCGGGGTCATCACCGCATGGGCGGCCAAGAAGGACGGCGAGCGAACCGACGGGCGTACTGCGCCGATCATAATCAGGCCGGTTGTGACGGATAACGCCGTCGAGTGCGATGATGTCG
>NZ_POTZ01000863.1 GCF_003236365.1 Streptomyces sp. NTH33
GGTCACCACCGCGCGGCCGGAGAAGTGATCGTGCGCACGGAGAAACGGCCCTCGGCACCGCCACGATGTTCGCCGTGCCGTACTGCACACAGATCGCCTTGCCGAAGTCACTGCCCACGACCAGGTACGAGCCCGCGTCCGGCGCCGGCTGCACCCCGCGCTCGGCCGCCAGCTCCGCCAGCGTCGGCACCGGGCGCCCCGGCTGGGCCTGCGCCCAGAAGAACGGACCCATGTCGACCGGCAGCCCCGCCACCACCAAGGTGTGCGCCACGACCGGCGGAACACCCTGCCGGGAGACCGCCGCCTGCTCGAACCGGAAGACGCCCGGCCCGAAGGCCGCACCCAGCTCCTGGGCGATGGCCTCCAGCGGAACCGGCGGCGCCGGCTGCACCGGCGGCAGCGGCGCACGGACCGGACCCGGACGGGCCGGACCGTCCGCCACCTGATGCAACTCGCCCTGGTGAACGAGGAGTTCCTGCATCCCCTGCTGACGGCTCGCATGATCGGTGCCGTACGGAGCGATCGACGTGATGCGCGCCTGCGGCCACTGCTCACGGATCATCCGCGCACAGTACGCACCCGGCAGCTGACACGACTCCAGCTCCGTGTGCAACTCCAGGACCTGACCCGGCGGCACGTTCATGGCCCGCAGCTCATGGAAGATCTGCCACTCCGGATGCGGCGTACCCGGCGCGGAACGCCGGATCAGCTGCTGCTCGGAACCGTCCTGCGCGCGGTAGCGCAACACGGCCTGATAGCCGGGACCGACCGTCGGCTGCCCCTGCTGGGGGTAGCCGTAGGCCGGGGGCTGCTGACCGGGAACGGGCTGACCCGGCGGCGGCACCGCACCCGGCGGCATCGGCTGCGGGCCCCCCGGAGGCACACCGGGAACACCCGGAGGCGGCGGAGGCACACCGGGAACACCCGGAGGCGGCGGAGGCACACCGGGAACACCCGGAGGCGGCGGAGGCACACCGGGGCCGCCCGGAGGCGGCGCGGCCAGCATCGTCTCCGCGTGGTGCACGGCGCCCGGAGCGCCCGGCGGCCGAGGTGCACCCGGCACCCCCGAAGCCCCCGGAGGAGCACCGGGCGGAGGCGGAGTCCCCCCACCGGTCCGGCCCGGGTCGGCGAACATCGTGGCCGCGTGGTGGACACCACCCGGAGGCGTACCCCCGGGCGTGTTCGGCGCCCCCGGCGGCCGGGGCGCACCCGGACCGCCGGCGCCCTCGGGCCCCTCCGGGCCGTCGGGACCCAGCGACGACACGAGCTGGGTCGGCACGTAACCACCCGCGGCACCCGGCGCACCGGGCGGAGGCGGCGTGGGAGCCCCGCCCGGACGCGCACCCGGCGCCCCCGGGGCGGCCGGCGGCGGAGCGCGGTGCGGGTGCGCACCCCGATGAGCGTGAGCGACATCGCGAAGGTGGTGGGCCCGACGCCCACCAGGAACACCCACAGCACCGGCACCGTCGCGGGCGCGAGGTACAGCCCCGTGTAGCCGGC
>NZ_POTZ01000864.1 GCF_003236365.1 Streptomyces sp. NTH33
CGTTCCAGATCTCGGCCACCGTCTTCCGCGAGGGCCACGACGCGGTGGCCGCGAACGTGGTCCTGCGCGATCCGGCGGGCCGTCCCGGCCCCTGGACGCCGATGCGCGAGCTGGCTCCCGGCACCGACCGCTGGGGCGCCGAGGTGACACCGGGGGCGGCCGGCCGCTGGACGTACCACGTGGAGGCCTGGAGCGACCCGGTCGCCACCTGGCGCCGCACCGCCTCCGTCAAGGTCCCGGCCGGCATCGACGCCGGGCTGGTGCTGGAGGAGGGCGCCGGGCTCCACACCCGCGCGGCGGCCGGGGTCCCGGAGGGACCGGAGCGCGACACCGTGCTCGCCGCCGCCGAGGTGCTGGGGGACGACTCGCTTCCGGTCATGACGCGTCTGGCGGCGGCGTTGACGCCGGAGGTGGACGCGGTCCTGGCCCGCCGTCCGCTGCGGGAGCTGGTCACCGCCTCCGAGCCGCTTCCGCTGCTGGTGGAGCGGGAGCGGGCCCTGTACGGGTCCTGGTACGAGTTCTTCCCCCGCTCCGAGGGCACCGCCGAGCGGCCGCACGGCACCTTCCGCACCGCCGCCCGCCGCCTGCCCGCCATCGCCGCGATGGGCTTCGACGTCGTCTACCTGCCCCCGATCCACCCCATCGGCACCACCTTCCGCAAGGGCCGCAACAACTCCCTGGACGCCGGCCCCGACGACGTCGGCGTGCCCTGGGCCATCGGCTCCCCCGAGGGCGGCCACGACGCCGTCCACCCCGCCCTGGGCACCCTCGCCGACTTCGACGCCTTCGTGGCCCGGGCCGGCGAGCTGGGCCTGGAGGTCGCCCTGGACCTCGCCCTGCAGTGCTCCCCGGACCACCCCTGGGTGCACAAGCACCCCCAGTGGTTTCACCACCGCCCCGACGGCACCATCGCCTACGCCGAGAACCCGCCCAAGAAGTACCAGGACATCTACCCCCTGGCCTTCGACGCCGATATGGACGGCCTGGCCGCCGAGACGGTGCGCCTGCTGCGGCACTGGATGGCCCACGGGGTGCGGATCTTCCGCGTGGACAACCCGCACACCAAGCCGGTGGTCTTCTGGGAGCGGGTGCTCGGCGAGATCAACTCAACCGACCCCGACGTGATCTTCCTGGCCGAGGCGTTCACCCGCCCGGCGATGATGCACACCCTGGCCCAGATCGGCTTCCAGCAGTCCTACACCTACTTCACCTGGCGCAACTCCAAGCAGGAGCTGACCGACTACCTCACCGAGCTGTCCGGCGAGGCGGCCGCCTACATGCGGCCGAACCTGTTCGCCAACACCCCCGACATCCTGCACGCCTACCTGCAGCACGGCGGCCGCCCCGCCTTCGCCGTCCGCGCCGTCCTGGCCGCCACCCTCTCCCCCGCCTGGGGCATCTACAGCGGCTACGAACTGTGCGAGAACACCCCCCTGCGCGAGGGCAGCGAGGAGTACCTGGACTCGGAGAAGTACCAGCTCAAACCCCGCGACTGGGA
>NZ_POTZ01000865.1 GCF_003236365.1 Streptomyces sp. NTH33
GGGCGGTCGGTCGCCGAACGGGGGAGCGACCGACCGGCCCCGCGAACACCCCCTACGTCAGGTACGCGAGACCGGGATGGACGGCGCTGTACCCGTCGACGAGACGGCGGGCGACGTTCACCGAGTCGACGAGCGGGTGCAGTGCGAAGGCCTTCACGGCCGTCGCACGGGAGCCCGACTCGGCCGCGGCGAGCACCTCGCGCTCGACCGCCTTGACCGCGCAGACCAGCCCGGTGGCGTGGCCGGGCAGCGGGTCCACCGAGACCGGGTGCGCGCCGCTCGCGTCGACCAGGCAGGGCACCTCGACGACGGCCTCGGAGTCCAGCACGGAGAGGGTGCCGCGGTTGCGGACGTTGAGGATCAGCGTGGTGCGCTCGTCGCGGGCGATGGCCCGCATCAGGGCGAGGGCCACCTTCTCGTAGCCGCCCGAGAGGTCGTCGGCCTCCCGCTCCCCCGCGCCGGCCGTCTCGCGGTTCTCGGCCATGTAGGTGGCCTCGCGCTCGGCGCGGGTGCGGTCCCAGGCCGCCAGCGCCGAGGTGCCCGGATTCCCGGCCTCCTCGTAGAACCGGGCCTGCTGGTCGAGGAGGAAGGCGCCGCGGGTTCGAGCGCCGCGCTGGTGGGCGTGTACGGCCTCGCGGTTGAAGTAGTAGTAGTGCAGGTACTCGTTGGGGATCGCGCCGAGCGAGCGCAGCCACTCGGCGCCGAAGAGCCTGCCCTCCTCGAAGGAGCCGAGCAGGCCGGGATCGGCGAGCAGGCGCGGGAGTTCGTCGCGTCCGGCCACGCGCAGGCCGCGCACCCAGCCGAGGTGGTTGAGGCCGGCGTAGTCGATCCACGCCCGGCGCGGGTCCACGCCCAGCACGCGGGCGATACGGCGGCCCAGGCCGACCGGCGAGTCGCAGATGCCGACGACCCGGTCGCCGAGGTGGCGGGACATGGCCTCGGTGACCAGGCCGGCCGGGTTGGTGAAGTTGATGACCCAGGCGTCGGGCGCGAGGCGGGCCACCCGCCGGGCGATGTCGACGGCGACGGGCACCGTACGCAGCCCGTAGGCGATACCGCCCGCGCCGACCGTCTCCTGACCGAGCACGCCCTCGGCGAGCGCCACCCGCTCGTCGTGCGCCCGCCCCTCCAGGCCGCCGACCCGGATCGCGGAGAACACGAAGTCGGCGCCGCGCAGCGCCTCGTCCAGGTCGGTGGTGGCCCGTACCTCGGGCGCGTCCGGCACTCCGGCGGCCTGCTCGGCCAGTACCCGTGTGACGGCCGCGAGACGGCCCGCGTCCAGGTCGTGCAGGACGACGTGCGTCACCCGCCCGGCGCCTCGGTCCGCGAGGAGGGCGCCGTGGACGAGGGGTACGCGGAATCCGCCGCCGCCGAGGATGGTGAGCCTCACGTCTTCTGCACCTTTCGCGCCGTGCCTGAACCGTGCCTGGGCCGTGTCCGGGCCGTGTCCGGGCTGTCTCCGGGGCGGAGCGTTCCGTCCCGCACCCACCCTC
>NZ_POTZ01000866.1 GCF_003236365.1 Streptomyces sp. NTH33
CCGCCAGCTCGTCCGGCCCCGGCACCCGCATCGACGTGTGCGTGTCCCGGTTGGAGTCCGGCTTCGCCCCGGGCACCAGCGGGACCGCTCCCCGCCGCCGCACCCGCTCCCCGGCCGCTTCCGCGGACGGCCGCGCGGACGCCTCCTCACCCGGCTCCCGCTCCCGCTCCGGGTCCGCGTCCGGCTCGTCCACGTCCAGCGGCGGCATCCCCGCGAGCATCGGCAGCAGCTCCCGCATCCGCACCGCCAGCTCCGAGGCCCGCAGCCGCGAGGCCGGCGCCTTCGCCAGGCACTGCACGAGCAGCTGCCACAGCTCGTCCGGGATGCCCGGCAGCGGTGCCACCGTCTCCGTGACGTGCCGGCGCAGCACCGCGCCCGGGTGCCCTCCGCCGAACGGCGTGAAGCCCGCCAGCAGCTCGTACAGCACCGTGGCCAGCGCGTAGATGTCCACGGCGGCCCGCGGCGGCAGCCCTTCCACGATCTCCGGCGCGAGGTAGTCCGGCGTACCGATGATCTTCGTCGCGCGCGTCCGCTTCGGCGAGTCGATGAGCTTGGCCACGCCGAAGTCCGTCAGCAGCGCCGGGTGCGCACCGCCGGGTCCCAGCGGCCCCTGCATGTCCAGCAGCACGTTCTCCGGCTTGACGTCCCGGTGCACGACCCCCGCCGCGTGCGCCGCGGCCAGCCCGTCCGCCACGTCGGCCACGATCGCCACCGCCGCCTCGGGCGCGAGCCGCCGCTCCCGCTCCAGACGGGTGCGCAGGTCCGTACCGCGGACCAGGTCCATGACGAGGGCGAGGTCGTTGCCGTCGACCACCAGGTCCCGTACGGAGACCACGTTCGGGTGCTCAAGACCCAGCAGCGCCGTCCGCTCCTGTACGAAGCGGCCCACGAGCTCCTGGTCGGACGCGAGGTCCTCGCGCAGCAGCTTGATCGCGACGGGCCCGTCGGGTCCCTCGCCGAGCCACACCGTGCCGGCGCTGCCCCGCCCCAGGATCTGGTGGGCGGTGTACCGGCTACCGATCTTCCGTGCCAAGACTGCTCCTACAGACGCGTGTTGCCGATAAAACTACGCGTCCCCCGAGCCGACCTTCACCACGGAGGCGGAAATCACCCGCGGACTGTCGACAAATCCCCAAACTCACGAGAGCGGAGGCGACGGCGGGACAGAGCCCGCACGCCCCTCCGCCCACGCGCCGTCAGTTGCCGCCGGAGCCGCCGCCCAGGTCCTTGACCCACTTGGAGACCTCCTGAGTCCAGTCGCTCAGCTGCTCCCAGTAGCCCTTGCCGGTCCCGATCCAGCCCTGCAGCGGAGTCAGCTCCCAGACCAGCCATCCCGCCACGAACAGGATGACGATCGTGAACAGGCACCCCTTGAGGCAGCCGAGCCCGGCCACGGCGAGCAGCAGCCCGACCGCGATCCAGCCGGTGCGCCCGGTGGCGACGTACAGCATGACCACGAACAGCCCGAAGAACAGCAGCGAGGTGCCCAGGTC
>NZ_POTZ01000867.1 GCF_003236365.1 Streptomyces sp. NTH33
GTGACCGGCGGCGCGGGTGGGGCGGCGGCACCGGCCTGCCGGGCCGCGGCGGCCGCGGCCGGCTCGGTACCCGGACGCACCGTCGCATCACTCTGTGTGACGCTCGGCCGGCTGAGGTCTGTCGCGGGCGTCGGCCCTTCGGACGTTCCGCTCACCGCTCGCTCCCGCAGTGCACTCGGTCTTCGTATCGGTCTCGTCGGCTGGCCGGCCGGGGGGCGAACGGCCCCGCGGCCCGTGTCCGCGCAGGAAAGTGCAGGGAAAGTGTGCCGATCATAGATGCCGTCGGCGGACCCCTTCCAGCCACTTGCCGGCCTCACGGAACGACCGGCCCCACTGGCAGATCATTTCTGTCCACACCTGGACGGGTTCTTCAGCAGGCCGATCACTTGTGACGTTCCGTGAGCGGTCCGAGGACGTCGCTTCCCCGGGCCCCCTGCCGGACCGTCCAGCCGTGAACTCAGGCCCCTCACCCTTCCGATGCAGTTGAACAGGGCATACCCCTACAAACTGACACAAGCTTGGCTCGGTGTCCCGTGAACCGCCCGGAGGTCCCCGTGCCGCGTCAGCTCCCCCGGAAGGCGCTCGGCCATGACGCCCTCAGGGCGCTCGGCAAGGCGGGGGTGCGCGGGGCGCGCCCCCGGCTGCGCAGCACCGCGGCCGTGTTCACCACCCTGTCGGCGGTCGCGGCCACCTCGATCCTGACCGGGCCGTCCGTCGCCGAACCGTTCGCCGCCTCACCCTGCGCCCTGCGGCGCACGGACGCGCACCACTCGGAGGGCCTGGACACCTGGAACACCTCCTATCCGCAGCCCACCCGGCCGCTCGACGCCGCCCTGGTGTTCCTGTCCTTCCCCGACTCGGCGCCGCTCTCCACCCCGGCCGAACTCGCCGCCGACCACTTCCCGGCCACCAGCCGGTTCTACGAGCAGGCGTCCCACGGCAGATTCACCCTGCGTCCGCACCCGCTGCGGCACTGGATCCGGATGCCGAGGCCGTCCACGGCGTACGCCATGAGCCGGGACTGGAACCCCCAAAAACGCGCCGCCTACCTGGGCGACGCGTTCGCCGCGGCCGACCCCGAGGTCGACTTCTCGCGCTACGACGTCGTCTACTTCGTCGCCGACCCGGACGCGCCCGGCGTCGACTCGGACGCGACGAAGGTCGTCAACCTGGACATCCCGCTGCAGGCCGACGGCAAGGAGATCCGGCGGGTGGTGACGGTGTTCGAACGGCATCCGCCGGACCGGCTGGTGCTCGCCCACGAGACCGGGCACGTCTTCGACCTGCCCGACCTGTACCACCGGCCGGTGGACGGCAAGGGCGACTGGGACACCTACGTCGGGGACTGGGACCTGATGGGCAGCCAGTTCGCGCTCTCGCCGGATCTGTTCGCCTGGCACAAGTGGAAACTCGGGTGGCTGGACCCGCGCCAGGTGACCTGCGTACGGAGCCCGGGGTCGACCCGGCTGACGCTGGAGCCGGTGGAGGTG
>NZ_POTZ01000868.1 GCF_003236365.1 Streptomyces sp. NTH33
GGGAGTGTCATGAATCAGGTGTGCATCTCCCCGAAGGAGTCACCTGATGAGTACGACGATGGATCACCTGATCGAGACCATGGACCGCGTGTCGCTTGCCGTGGCCGGCGGCAGTGTTCAGGGTGCCGATGTGAAGTCGATGCCGGTGTCGCCGAACGGTCTGTCCAGCGAGCTGCTGGAGGAGCTGGCCGCGCTCGCGGCCGAAAAGGTCCGGGGAGAGGGGCTGCGGCTGATGGGCGAGGGCGGGCTGCTGCCCGAACTGGCCCAGCACCTGATGCAGGCCGCCTTGGAGGCCGAGATGGACGAGCACCTGGCCGCCGAGGCCGGCCGGACCGGCGGGCGCGGGTCCCGCTCGGGCGGCAACATGCGCAACGGCTACCGGGCCAAGAAAGTCATGACGGAGGTCGGCGCGGTGACGGTGCAGGTCCCCAGGGACCGGCTGGGCACCTTCCGGCCCCGGATGCTGCCCGTATACGCCCGCCGCACCGGCGCACTGGACGACCTGGTGATCTCGCTGACCGCGAAGGGCCTGACCTCCGGCGAGATTGTCTCCCACCTCGCCCAGACCTACGGGATGACGACGACGAAGGAAACAATCTCCACGATCACCGACAAGGCCCTGGAATCGATGGCGGAATGGCGCACCCGCCCGCTCGATCCGGTCTACCCGGTCGTCTTCATCGACGCCGTGCACGTCAAGATCAGGGACGGTCACGTCGCCAACCGGCCCATCTACGTGGCCATCGCGGTCACCGCCGACGGCTACCGCGAGATCCTCGGCCTGTGGGCCGGGGACGGCGGCGAGGGCGCCAAATACTGGCAGACCGTCCTGACCGAGATCAAGAACAGAGGCGTCCGCGACGTGCTCATGCTGGTCTGCGACGGACTGAGCGCCCTGCCCGACGCGGTGAACACCGTCTGGCCCCAGACCGTCGTGCAGACCTGCGTGGTCCACCTCATCCGCGCCAGCCTGCGCTATGCCTCGCGCCGCGACTGGGCCGAGGTCGCCCGCGATCTCAAGCCCGTCTACACCGCCGTCAACGAGGAAGAGGCCCGGGCACGGCTTGCGGACTTCGACGCCACCTGGGGCAAGCGCTACCCCTCGATCGCGGGAACCTGGGAACGGGCCTGGAGCGAGTTCGTACCCTTCCTCGGCCTGCCCGACGCCATCCGGCAGGTCGTCTACACCACCAACGCCATCGAGTCCCTCAACGCCCGCTACCGGCGCGCGGCCCAGGCCTGCGGGCACTTCCCCAACGAGCAGGCCGCCCTCAAACGCCTCTACCTCGCCACCCTCGCCCTCGACCCCACCGGCCGCGGCCGCCAGCGCTGGAACAACCGCTGGAAGTCCGCCCTCAACGAGTTCGACGTCCTCTTCGACGGCCGGCTCACCGCCGGACGAGTGTAGACCGAACAGCCCACCGAACAACTCGTAGGCTAAACAGACGAATCACACCTAATTCCTGATAGACCCC
>NZ_POTZ01000869.1 GCF_003236365.1 Streptomyces sp. NTH33
GCGTAGCCCTGGGGAGTGACGGACGGCGGGTAGCCGTACACCACGGTGGTGGCCGTGGGACCGGGGCCGGCCGGCGGTGTCTGGAGGCGGCGGATGTCCGCGTACAGGAGGTAGCCGGCGCTGCCGAACGCGGACAGCAGCAGCATCACCATGGCGAAGGTGCCGCTCGGAGTGCTGAGGTCGTCGGTGGGGTCGTTCTCGATGAGCACGCACGCGACGACCAGGACGGCCAGTGACACACCGAACAGGAACCAGTCGCGCCGGGCACGGGTCACGCAGGCGACGCGCAGCATGGTGGCCCAGGCCAGGAAGCCGATGCTCAGCACCGACAGGGCCACGAACAGCACCCTGAGCACGACCACCAGTGCGGTCGAGGGGCGCGGAGGCTGCGGCGGCGCGTAGCCGGGGCCGTGCATGACTGCTCCTAGTGCCGAGGCCGCCGGTGAGGCGCCTGTGGGGACGTTGCGTACGGTGCGGTACCGGGGGTGTTCCGGGCGTGTTCCGAGAGTATCGGTCCGTCCGGACAACCGGCTTCGGATGTACCGAACCGTTGTCGTCTCCCGGTCGGGCGCCGGGCGGGACCGTCCCGTCGGTCAGCCCGTCGTACATGCCCCGGCCGGGGAGGCGCGTCCGCCTCCCCGGCCGCGCGGTGTCACGTCACCGCGCCCGGAACCGCTCCGGTGCCTTCGTCGGGTTGCCGCCGGAGGGGAGTTTCTGGCCGGGGCAGGTGGACAGGACCTTCTTCATCGCGGCCTTCTCCGCGGCGGTGACCCACAGCTCGTACTTCTTCTTCACCGCGACCTGGGCCGCGACGTACGTGCACCGGTAGGCCTTCTTGGGCGGCAGCCACGTCGCCGTGTCGCCGTCGCCCTTGGAGCGGTTGGCGCTCGCGTCCACGGCGAGCAGGTTGAGCGGGTCGTTGGCCAGGGCTATGCGCTTGCTGGCGTCCCAGTACGCGGCGCCCTTCTGCCAGGCGTCCGAGAGGGCGACGACGTGGTCGATGTCGACCTGGCTGCGCCCGCGCTGGAAGACGATGTCCTTGCCGGAGTACGGGTCCGACCGCAGCACGCCGTACGACACCTTGCACGTGCCGTCGGTGAACCTGACCTCCTTCAGGTCCCGCTTGAGGATGTCGTCACGGGTGCCGCAGCCGTTGGAGTCGGTGTCCGCCCAGGCGCTGCCGAACTTGCCCCGCTCGTAACCGGTCTTCGACGCCCGCCCCTTGACGGGCAGCGACTCGGCGGCGGTGAGCGCCGCGCCGCCCCCGCCCGCCGTCTTCTCCGGTTCGCCCGAGCCGTTGAGCTCCTCCGTGCAACCGGTCACGGTCAACGCCACGACGGCGGCCACGACCGCACCGCCCCTCAGACGCCTCACGCTGCGCCCCTCCCCTTACGTGCCTGGTCCCGCCCCTGGTGCGGGCCTCTTCTCCAAGATGCCCACGGTAGCGGGGAGAATGTGCATGCCACACGGGGGG
>NZ_POTZ01000086.1 GCF_003236365.1 Streptomyces sp. NTH33
CGGCCCCTCAGCAGCAGCCCGCCCCCGGCAGCGACCGCTTGTTGCGCGCCTCGCGGCTCCGCGCGGCCAGCAGCTCGTCGGCCGGGTACCCGACCTCCTCCAGGGTCAGCCCGTGCGGCCGTACGACATGCACGGCGGAGTCCCGCACCCCCGCGGCCAGGACCTTCCCGGGCCAGTCGGGCGCACGGTGCCCGTCCCCCACGAACAGCAGCGCCCCGATGAGCGAGCGCACCATGTTGTGGCAGAACGCGTCGGCCCGGACGGTGGCGGTGATGATCCCGTCGTCCCCGCGCCGAAGGCTCAGCTCCTGCAGCGTACGGATCGTGGTCGCGCCCTCGCGCTTCTTGCAGTACGCGGCGAAGTCGTGCTCGCCCAGGAGCCGCTGGGCGGCCTCGTTCATGGCGTCGACGTCGAGCGGCCAGTCGTGCCAGAGGACGTGGTTCCGCAGCAACGGGTCGACGCCGCCGGGGTTGTCGGTGACGCGGTAGGCGTAGCGGCGCCAGACGGCGGAGAAACGGGCGTTGAAGCCGCTGGGCGCGGGGCGCAGGGCCCAGACCCGCACGTCCCGGGGCAGCCGTCCGGCGAGCCGCTTCAGCAGCTTCTCGTGGTGCTCGCGCCACACCTGCTCGGGCAGGTCCACGTGGGCCACCTGACCCCGCGCGTGCACCCCGGCGTCGGTGCGCCCGGCCACGGTCAGCTCGTACGTCCGCGTCGACCGCGTGACCGTGCGCAGCGCGTCCTCGATCTCCCCCTGCACGGTCCGCCGACCGCCGGCCTGCTTGGCCCAGCCGTGGAACCCGGTGCCGTCGTACGACAGGTCGAGACGGACGCGGACACAACCGGGCTGTACTTCGTCACTCACGTACAGATCCTCTCAGGTGCGCGAGCACACACGTACGCGCGTACGCGAAAGCGGGCCCGCCCCGCAGGGGGCGGACCCGCTCAAGCACGAGAGCGTACCGATCAGGCGTCCTTGGACTCCTCGGCAGCGGCCTCGCCGGCCTTGGCGTCCTCGACCGGGGCCTCCTCGGCCTTGGTCTCCTCGGCCTTCGGCTCCTCCACCTTGGCCTCGGCCTCCTTGACCGCACGCTTGGTGGCGGCCTCGGCCTCACCCACGGCCTTCTGCTGCACCGTCAGCGCCTCGACCAGCTCGATGACAGCCATGGGCGCGTTGTCGCCACGGCGGTTGCCGATCTTGGTGATACGGGTGTAGCCACCGGGACGGTTCTCGTACCGCGGGCCGATCTCGGTGAAGAGCGTGTGGACGATGCCCTTGTCCGTGATGACCTGGAGCACCTGACGGCGGTTGTGAAGGTCGCCCTTCTTCGCCTTGGTGATCAGACGCTCGGCGTACGGGCGCAGGCGGCGGGCCTTCGCCTCGGTGGTGGTGATACGGCCGTGCTCGAACAGCGACCTCGCGAGGTTCGCGAGCATCAGCTTCTCGTGCGCGGCACTGCCGCCCAGACGGGCACCCTTGGCGGGCTTCGGCATGGTTCTTCTCCTGTGTGTCTGCCCCGGCCGTACCAGGTACCGGGGTCAGTATCCGAGCGGGCGGGTTTGCCCGTCGGAGATCCAGGTGCCCCCGGAGGGGCACCTGGAAGGGGCGCGGGACGGAGTCGATATGCGGCTCCGCCGCGTGGGCGCGACCAGCCACAGCGCACCCGCACCCAAGATCAGGCAGTCGACCCCGAGCTCTCAGTACTGCTCGGTCTCGACGAAGCCTGCGTCCGCATCGTCGTCCGCGCCGAACGCGTCCGCCGCGGCGGTCGGGTCGAATCCGGGCGGGGAGTCCTTCAGGGCCAGCCCCATCCCTGCCAGCTTCGCCTTGACCTCGTCGATGGACTTCGCACCGAAGTTGCGGATGTCCAGCAGGTCCGCCTCGGAACGAGCGACGAGCTCACCCACCGAGTGGATGCCCTCACGCTTGAGGCAGTTGTACGACCGAACGGTGAGCTCGAGCTCCTCGATCGGCAGAGCGAGATCGGCGGCCAGGGCGGCGTCCGTCGGGGACGGGCCCATGTCGATGCCCTCGGCGTCGATGTTCAGCTCGCGGGCGAGACCGAACAGCTCGACCAGGGTCTTGCCCGCGGAGGCCATGGCGTCCCGCGGACGCATCGCCTGCTTGGTCTCGACGTCGACGATCAGCTTGTCGAAGTCGGTGCGCTGCTCGACACGCGTGGCCTCGACCTTGTACGTGACCTTCAGCACCGGCGAGTAGATCGAGTCGACCGGGATGCGGCCGATCTCCTGGCCCACCTGCTTGTTCTGCACGGCGGAGACGTAGCCGCGACCGCGCTCGACGGTCAGCTCCATCTCCAGCTTGCCCTTGCCGTTGAGCGTGGCGAGGACGAGGTCGGGGTTGTGCACCTCGACACCGGCCGGCGGCGCGATGTCGGCGGCGGTGACCAGACCCGGGCCCTGCTTGCGCAGGTACATCACCACGGGCTCGTCGTGCTCGGAGGAGACGACCAGCTGCTTGATGTTGAGGATCAGGTCGGTGACGTCCTCCTTGACGCCCGGCACGGTGGTGAACTCGTGCAGGACGCCGTCGATGCGGATGGACGTGACCGCCGCACCCGGGATCGAGGAGAGGAGCGTACGGCGCAGGGAGTTGCCGAGGGTGTAGCCGAAGCCCGGCTCCAGCGGCTCGATCACGAACCGGGAGCGGAACTCGTCGACGACCTCTTCGGTCAACGAGGGTCGCTGAGCGATCAGCATGTGTGGATCAGATCCTTCAGTCGTGGGCGCCCGCTATATGACGCCCGACCAGGCCGCACCGGACAACAAGGTGCGGGTACTGCAAGGGTACGGGCGGTACGGCCCGTATACGGACCGTACCGCCCGGACACCCACTGCCGTGAAGCGGCGAACGCGTCAGACGCGGCGGCGCTTCGGCGGACGGCAGCCGTGCTGCGAAATCGTGGGGGACGACCCCCACACCCCCAGCCGGAAGCCGGACCGCCGAGGCCGAACGTCAGACGCGGCGGCGCTTCGGCGGACGGCAGCCGTTGTGCGGGGTCGGGGTGACGTCCTGGATGGAGCCGACCTCGAGACCGGTCGCCTGCAGCGAACGGATGGCGGTCTCACGGCCGGAGCCCGGACCCTTGACGAACACGTCGACCTTGCGCATGCCGTGCTCCTGGGCGCGGCGGGCAGCCGACTCGGCGGCCATCTGCGCGGCGAACGGCGTGGACTTCCGGGAGCCCTTGAAGCCGACGTGGCCGGCGGAGGCCCAGGAGATCACGTTGCCGGACGGGTCGGTGATCGAAACGATGGTGTTGTTGAACGTGCTCTTGATGTGGGCGTGGCCGTGAGCGACGTTCTTCTTTTCCTTGCGGCGCACCTTCTTGGCAGCGCCCTGACGTCCCTTGGGGGGCATGTCGAAAACTCCTACGGGAGGTGATCGGTCCTACAGCGAAGACCGCTGGACGGCGAGTGTCGCTGCGGACTACTTCTTGCCCGGCTTCTTCTTGCCGGCGATGGCGCGACGCGGGCCCTTGCGGGTACGGGCGTTGGTGCTGGTGCGCTGACCGCGGACGGGCAGACCGCGGCGGTGCCGCAGACCCTGGTAGCAGCCGATCTCGACCTTGCGGCGGATGTCGGCCTGGATCTCGCGACGGAGGTCACCCTCGGTCTTGATGTTGTTGTCGACGTACTCGCGGATCGCGACGAGCTGCTCTTCGGTCAGCTCGCGGACGCGGGTGTTCGGGTCGATGCCGGTGGCGGCCAGCGTCTGCTGGGAGAGGGTCCGGCCAATGCCGAACACGTAGGTGAGGGCGACCTCCACGCGCTTTTCGCGCGGGATGTCAACACCGGAAACGCGTGCCATTCAATGGCTCCAGTTGATCTTCGGAGGTCTTCCACAGAACCGGCTCCCAGTCCGCCGTACCAGGTACGGACCGGGTCCCCGGCCTCCGAACCGGGGGTGTCGAGCGGAGAGCTCCGCTCGGGTCCTGCGTATGAACATATTCAGCTCGCGTCGCGCGAATCCCTGCGATGGTGATGCAGAGGGTGCGGTCGGTCGTGCGTCAGCCCTGGCGCTGCTTGTGGCGCGGGTTGTCGCAGATGACCATGACCCGGCCGTGACGGCGGATCACCCTGCACTTGTCGCAGATCTTCTTGACGCTCGGCTTGACCTTCATGGGGTGAGGTTCTCCGGGTCAGTGCCACCATCCCGCCGGAGCGGAATGCGCACCCCGCGGGTGCGGGGTGCGGGCAGATCTACTTGTACCGGTAGACGATCCGGCCACGCGTCAGGTCGTACGGAGACAGCTCCACCACGACCCGGTCGTCAGGGAGGATGCGGATGTAGTGCATGCGCATCTTGCCGCTGATGTGTGCCAGGACCTGGTGGCCGTTCTGGAGCTCGACCTTGAACATGGCGTTCGGCAGAGACTCGACGACAGTGCCCTCGATCTCGATGGCACCTTGCTTCTTGGCCACGCTTCGCCCTTCGAATCGACTACCTTGATCGACTCCCGCCACACCGCTTCCTGCGCGCAGGCATGCGGGTACACAAGAGCCGACGAGTCAGTCTACGTCAGCGCTCCGCGAAACACGAATCGAGAAAGCCTGCCCCACTCCGGAGATCCTTATGCAAGGAGATCCGGCGCCACCGTGACGCCGGCCTCTCCTCACCGCCGGTCGGAGGCCGGCGGTCGCGGCCCCGGGCGCCGTCAGGCCAGAGGATCCGGTGCCGCCGTGATGCCGTACTCGGCCAGCTTCGCCCTGCCCCCGTCGGGGGCCGTCAGGACCAGGGGGCCCTCGGGCGTCAGGGCCACCGAGTGCTCCCAGTGGGAGGACCAGGTGCCGTCCGTCGTGACGACCGTCCAGTCGTCCTCGAGGACCTGGGTCTTCGGGGTGCCGAGGGAGACCATCGGCTCGATGGCGAGGCAGAAGCCGGGGACCAGCTTGGGGCCCTTGCCGCGGCGGCGGTCGACGTAGTTCAGCAGGTGCGGGTCCATGTGCATCTCGGTGCCGATGCCGTGGCCGCCGTAGTCCTCGATGATCCCGTAACGGCCGCCGCCCGGCTTCGGCTGGCGGCGGATGTACGTCTCGACGGCCCGCGAGATGTCGACGAGGCGGTTGCCCTGCCGCATCGCCGCGATGCCGGCCCACATCGACTCCTCGGTCACCCGGGAGAGCTCGACCAGCTCCGAGGCGTGACCGGACCCCACGAAGGCGGTGTAGGCCGCGTCGCCGTGCCAGCCGTCGATGATCGCGCCGCAGTCGATGGAGATGACGTCGCCGTCCTTGAGGACGACGTCGTCGGAGGGGATGCCGTGGACGACGACCTCGTTCACGGAGGTGCAGATCGTCGCCGGGAAGCCGCCGTAGCCGAGGAAGTTCGGCTTGGCGTTGTGCTCCGCGAGCACCTTGCGCGCCACCCGGTCCAGGTCCTTGGTGGTCGCCCCGGGCACCGCCGCCTCCCGGGTGGCCGCGTGAATCGCGGCGACGACCAGCCCCGCCTCACGCATCTTGGCGATCTGCTCGGGGGACTTGATCTGCACCATGGGGACTACGGCCTTTCTCGGACCGGAAAGAGGACGGACACCTTCAACAATACGGGTGGGTGCCGCGGCACCCGGCAGGCGCGGGCGAGTGCACCCGCCCCCACAGCACAGCCGCGGCCCCTCGCAGAGGAACCGCGGCTGCAACCGGCGTAGCGGACTACTTCGCGGCTAGCCGCGCTTCAGCGCGCCCAGCGCCCGCCGTGTGATCTCGTCCACCGGCCCCAGCGAGGAGATCGTCACGACCAGCCCCTGCGCCTTGTAGTAGTCGATGATCGGCTCGGTCTGCGTGTGGTAGACCTCCAGCCGCTTGCGGACGGTCCCCTCCGAGTCGTCGTCCCGCTGGTACAGCTCCCCGCCGCAGACGTCGCAGACGCCCTCCTCCTTCGACGGGCTGTACGTCACGTGGAAGACGTGCGCCGAGTCCTTCCGGCAGATCCGCCGCCCGGCGATCCGCTTGACGATCTCCTCCTCGGGCACCTCGAGGTCGAGGACCGCGTCCAGCTTGATGCCCTCGGTCCGCAGCAGCTCGTCCAGCGTCTCGGCCTGCGAGACGTTGCGGGGGAAACCGTCCAGCAGGAAGCCGCCCTCGGCGTCCGGCTGCTCCATGCGGTCCTTGGCCATGGCGATGGTGACCTCGTCGGGCACCAGGGTGCCCGCGTCCATGTAGGACTTCGCGAGCTTGCCGAGCTCCGTCTGCCGGCTGATGTTGGCGCGGAACAGGTCGCCCGTCGAGATGTGCGGAACGCGCAGCTTCTCGGCCAGGCGTGTGGCCTGTGTTCCTTTGCCGGCACCCGGCGGCCCGACGAGGACGATTCGCATCAGCGGAGGAACCCTTCGTAATTGCGCTGCTGGAGTTGGCTCTCGATCTGCTTCACCGTCTCGAGACCGACACCCACGATGATCAGGATGCTGGTCCCGCCGAAGGGGAAGTTCTGGTTTGCGCCGAACCCGACCAACGCCATTGTCGGTACGAGAGCGATCAGTCCCAGATACAGCGAACCCGGCCAGGTGATCCGGTTGAGTACGTACGAGAGGTACTCAGCGGTCGGTCGGCCAGCCCGGATGCCCGGGATGAAACCACCATACTTCTTCATGTTGTCCGCGACTTCTTCGGGGTTGAAGGAGATCGCCACGTAGAAGAACGCGAAGAACACGATGAGCAAGAAGTACAGAGTGATGTAAATCGGGTGATCGCCCTTCACCAGGTTCTGCTGGATCCAGGTCTTCCATCCCGAGTTGCCCCCGGAGAACTGGGCGACCAGAGCCGGGATGTAGAGCAGCGACGACGCGAAGATGACGGGGATCACACCCGCCTGGTTCACCTTGAGCGGGATGTACGTGGACGTACCACCGTAGGAACGGCGGCCGATCATGCGCTTGGCGTACTGCACCGGAATGCGGCGCTGGGCCTGCTCGACGAAGACGACCAGGCCGACCATGACCAGACCGACGAGAATGACCGTTCCGAATTCGATCCAGCCGTCGGCGAGCTTGCCCTGCTTCTTGATCGCCCACAGCGCGGACGGGAAGGTCGCGGCGATCGAGATGAACATCAGGATCGACATGCCGTTGCCGATACCGCGGTCGGTGATGAGCTCGCCCAGCCACATGACCACGGCCGTACCGGTGGTCATGACGATCACCATGACGATCGTGTTGTAGATCGACTGGTCCGGGACGATGCTGCCCGCGGCCGTGCACCCGGAGAACAGGGCGCCGCTGCGGGCGGTGGCCACCAGGCCGGTGCCCTGCAGGACGGCGAGCGCCACCGTCAGGTAACGGGTGTACTGGGTGATCTTCGCCGTACCGGCCTGGCCCTCCTTCTTGAGGGCCTCCAGCCGCGGGATCACCACAGTGAGCAGCTGCAGAATGATGCTCGCCGTGATGTACGGCATGATGCCCAGCGCGAAGACCGTGATCTGCAGCAGTGCGCCGCCGCTGAACATGTTCACCAGGCCGAAGAGACCCTGGTTGCCCGAGGCCTCCTTCACACACTGCTGGACGGCCTGGTAGTTGACGCCGGGAATCGGGATGTGGGTACCGACTCGGTACACCACGATGATGCCGAGCGTGAAGAGCAGCTTCTTGCGCAGGTCGGGCGTCCTGAACGCCCGGGCGAAGCCGGTGAGCACGGTGCCTCCTGCGACCCCCCACGCAAGTGCGTCAAGGGTGACGGTCTTGAGGTTCGACGGAAAAGAACAGTGCAGGCCACCTTACCGGCGACACTGCCCCCCTTGGAACGACCAACCGGGGATACCTCATTGTGAGGTATCCCCGGTCGGGATCGTTCATGTCATCGAGACGTCCGAGGGTGTCAGACGAGCTCGGTGACGGTACCGCCGGCGGCGGTGATCTTCTCCTTGGCGGAGCCGGAGACGGCGTCGACCGTCACCTGCAGCGCCACGGAGACCTCGCCCTGGCCGAGGACCTTGACGAGGCTGTTCTTGCGAACGGCGCCCTTGGCCACCAGGTCCTCGACCGTCACCTCGCCGCCCTCGGGGTAGAGCGCGGCCAGCTTGTCGAGGTTCACGACCTGGTACTCGGTCTTGAACGGGTTCTTGAAGCCCTTCAGCTTCGGGAGGCGCATGTGCAGCGGCATCTGGCCGCCCTCGAAGCTCTCCGGAACCTGGTAGCGGGCCTTGGTGCCCTTGGTGCCACGACCGGCCGTCTTACCCTTCGACGCCTCACCACGACCCACACGGGTCTTGGCGGTCTTGGCGCCGGGGGCGGGACGGAGGTTGTGGATCTTCAGCGGGTTCTGCTCCGCCATGATCAGTCGACCTCCTCGACCGTCACGAGGTGGCGGACGGTGTGCACCATGCCGCGGAACTCGGGACGGTCCTCCTTGACGACCACGTCGCCGAGCTTCTTGAGCCCGAGCGTACGCAGGGTGTCGCGGTGGTTCTGCTTGCTGCCGATGTAGGACTTGACCTGCGTGATCTTGAGCTGCGCCATGATTACGCACCCGCCCCGGCACGCGCACGCAGCAGGGCCGCGGGGGCCACGTCCTCCAGCGGCAGACCGCGGCGGGCCGCGATCGCCTCGGGACGCTGCAGGCCCTTGAGGGCCTCCACCGTGGCGTGCACGATGTTGATCTGGTTGTCGGAGCCGAGCGACTTCGACAGCACGTCGTGGATACCGGCGCACTCGAGCACGGCGCGCACCGGACCACCGGCGATCACGCCGGTACCGGGCGACGCGGGCTTGAGCAGCACGACGCCGGCAGCCTTCTCACCCTGGATCGGGTGCGGGATGGTGCCCTGGATCCGGGGGACCTTGAAGAAGTGCTTCTTGGCCTCCTCCACACCCTTGGCGATGGCGGCCGGCACCTCCTTGGCCTTGCCGTATCCGACACCCACGGTGCCGTCACCGTCGCCCACCACGACCAGCGCGGTGAAGCTGAAGCGACGACCACCCTTCACAACCTTGGCGACGCGGTTGATCGCGACGACGCGCTCGACGTACGCGGTCTTCTCGGCGGCAGCTGCGCCGCCGTCACGGCCCTTCCGGTCCCGCCGCTCGCCGCCACCGGCACCGCCACCGCGGCGCTGGGGTCCAGCCATTGGAATTACCTCTCTCTGTTTCCGCTAGCTCGCAGCAACGATCAGTCGCTGCCGCGACGGGCGACTCAGAACTTCAGTCCGGCCTCGCGGGCGGCGTCCGCCAGGGCGGCGATGCGCCCGGCGTACTGGTTGCCACCACGGTCGAACACGACGGCCTCGACACCGGCGGCCTTGGCGCGCTCGGCGACCAGGGCACCGACCTGCTTGGCCTGCGCGGACTTGTCGCCCTCGCCACCGCGGATCGAGTTGTCCAGGGTGGACGCCGACGCCAGGGTGTGGCCCTTGAGGTCGTCGATCACCTGCGCCACGATGTGGCGGTTGGAGCGGGTCACGACCAGACGGGGGCGCTCCGCCGTACCGGAGACCTTCTTGCGGATCCGGATGTGGCGGCGCTTGATCGCGGCGCGCTTGTAGGCGTCGCCCTTGAGGATCTTCTGCCCGTATGCCATGGCTTACTTACCCGCCTTTCCGACCTTGCGGCGGATGACTTCACCCTCGTACTTGACGCCCTTGGCCTTGTACGGGTCGGGCTTGCGCAGCTTGCGGATGTTGGCCGCGGTCTCGCCGACCTTCTGCTTGTCGATGCCCTCGACCTGGAAGCGGGTCGGGGTCTCCACCTTGAAGGTGATGCCCTCGGGCGCCTCAACGGTGATCGGGTGGCTGTAGCCGAGCGCGAACTCCAGGTTCGAGCCCTTGGCGGTCACGCGGTAACCGACACCACTGATCTCGAGCTTCTTCACGTAACCCTGGGTCACGCCGGTGATCATGTTCGCCACCAGCGTGCGGGACAGGCCGTGCAGGGCCTTGTTCTGACGCTCGTCGTTGGGGCGGGTCACCTGCAGGGTGCCGTCCTCGCCCTTGACGATCTCGATCGGCGCGACGACGGTGTGGGTCAGCTCGCCCTTGGGGCCCTTGACCGAGACCGTACGGCCGTCGATGGTGACGTCCACGCCGGCGGGAACCGCGATGGGGAGCTTGCCGATGCGCGACATAGCTGTTTCCTCCGTTCCCTTCCGTTACCAGACGTAGGCGAGGACTTCCCCACCCACGCCCTTCTTGCCGGCCTGCTTGTCGGTGAGGAGCCCGTGGGACGTGGAGATGATCGCCACGCCGAGGCCGCCGAGCACCTTCGGCAGGTTGGTGGACTTCGCGTACACCCGGAGACCGGGCTTGGAGATCCGCTTGATGCCCGCGATGGAGCGCTCACGGTTCGGGCCGTACTTCAGCTCGAGGACGAGGTTCTTGCCGACCTCGGCGTCCTCGGTCTTCCAGCCCGTGATGAAGCCCTCCTGCTGGAGGATCTCCGCGATGTGGGACTTGATCTTGGACGCCGGCATCGACACGGTGTCGTGGTACGCCGAGTTCGCGTTCCGCAGACGTGTGAGCATGTCTGCGATCGGATCAGTCATGGTCATGAATTGGCCTTCGGCCTCTCTCGCCGGGGTTTCCTGGTGCGCCATCCCTCTCCCCGATCCGAGACGGGACGGGTGCGGCGCGGTGGACCTACGGCGTAGTAAGTCGTACGGCACGGCAGGTGCCCAACCCCGCAAGCCTAAGGCATGCGGAGCGGGCCTCCTGCCGTCCCAGTTGCTTACCGAGAGTCCTGGGGGTCCGGAACAGCCCGGATTACCAGGAGCTCTTGGTCACGCCCGGCAGCTCGCCACGGTGAGCCATCTCACGAAGGCACACGCGGCACAGGCCGAACTTGCGGTACACGGAGTGCGGACGACCGCAGCGCTGGCAGCGGGTGTAGCCACGCACACCGAACTTGGGCTTGCGAGCAGCCTTCGCGATAAGGGACTTCTTCGCCATCTCGCTCACGCCTCCTTGAACGGGAAGCCGAGGTGACGGAGAAGGGCGCGGCCCTCTTCGTCGTTGGTCGCCGTGGTGACCACGGTGATGTCCATACCCCGGACACGGTCGATCTTGTCCTGGTCGATCTCGTGGAACATGACCTGCTCCGTGAGACCGAAGGTGTAGTTGCCACGGCCGTCGAACTGCTTGGGGGACAGGCCGCGGAAGTCGCGGATGCGCGGCAGCGCGAGCGACAGGGTGCGGTCCAGGAACTCCCACATGCGGTCGCCACGGAGCGTGACGTGGGCACCGATCGGCTGGCCCTCGCGCAGCTTGAACTGCGCGATGGACTTGCGGGCCTTGGTGACGGCCGGCTTCTGACCGGTGATCGTGGTGAGGTCGCGGATGGCGCCCTCGATCAGCTTGGAGTCGCGGGCGGCGTCGCCCACACCCATGTTGACCACGATCTTGACGAGGCCCGGGACCTGCATGACGTTCTCGTACTTGAACTCGTCACGCAGCTTCTGGACGATCTCGCCCCTGTACTTCTGCTTCAGACGCGGAGTCACGGTGGTGGTCGTCATCAGATGTCCTCACCCGTCCGCTTGGCAACGCGGATCTTGTTGCCGTTGTCGTCGAAGCGGTAACCGACGCGGGTCACGACCTTCTTGCCGTCCTTCTCCACGACCAGCTGGACGTTGGAGACGTGGATCGGCGCCTCGGTGGTGACGATGCCGCCGGCCTGGGAACCGCGGGCGGTCGGACCGGCCTTGGTGTGCTTCTTGACCCGGTTGACACCCTCGACCAGGACACGCTCGTCGCGCGGGTAAGCGGCGATGACCTTGCCCTGCTTGCCCTTGTCCTTGCCGGTGATGACCTGGACCAGGTCACCCTTCTTGATCTTCATGCTCACAGCACCTCCGGCGCGAGGGAGATGATCTTCATGAACTTCTTCTCGCGCAGCTCACGGCCCACGGGGCCGAAGATACGGGTGCCACGAGGGTCGCCGTCGTTCTTGAGGATGACGGCGGCGTTCTCGTCGAAGCGGATGTACGAGCCGTCCGGGCGGCGGCGCTCCTTGACGGTGCGAACGATGACCGCCTTGACGACGTCACCCTTCTTCACGTTGCCACCGGGGATCGCGTCCTTGACGGTGGCGACGATGACGTCACCGATGCCCGCGTAGCGGCGACCGGAGCCACCGAGCACACGGATGCAAAGGATTTCCTTCGCTCCCGTGTTGTCGGCGACACGCAGTCGCGACTCCTGCTGGATCACGTCTATCTCCTGATCGTCTGCCGGTTCCCGCAGGGCCCTTCACGGGCGGCCCTGCGAGCCTGGCGGAACTGTCCTGCGGGTCGTTCCCGCAGGAATTACTTGTGCCTCTGTGCGGGCGGAAACCCACGCCGGGGGCTGCCCACCGCGTGGTGGAGCCCCCAGCGGGGGTCAGCGGGGGCCGGGCCCCCGCTTCTTACTTCGCCTTCTCGAGGATCTCGACGACGCGCCAGCGCTTCGTCGCGGACAGCGGCCGGGTCTCCATCAGGAGGACGCGGTCGCCGACACCCGCGGCGTTCTGCTCGTCGTGTGCCTTGAGCTTCTCGGTACGGCGGATGACCTTGCCGTACAGCGCGTGCTTGACGCGGTCCTCGACGGCGACGACGACGGTCTTGTCCATCTTGTCGCTGACGACCAGACCCTCACGGGTCTTGCGGAAGCTGCGCTGCTCCGTCTTGTTCTCAGTCACGTTGCTCTCGCTCATCAGGCGTTCTCCACCGTTTCGATGCCCAGCTCACGCTCGCGCATCAGGGTGTAGATCCGCGCGATGTCCTTGCGGACCGCCTTCAGACGGCCGTGGTTCTCGAGCTGACCGGTCGCCGCCTGGAAGCGGAGGTTGAACAGCTCTTCCTTGGCCTCGCGGAGCTTGCCCAGAAGCTCCTCGTTGCCCAGCTCGCGCAGCTCGGACGCCTTGGTACCGGCCGACATCACGCTTCACCTGCCTCGCGCTTGACGATCCGGCACTTCATCGGCAGCTTGTGGGCCGCACGGGTCAGCGCCTCACGGGCGATCTTCTCGTTGGGGTACGACAGCTCGAACATCACGCGTCCGGGCTTGACGTTCGCGACCCACCACTCCGGCGAACCCTTACCGGAACCCATGCGGGTCTCGGCGGGCTTCTTGGTCAGCGGGCGGTCCGGGTAGATGTTGATCCAGACCTTGCCGCCACGCTTGATGTGGCGGGTCATGGCGATACGAGCCGCCTCGATCTGGCGGTTCGTCACGTACGCCGGGGTCATCGCCTGGATGCCGTACTCGCCGAACGCAACCTGCGTTCCACCCTTGGACATACCGTTGCGCTTCGGGTGGTGCTGCTTGCGGTGCTTGACCCTACGGGGGATCAGCATGTCGGTCAGGCCTCCGTTCCGGTGCTCTCAGCCGGAGCAGAGGCGGCCGGAGCCTCGGCCTTGGGGGCCTCGGCGGCGGGAGCCGACTGCTGCTGCGGCTTGCGACCGCGCCGCTCGCCACCGCGGCCACCACGGGCCGGGCGGTCGGCGCCACCACGGGCCGGGCGGTTGCCGGCGCGGGCAGCGGCGTTCTCGGCGCGGACCTCGGCGATGTTCTTGACGTCGCCCTTGTAGATCCAGACCTTCACACCGATGCGGCCGAAGGTCGTCTTGGCCTCGAAGAAGCCGTAGTCCACGTTCGCGCGGAGCGTGTGCAGGGGCACGCGGCCCTCGCGGTAGAACTCCGAGCGGGACATCTCGGCGCCGCCGAGGCGGCCACCGCACTGGATCTTGATGCCCTTGGCGCCGGCCTTCATCGCCGACTGCATGCTCTTGCGCATGGCACGGCGGAAGGAGACGCGGGAGGAGAGCTGCTCGGCGACGGCCTGGGCCACGAGCTGAGCGTCGGTCTCGGGGTTCTTGACCTCGAGGATGTTCAGCTGGACCTGCTTGCCCGTGAGCTTCTCGAGGTCGCCGCGGATGCGGTCGGCCTCGGCGCCACGGCGGCCGATGACGATGCCCGGACGCGCGGTGTGGATGTCCACGCGGACGCGGTCACGGGTGCGCTCGATCTCCACCTTGGAGATGCCGGCGCGCTCCATGCCGGACGTCATCATCCGGCGGATGGCGACGTCTTCCTTGACGTAGTCCTTGTACAGCTTGTCGGCGTACCAACGCGACTTGAAGTCGGTCGTGACACCGAGCCGGAACCCGTGCGGGTTTACCTTCTGGCCCATTACCGGGTTCCTTCCTTGCTGCTGACGACCACGGTGATGTGGCTGGTCCGCTTGCGGATCCGGTAGGCGCGGCCCTGGGCACGCGGACGGAACCGCTTCAGGGTCGGGCCCTCGTCGACGTACGCCTCGGAGATGTAGAGGCTGTCGGCGTCGGTGTGGTCGTAGTTGTGCGCGGCGTTGGCGATGGCGCTGTCGAGCACCTTGCCCACCGGAACCGAGGCTGCCTGCGGAGCGAATCGCAGGACGGCCTGGGCCTCCGTGGCGTCCATGCCACGGATGAGGTCCACCACGCGGCGGGCCTTCATGGGCGTGACGCGGAGGTACCGCGCCTGGGCCCTGGCTTCCATGGTTGTCCCTTCAGTTACTTACGTGTCTGAATGCGATCCGCTTTAGCGGCGCTTCGACTTCCGGTCTTCCTTGACGTGACCCCGGAAGGTGCGCGTCGGCGAGAACTCGCCGAGCTTGTGGCCGACCATCGACTCGGTGACGAACACCGGGATGTGGGTCTTGCCGTTGTGCACCGCGAGCGTGTGGCCCAGCATGGCCGGGACGATCATCGAGCGGCGGGACCAGGTCTTGATGACGTTCTTGGTGCCGGCTTCGTTCTGGGCGTCCACCTTCTTGATCAGGTGGTCGTCGACGAAGGGCCCCTTCTTCAGGCTACGAGGCATCTCAACCCGTCCTTAGCGCTTCTTGTTCGTCTTGCGGCGGCGGACGATGTACTTGTTCGACGCCTTCTTGGGCGAACGAGTACGGCCTTCCTTCTTGCCCCACGGGGACACCGGGTGGCGACCACCGGAGGTACGGCCCTCACCACCACCGTGCGGGTGGTCCACCGGGTTCATGACCACACCACGCACGGTCGGGCGGACGCCCAGCCAGCGCTTGCGGCCGGCCTTGCCCCAGTTGATGTTCGACTGCTCGGCGTTGCCGACCTCGCCGATGGTGGCGCGGCAGCGGACGTCGACCAGGCGGATCTCACCGGACGGCATGCGCAGGTGGGCCATCGAGCCCTCCTTCGCGAGCAGCTGCACGGAGGCACCGGCCGAACGGGCGATCTTGGCGCCGCCGCCGGGGCGGAGCTCGATCGCGTGGATCGTGGTACCGACCGGCATGTTGCGCAGGGCCATGTTGTTGCCCGGCTTGATGTCGGCCCCGGGACCGTTCTCGACGCGGTCGCCCTGCTGCATGCCGCGCGGCGCGATGATGTAGCGCTTCTCGCCGTCGGCGTAGTGCAGCAGCGCGATGTGCGCGGTGCGGTTGGGGTCGTACTCGATGTGCGCGACCTTCGCCGGCACGCCGTCCTTGTCGTGACGACGGAAGTCGATCACGCGGTAGGCGCGCTTGTGGCCGCCGCCCTGGTGGCGGACGGTCACACGACCGGAATTGTTACGGCCGCCCTTGCTGTGCAGGGGACGGACCAGCGACTTCTCCGGCGTGGACCGCGTGATCTCGACGAAGTCGGCGACGCTGGCGCCACGACGGCCAGGAGTCGTCGGCTTGTACTTGCGGATACCCATTGTCTCTCAGTCCTCGGAAATGATCCGGACTATCTGGACGCTCCGAACCGCCGTCAGGCGGTCGGACCGCCGAAGATGTCGATACGGTCGCCCTCGGCGAGGGTCACGATCGCGCGCTTGGTGGCGGCACGCTGGCCGAAACCGGTCTTGGTCCGCTTGCGCTTGCCCTGACGGTTGATCGTGTTGACCCCGGTGACCTTGACCTCGAAGACCGCCTGGACGGCCTCCTTGATCTGGGTCTTGTTGGCACGCGGGTCGACGACGAACGTGTACTTGTTCTCGTCGAGGAGTGCGTAGCTCTTCTCCGAGACGACCGGCTTGATCAGGACGTCACGGGGGTCCGTGTACGACTTGCTCAGCGGGGTCTCGACGGTGTTCTTGCCCTCGGCGGCGTGGCGGCGCGCCTTGGCGACACGCGCGGCCTTGGCGGCCTTGGCCGCCTTGGAGGCGATGCTCGGGTGACGCGTAGCCATCAGGCCTCGCTCCCTTCGTTGTCGTTGGCCTTGTTCGGGCCGGCGACGAAGGACTCGAAAGCGGCCTTGGTGAAGACCACGTCGTCCGAGACGAGAACGTCGTACGTGTTCAGCTGGCCCGGCTCCAGGATGTGGACCTGGGGCAGGTTGCGGGCGGACAGCCACGCGGCCTCGTCGGAGCGGTCGACGACGAGCAGCAGGTTCTTGCGCTCGCTGATCTTGCCGAACAGGCTCTTGGCGGCCTTGGTGGAGGGGGTCTCGCCCTCGATCACGCCGGTGACGACGTGGATGCGGTTGTGGCGGGCCCGGTCGGTGAGGGCGTGGCGCAGGGCCGCGGCCTTCATCTTCTTCGGGGTCCGCTGCGAGTAGTCGCGCGGCTGCGGGCCGTGGACGACGCCACCGCCGGCGAACTGCGGCGCGCGGACCGAGCCCTGACGGGCGCGGCCGGTGCCCTTCTGGCGGTACGGCTTGCGGCCACCGCCACGGACTTCGCCGCGGGTCTTGGTCTTGTGGGTGCCCTGACGGGCAGCGGCCAGCTGTGCGACGACGACCTGGTGGATCAGCGGGATGCTGACCTTCTCGACGCCGAAGATCTCCGCGGGGAGCTCGACGCTACCGGCCTTCTCGCCGGCCGGCGAAAGGATGTCAACAGTGCTCATCGGTTACCTCAGGCCCCCTTGGCCGCGGTGCGGACCAGGACGAGGCCGCCGTTCGGACCGGGAACCGCGCCCTTGATGAGCAGCAGACCCTTCTCCGCGTCAACGGCGTGGACGGTCAGGTTCTGGGTGGTGACCCGCTCGTTGCCCATACGGCCCGCCATGCGCTGGCCCTTGAACACGCGGCCCGGGGTGGCGCAGCCACCGATGGAGCCGGGGGCGCGGTGCACGCGCTTGGCACCGTGGCCCGCGCCGAGGCCACCGAAGTTGTGGCGCTTCATGACACCGGCGAAGCCCTTGCCCTTGCTCTTGCCGGTGACGTCGACCTTGACGCCGGCCTCGAACACCTCGGCGGTGATCTCCTGGCCGAGCGTGTACTCGGCGGCGTCCGCGGTGCGGATCTCGACGAGGTGACGACGGGGGGTGACGTCGGCCTTCGCGAAGTGGCCCTTGAGGGGCTTGTTCACCTTGCGCGGGTCGATCTCGCCGAAGGCGAGCTGGACGGACTCGTAGCCGTCGACGTCGTTGGTACGGACCTGGGTGACGACGTTCGGCCCGGCCTTGACGACGGTGACCGGGACGACACGGTTGTTCTCGTCCCAGACCTGCGTCATACCGAGCTTCTCGCCCAGGATGCCCTTGATCTGCTTAGCCATCTCTCAGATCACCGCGCCTCAGAGCTTGATCTCGATGTCGACACCGGCCGGGAGGTCGAGTCGCATCAGAGAGTCAACGGTCTTGGGGGTCGGGTCGAGGATGTCGATCAGGCGCTTGTGCGTGCGCATCTCGAAGTGCTCGCGCGAGTCCTTGTACTTGTGAGGCGACTTGATGACGCAGTACACGTTCTTCTCAGTGGGCAGCGGCACCGGGCCCGCGACCGACGCACCAGTGCGGGTCACCGTCTCGACGATCTTCTTCGCCGAGGAGTCGATGACCTCGTGGTCGTAGGCCTTGAGCCGGATGCGGATCTTCTGTCCCGCCATGGCTACTCCGTAGTCCTGTCTCTTCTCACGCTCTGGAACCCGGTGTTCCCTTACTTTCCTCCGACCCACGCGGTCGGGCGTGTCGCAGTCCCGCTGACACAGATGCCCCTTGTTTCGAACACCCCTGCGGGATTGCAACGGCCTGCCACAACCGCGAGCCGGGGGCTGAAGACCCACCGGGCGCCTGGCCGGCGTCGCACCCACACTTCCCGGAAGATTCCCGTACGTCCGCCCCAGCGCTGCCGTGAGGCAGTTAGGACGACGAGTACCGTGGGACTCGCTTCCGGTCCTCCCGGCGGGAGGCGCGCGGCATCAACGCTCGACCGAGCAACTCGGACAGTCTGCCACAGTGAACACGGCGCTGGCCAATCGGACCGGGGAGAATACCCCGGGAGCGGCATGACTCAAACGCGGACCCCTGGCCGCACGGCCGGAGCCGCGCCTCGTCCGCGCACACGAAGTGAGCTGGGCCGTCCGGCAGACAGTTCGCGTCATCGGGTGATCATGGCGCCAACGCGAACCTTTTGTGGCCTTTTCTGATGATCTCGTGGCTAGCCTCGGGCCGGTCCGCAGAAGCGCACCACCACGCCACCCCCCACGAGAGGACGCCCATGGCCACCGCCACCCTCGACCCGATCGCCGTGAAGCTGGACGCGATGTTCAACGCCACCGACAGCGACGGCGACGGTTACGTCGACTGGAGCGACTACCAGCGGATCATCGACCGCTACCTGAGCGCCTACAACATCAGCAGGGAGGACCGCAGGGCGCAGGCGCTGACGGCCATGTACCAGATGTACTGGATGGAGCTGCTGCGCCACGCGGACGGCACCGGCCGCCTGGACAAGGAGCAGTACCACCACGCGAACCGTGCGGCGAGCGTCGACATCAGCCGCTTCAACATGGTCGAGGGCCTCTCGCACGCCATCTTCGACGTCATGGACATCGACGGCGGCAACACCATCAGCAAGGACGAGTTCCAGCGGTACCTGAAGGTGTGGGACATCACCTCCCCGGACGCCGTGGAGGCGTTCCACGAGATGGACCTCGACGGCGACGGAACCATCAGCCGGCACGAGTTCATCCGCGCGGTCAGGGAGTTCTTCTACTCCCCGAACCTGAACTCCCCGGGCAGCCTGCTCTTCGGGCACCTCGGCAGGTGACACGGATACGGGGTGCGGCCGGAGTCATGGGAGGTGACTCCGGCCGCACGCCCCCGACCGTACGGACCTCGGGATCAGTCGTTCGTGTGCACCACCGTGAACGCGCTGACCGGCTCCAGCCGGGCTCTGCCGCCCTGGACCACCAGGTCTCCGCGCACCGCCACCTCGTGCCCCTCGCGGTGAGCGAAAGCGGCCTTGCCGCATTCATCCCCGGCCTGAAGGCCGGGGCTTTCTGCAAGATAGTCGGTAATCCTCGGGGCCGAGGATCATCCGGACGCGGCGGCTCCGCGGCTCACCTCGACCCACGCGCTCCGGTCGTCGGGGACGATGACGAGGAACAGGAAGCGCGGGTCGTACCAGTCCCGTCCGGCCAGCAGGTTGTAGTTGTGCACCCTGAGCGGGTAGCGCCAGGTCTGCGAGCCGTCCTCCGGCTCGGCCCGGCTGCGGCTCCAGCACCTGACCTGCGCGAGGATCCTGGGGTGCTTGCACCCACCGTCACTGCTCGGATACGTGAACTCCCAGTCGACACCGCGCCGGTCCCGCGAGGGTTGTGAACCGTTGCCGGTTGACAGTGGTCGAGCGTGTTCTGGTGCGCAGGAGCGAGTGTCGCGATGGCGGTGCGCGGGGCGGCAGGCGGCAGGGCGACGGGCGTTCTGGTCTCGAATGCGTGACCTTTGACCAGGGTGCTCGTTGGATGCGGTGAGGACTTCTTCGGGTGTCGGGCGGGGGTGGGTAATGGG
>NZ_POTZ01000870.1 GCF_003236365.1 Streptomyces sp. NTH33
CTCTCATGTCCTCCTCGTCGAGGTGGCAACAGGTGCTGTGGTGGCCGCTGAACACCGCCCACCACAGCACCTCTTGCCACCTCGACGAGGAGGACATGAGAGCGCGGTTCGCGAGTGTTCAAGCGGATCTGTCGTCGCCTGATGGTGTGGGTGCGGGCGAAATCTTCGCGACCTGCGGAGGCCTCCTCGCCCGGCCGCCGCCCGACTGGCCGAGGCGTTGCATCGTCACAGGTCAGGGCCGTTTGATGAAGTACTACTAGGCAAATGCGGCGCCCCAGGTGGCCGGCCCGACGATGCCGTCCACACTCAGGCCCTTGCGCGACTGGAAGCTGCGGCAGGCGGAGTCGGAGCCCGGCCCGTACTGGCCGTCCACGGTGAGGGAGTAGCCGTGCGCGCTGTTCATCCGGTATTGCCAGGTCGCCACGCTGGCGTGCACGAAGGTCGGCGGCTGGCGGAAACTCACCCCGGGGTGAGGCAAGGGCCCGCCACCGGGGTTGACCTCGCCGCTGAGCACTCGGGAGTACAGGTTGCCCGGGCAGTCGGTCGCGTGGTGGTCGCGGTGGCCGGTGATGGCCCGCGCGGCGCCGCCCGACACCCGCAGGCGGTTGATCCCGTGGCGGATGGCGTCGATCAGTCCGGCCGTGATGGTGTCGTAGCTGCTGATGGTGCCGCCGGTCAGCGCACAGACCGCGTACCAGTCGTCGTTGCCCTGCGTGGTGCCCTGGGCGGCGGTACGGACGTACTCGCCGCGGCCCTGGAAAAGGTAGCCGTGGATGCAGGCGAGGTGGCTGTAGGCGATGTCCGACCAGCCGTTGGAGTCCATGTGGTAGTTCTGGATGCCCCGCACCTGGCCGGCGCAGTCGGCGTGGTCGGCCTTGGCCACCTTCACGGCGTCGACATGATGGACGACCACGCCGCCCTGTTCCGGGGTGATGTTGCTGCTGACGCTCTTCGGCGCCCGGGCGCCCCACTGGGAGCGGGTGACGAACGTGGCCATCAGCGCCGCCCTCCTCGGCCCAGGGCACAACTGACGGCGGCGTTCAACGGCTCGGCGTGGGCATTGCGCGCCGCGTCGGGGCCGTAGACGGCGCCGGCGTGGCGGGGGTGCGTGACGATGGGGAGCTCGCGGTTCCCCGCCGGGAGGGGAGTGGCGGCATGCACGGGTCCGGAACATATGACGGGCAGCGCGAGCGCACCGCCGGCTGCCGCCAGCAGGGCGGCGCGGCGAGATGGGCCGTGAGTCAACGGTCCTCCAGGTGACGTGAAGTGAGTTCGATTGTCCGGAGGTTGTCAGGGACTCGTCAATACATCGGGAGGATGCAACCAGCCTGCTACAGCGGGGATTCGGGAGGGCCGACGTGGCGGGTTCCGTTCGGGACGGCCGCCGGGAAATCCCCGGGGACAGCGCCAGGCCGGTCGGCCTCGGCACCGGGGCGGAGGTCCGTGATGACGAGGTGGGGGGGGGAGATG
>NZ_POTZ01000871.1 GCF_003236365.1 Streptomyces sp. NTH33
GGGCGAAGCCATTCCGCCTGGCGCGGACTACGAGGCTCGCGCGGGCCCCCGCCGGTCTGGCCTTCGTCATCGTGGTGCTCGCCGGAGCCGGGGGAAGCGGGCCCCACCCGGACTTGGGCGGCGCCGGTGTCCTGGGCCGCCATCTCGTCGGACCGGTCGACGGCTTCGGCCTCAGGGCCGGGGATCGCGGCCTCCGTCGTCGCTGCCGCGACCGGTTCCGGAGGAGTGTTCCCGCTGCTGTACGAGTCCCCGGCTCCCCCGTCCTGAGACGCGGGCGTGTCGCCCTGTCCGCGAGCCTCGTAGTCCGCGCCAGGCGGAATGGCTTCGCCCTCCGGGCCGAGGGTCTTGTCCTTGGGAGCCGGGCCGGGGTCGGGACCGGGGTCCGGTCCCGGATCCGTCTCGCCGCTCCCCTCGTCCGGAGACACATGGTCCGCACTGGCGTCCGTCGCGGAGTCGCTCTCCGCCTCGGACGACGTAGTGTCGGCCACCGGATCACCACGGAGCTCACGGAGCTTCCGGTCAAACTGCGCGACCTGGTCGACGAGGGTCTGCCGCATCAGGTCACTGACGGCCTGCTCAAGCAACCCCACCGCCTCGTCGCGCGCCTGCACGACCTTGGCGATCTCCTGAGCGATCCGTCCCCGTTTCCGTTTCTCCTCGCGCAGCCGCTCGGTCAGCGCCGCAGCCTCGAGCCAGCCGGCATCCGGACCCCAGGGGGTGGAGGGCTCCGCGCCTTCGGCCGCCGCAGGTACCGCCTCCGCGAAGGCCTCGGCCAAGAACTGCCGCTCCCGCATCCAGGACGTCACGGCGCTCAGCAAGGCCTCGTGTCCGTCAGGCTGCCGTCCCTCCCTGACGGCAGCGGCGAACGCCTCAAGTCTGTCCACGAGTTCAGCGGCTTCCTCGCGAAGCGCGGTGGTTCGCAGCGACAGGACGTCAAGGTCCGGCACAGTCGGCGCCTGGGTCTCCGCCACCGAACCGGCGGCCAGTGAGGCCGCCGCCCCGCTCTCCGCCTCATCACCTCGCATCGCCGGGATACAGGACGGGCGCTCCCAGATGTCGGCCGCCACCGGTTCTCCCTCGATGGCCACCGCCCTCCGGAGTTCCTCGGCATGGCTCTCCGTGAACCGGTGAGCCGGCAGATGTGACGCGAACGTCAGCCCGTACACGACCAGTTGCGCGAGTTCGGGCGGCAGCATCTCGAGCATCCGGACGAGCTGATCCAGATCCGGATCCTCAAGGAAACCCTCCTGCCCCAGCTCCACCAGCTGCGAGCAACCGACACTCAGGCCGCAGCAGCACAGGATGTGCAGAACTTCCTCCGGAGCCCGGCTGATCCAGAGCGCGGACGCGCCCTGTTCCTCGGGGGGCTCACCACCGGTCTCGGCGTGGCGAGCATGCACTACCTCGGCATGGCGGCGGTGCGCCTGCACGGCGACGTCAGCTACGACCCGGTGCTCGTCGCCC
>NZ_POTZ01000872.1 GCF_003236365.1 Streptomyces sp. NTH33
CCACTGACCGGCGCGCGCCCTGCCCGGCCCTCTCCGCCCGGACCTCCCCCCAAGGACCCGCCATGACGCAAGCCCCGCTCCTGCGCCGTATCACCGACTACGCCAGCCGCGCCGACCCGTACCCGCTGTACGAGGAGCTCCGCAGGACCCCGGTGCTGCAGGAGGAGGAGGGCGGCCCGTACGTCATCAGCTCGTACTACGACATCCTGGGCCTGCTCCACGACCCGCGGGTCAGCTCCGACGCCGCCAACCTCGCCGCCGCGGGCGACGACGAGCTGTCGGAGCCGGAGGCCACGGGGCTGCCGCCGAGCTTCCTCCGGCTGGATCCGCCCGAACACGACCGGCTGCGGCGGATCGCCAACAGCTCCTTCGGCCCGCCGCACCGGCCGTACCGGATCGACTCCCTGCGCGGGGAGCTCGCCGGGATCGTCGCCGAACTCGTCGACGGCTTCGGCGACGCCCGGCAGATCGACGTCGTCGACCGGTTCGCCCACCCCTTCCCGGTGACGGTCGTCTGCCGGCTGCTCGGGGTGCCGCGCGAGGACGAGCCGCGCTTTCGCGGCTGGGTGGAACTGATCGTCGCCGCCCTGGACCCGGACACGCGGCAGGGCGGCGACGCCGAGTTCCGGCGCACCGCGCAGGAGGCGCGGATGCGGCTGGGCATGTACCTGGCCGGGCTGGTCGAGCAGCGCACCAGGGAACCCCGCGACGACATGCTGTCCGACCTGGCGGCCGGTCACGGTCCGGACGGGGCCATGTCGACGATGGAGATGCTCAGTACGGCGGTGCTGCTGCTGATCGCGGGGCACGAGACGACGGTCAACCTGATCACCAACGGCATGCTCACCCTGCTGCGCCACCCGGAGTACCTGCACCGGCTGCGCGAGGATCCCGGACTGTCCGTCAGGATCGTGGAGGAGCTGCTGCGTTACGAGCCCCCGGTGCAGCTGGTGCCGCAGCGCACCTGCGTCGCCGACATCGAGCTGCGTGGGGTCACGATCCCCAGGGGCTCGAGGATCTGGCTGGTTCTCGCCGCCGGCAACCGGGACCCGGAGCGCTTCCGCGACCCCGACCGGTTCGACCCCGACCGCGAGGACATCCAGCACCTCGGCTTCGGCAGCGGCATCCACATCTGCTTCGGCGCACCGCTGGCCCGCCTGGAGGCGCAGCTCGCGCTGGCCGAGCTGGCCCGCCGCCTGGACAACCCGCGCCTGGTCGAGGACCCGCCACCCTACCGTCCGAACGCCGTGCTGCGCGGCCCGCGGCATCTGCACGTCGCGGTCGACGCGGTACGTCCGGGCGAGGCGGTGCGTTCCTGACGTCGGTTCCCCTGCGCCGCGCAGGAGGTCAACAACGTGAAAACACTTCTAGACAAATTCATAAATTCGGACAAAATGGTAAATGCCTGTCCAGTGACTTCGAGGAGCCACACCCGTATGGCGTACGGAGCCCCCCACAGC
>NZ_POTZ01000873.1 GCF_003236365.1 Streptomyces sp. NTH33
TGCCTCTCCCTTGTCCCCCTCACCTCCTGCCCATGCCCAAATTCTGACGGGGTTGCCCGTCTTCAGCCACCAGTCGCCCCCCAGCCTGTGGACAACTCTGCCCGGCTCACCGAGAAACACGCTGGTCAATCCCACAAAACGGTCATATTTACTCCTAGTCTGACATTGCGCTCGCTCGTCCTGTCCACAGGACTTGCGTGCCTGCCACGCCTCGGTTACTGGGAAGGACGGCCCACGCCATGCCCGCAGATCTCGCCGTCATCGGACTCGGTCCTCTCGGCCTGCCCCTGGCCCAGGCCGCCGTCGCCGCCGGCATTCCGACCCTGGGATACCGCACCGGGGAGGAGTCCGGTGCCCTCAGCCCCGCCGAACTGCGCCGGATGCTCTCGGGGGGCTTCCGGCCTGCCACCAACCCGGCCGAGCTCGGCCGGGTGCGCACCGCGGTGATCTGCGCGGCGACCCCGCGCGGCGCGGACGGCGGCCTCGACCTGAGCCAGGTGGAGGCCGCCGCCCGTGCCCTCGCCGAGCACCTGCGCCCGCACACCACCGTGATCCTGGAGTCGCCGGTGTACCCCGGGACCACGGAGGACTTCCTGCGCCCCCTGCTGGAGGAGGGCTCCGGCCTCCGCGCGGGCCGCGACTTCCACCTCGCCCACTCGCCCAGCCGCGTCGACCCCGGCAACCGCGACTTCACCCCGGCCAACACGCCCAAGGTGATCGGCGGACTGACCCCGGCCTGCACCGAGTCGGCCGCCGCGTTCTACGGCCGCCTCACCGACAAGGTGGTACGCGCGCGTGGCCTGCGGGAGGC
Source organism: Streptomyces sp. NTH33 (assembly GCF_003236365.1). Lineage (GTDB taxonomy): Bacteria > Actinomycetota > Actinomycetes > Streptomycetales > Streptomycetaceae > Streptomyces. The sequence goes on from NZ_POTZ01000873.1 coordinate 812, forward strand.
CGAGACGGTCCAGCTCCTGGAGACCAACTACCGGCACGTCAACATCGCCCTCGTCAACGAGATGGCCGTCCTCTGCCACGACCTCGGCGTCGACCTGTGGGACGTGGTCCGCTGCGCGGAGACCAAGCCGTTCGGCTTCCAGGCCTTCCGTCCCGGCCCCGGCGTCGGCGGCCACGGCCTCCCCCAGGACCTGACCGGCCGGGCGAGCCGCGGTCTGCGCATGGTGGAACTCGCCCAGCAGGTCAACAGCCGCATGCCCCGCTACGTCGTCCAGCGCGCCGCCACGCTCCTGAACGAGCATGGCAAGTCGGCCCGGGGCGCCCGTGTCCTCCTGCTGGGCGTCACCTACAAGCCCGACCTCGCCGACCTGCAGGGCACGCCCGCCGAGGAGGTCGCCGTCCGGCTGATGGGGCTCGGCGCCTCCGTCAGCTACCACGACCCGCACGTGCCCGCGTGGAGCGTCCTGGACCGGCCCGTACCCCGCGCGGACTCCCTGTACGAGGCGGTGGCCGACGCCGACCTGACGATCCTGCTCCAGCACCACCGCACGTACGACCTGCAAGGGCTGTCGGTGAAGGCCCAGCTGCTGCTGGACACGCGGGGGGCGGCTCCCACCGGGGCGGCGCATCGGTTGTGAAGGGG
>NZ_POTZ01000874.1 GCF_003236365.1 Streptomyces sp. NTH33
ACTGTCGACCGCCCCTCCGCCGCCTACACCGACCAAGCAGCAGAGTGCCGAGCAGCACCCCTCAGCGCATCAGGAACTGGCCGCGTTCATCCGTACGCGGGTGGGGACGTTCACGTGTACGCCGACACGAGGGCGACTGCGAGAAGGGCGATGGTCGCGAACCTGCCGTCTCCGGCGAAGGGCAGCACGCCTGCTCCGGCGAGTACGGCGACCAGGCCGAGAAGGGCCGCTTCCCCGGCGAACGCGGTGGCCAGCCAGCGGCCGGACCGGTCGGCGAGGGCGTGCGCGACCCGGCCGCCGGCCAGCGCGCCGAGTACGAATCCTGCGATCGCGATCATCGAGGCGATCGCGGACAGGCCGGAGCCCGGGTCCGCGGCGAAGCCGAGGAAGACCACGTTGCCCGTCATGTTCGCCACAAAGACCCGGCCCAGGCTCAGGTAACTGACCGCGTCGACAAGTCCGGTGACCACGGTCAGGGTCAGCAGCGCGGCCACCGTCTGCCGGGAACCGAGCGGAGAGGGAACGGCCATGAGGGATCATCTCTCTTGGGCTTGGCGTGTTCAGCTGATCGCGCCGAGTGTGGCGCTGACGCTGGTAATGATCGCCCCACCGATCGCGATGGCGACGAAAGAGCGCAGAAAGCCCGTGCCGAAGAAGCGCCACCGGATCCGGGCCAGGGTCACCAGCTCAACTGCGATCATGCTCGGTTGCGGCCGGCAGCGCGGCGCGGTAGTCCGGGATCAGAGAGGGCAGGTGTGCGGCACGCCGCCGAGGAATGTGCCCGCTCCGGTGATCGAGCCGCGCAGAATGGGGCTCCCGCGCCCAGTCAGGTCCCCGGTGTCAGACAGGCCCTCCGAGAAGGCCATGCTGACGCCCGCACCGATCGTGGTGGCCAGCCCGGCGAAGAACGCGTAGGTCGGCTGGTGTGTGGCGAACGCGACGGCGAAGACTGGCGCCAGCGTGGACAGCGAGCCGTCGCTCAGCCCGATCAGCGCGGGCTGAGCCCGCTGCAGAAGAAACGACCCATCGCCGGGGACTGCGGATGGACGGGTCACGGATGGAAGGCGGCCGATACCCGGCGGCCGGCATCGTCCCGGTGGAGGCCCGGGTCACCATCCCGCGCCGGCGGCAGCCGCCGACCGCCCGCGCGGCCCGGCAGCCGCTGCAATCCCGCACTGCAACACCGAGGCGCGGTGCACCCTGACCTGCTGCGCCCTCGGGGCCATGGTCGGGCGGTGCGCAGCCGTTGCACGGGCGTCGGCAGCTGGGCTTGGCTCCAGCCGGCTGTGCCGCCGGGGGCCGGGACGGGCCGCCGTGCGGGCTGGCAAGGACCGCCGTGCTGGTCGTCGAGCCGGCGCTTGGGCGGCTGGATGGCCGGGTCAGGCCTTGCGACGGGCCGGGGCTGTGGTGGTGCGGAGGGCGGGGTCGTTGCGCAGGCGGAGGAA
>NZ_POTZ01000875.1 GCF_003236365.1 Streptomyces sp. NTH33
GCTGCACCCCGGCCTGTGGGTCGCCGAGGTGGTCTACCGACCCCTTCGGACCGAGCTGCTGCGCACCGCCCGGGCGCTCGGCTGCGCCACGCTCGACGGCGGCGGCATGGCCGCCTTCCAGGCCGCCGACGCGTTCCGCCTGTTCACCGGGCGGGAACCCGACAGCGCGCGGATGGCCGCCGACATCACCGGAATCGCGGCCGCCACCGAGCCCGCCGCCGAGCTCACCACCGAGCCTGCCGAGCCCGCCGCCGAGCCCACCACCGAGCCCGCGGACGGCACGGTCGGGGCACGGCTGTAGCGAGCGGCAGAGCACGGAAGCAGAGGAGAGGTACACAGGTGCGTACGTCCATCGCCACCGTCTCGCTGAGCGGGTCCCTCACCGAGAAGCTCACGGCCGCCTCCCGGGCCGGCTTCGACGGCGTGGAGATCTTCGAGAACGATCTGCTCGCGAGCCCCCTGACCCCCGAGGAGATCCGCTCCCGCTGCGCCGATCTCGGCCTCGCCGTCGAGCTGTACCAGCCGATGCGGGACATCGAGGCGGTGCCGGAGGAGGAGTTCGCCCGCAACCTGCGCCGCGCCCGGCACAAGTTCGAGCTGATGCGCCGCCTGGGCGCGGACACCGTCCTCGTCTGCTCCAGCGTCTCCCCGACGGCGGTGGACGACGACGCGCTGGCCGCCGAACAGCTGAGCCGGCTCGCCGACCTCGCCCAGGACTCCGGCGTCCGCGTCGCCTACGAGGCGCTCGCCTGGGGCCGGCACGTCAGCACCTACGACCACGCCTGGCGCCTGGTGCGGACGGCCGGTCACCCGGCGCTCGGCGTCTGCCTGGACAGTTTCCACATCCTCTCCCGGGGCTCCGACCCCAGGGGCATCGAGGACATCCCCGGCGAGAAGATCTTCTTCCTGCAGCTGGCGGACGCCCCGCAGCTCGCCATGGACGTGCTGCAGTGGAGCCGCCACTACCGCTGCTTTCCCGGACAGGGCGGCTTCGACGTCGCCGGCCTGCTGCAGCACGTGCTGCGCGCGGGCTACGAGGGGCCGCTCTCCCTGGAAGTCTTCAACGACGTCTTCCGCCAGGCCGACGCGGGCCCCACGGCCGTCGACGCCCGCCGCTCGCTGCTCGCCCTGCAGGAGGCGGCCGGCGCCGCGGACCTGCCCGCACCCGTCGTTCCCACCGGCATCGCCTTCGCCGAACTGGTCACACCGGACGTCGAACCGGTCACGGCGGTGCTGGACGCGCTGGGCTTCACCCGCACCGCCCGGCACCGGGGCAAACCCGTCGACCTCTGGCAGCAGGGGCAGGCCCGCGTCCTGGTCAACACCGCCGGAGCGGTACGCCGGGAGGGCACCCAGCTCGCCGCGATCGGCCTGGAGTCCCCGGACCCCGCCGGTGCCGCCCGCCGCGCCGAGGCCCTGCTGGCGCCCGTACTGCCC
>NZ_POTZ01000876.1 GCF_003236365.1 Streptomyces sp. NTH33
CCCGGACGCCATGCCGGAAGTGCTCCGGCCTGTGTCCTCCGCGACCGCCGTAACGGTCCTCGTCGTCATCTCCGCCGTCGGAGCGGCCGTATCCACCTCCGCCGCCGTAGCCGCCTCCGCCACCGTGGGAACGGCCACCTTCGCCGTAACGGCCCTCGTCACCGCCTCCGCCCCCGTAGGAGCGGCTGTCGCCACCGCCGTAGGAGTGGCCGTCACCGCCGCTGGCGACGGCGGCCGGTGCGGAGAAGGTGAGAGCGCCGAGCCCCAGCAGTGCGGCCGAAATGGCTCGTATTACGCGCATGGTGAATCCTCCGGTCCCCGAGGAGCAGCCGCGGACCCTTTCCGCCTGTGCCGGAAATGCACCTCGATGATCGAAACGCTAGGGAGATGTGCGCCGCGGCGCGATCGCACCCGGGCGAACGGGGCAACGCTGTGGGCTGCACAGGGGACGGCGTTCCCGCGGTCGGGGGACGGGACTGAGGACCCGTCAGCCCGTCGGTCCGTCAACCGGTGAGATGCGGGAACAGGGCCAGGAAGGGACCGGCCGTCGTCGACACCCCGCGGCTGTAGGGGGCGTCGAAGTCCCAGATCAGAAAGAGCAGGAAGGCGATCAGCGCGGAGAACAGCCCCGCGAGGACCAGTTCCCGTGTCGTACGCCGGATCTGCAGCGCGAACACCATTCCGATGGTGACGACGGCCCCCGAGAGCAGCCCGAACCACACCACGCCCGGCATCGTCGGTCCGGTGGAGTCGGCACGTGCGGTGCGGGCCTGGGCGGCGGCGGCCACCTGGTCCACCAGCGGCTGGTAGGCCTGTGCCTCGAAGTCCGACTTCGGCTGGTAGTCGGTGACGTCGGCGCGGACGCGGGCGAGCAGTTCGTCGCCCCTCCCGGTGACCCGGCCGTGGTCGGCCATGGTCTTCCACTCGGTGGTGACGACGTGTCCGACGTAGGCGTCGACGTCGCCGCGGATCCGGTCGCGGACGTCGGGCGGGTAGACGCGGACGCGCTCGGAGATCTCGTGCAGCGCCTGGGCCTCCGCCTGGACGTGGTCCTGGGCGGCGACACGTGCCTCCCAGACGCCGGCGATGGCCAGGCCCAGGACGATGGCGTACACCACGCCGATCCACATCGTCATGTACTCGATGACGTCCGGGGTCTCGGTGGGATCGTCGTCCTCGGCCTTCGTACGGTGCCGCACGAGGGTGATGACGACGACCACCGCGCAGGCGGCCAGCATCGCCAGGACGAGAACAAGCCATTCCGACAACGGGTTCCTCCAGGGGTCAGCGTGGGCGGAGCACGGCGACGGCGGCCTTGACCATCCCGATCACCCCTGCCTTCGAGGCCGAGTAGGCCGCCATCTGCGGGTTGCCCTCCTTGCCCGCCACGGAGGCGATGTGCACGATCCGTCCGTAGCCGCGCGGCAGCATCAG
>NZ_POTZ01000877.1 GCF_003236365.1 Streptomyces sp. NTH33
CCACCCAGGCGTCCGTGCCCGCCCCCGCGGCGACGCCGCCGGCCGCCACCGTCTGAGCCCGCGTCCAGGAGAAGGAAGAGAAGCACCATGAACATCGACTGGGCGGCCCTCGGCTCCGTCTTCGGCGTCAGCCTCGGCGCCTCGGTGGGCCTCGTGGCCCTGTTCACCCTCGGCATCGCCGGTCTCTCCCGCCGCGAGGCGGCATCGAACCGCGGCGAGTCGGCCCTCGTCGCCACAGCCGGGGCGTATGCGTGCTTTGCGCTGTGCGCGGCGGCTGTCGCCTACGGAATTTCCCTGATCGTGAGCTGACACCACAAGGAACATCGGCTTCTCAAGCCTCAGCAGCAACTTCTGCATCACCCCCCGTAGGGCACTGTGTGCCACTTGCGGGGGGTTTCTTCGTATTCGGTGCAGCAGCGCGCGCCAACCCAAACGACACATGTCATACTGACGCTCGCTAGCCGCCGTGGTCTAAGTCACCTATTCTCTTGGGTAGTTACTGTTCGATGGTGGCAGCCCGACGAGTCAACGCCGACATGTGGCAGGGAGCGCCATGCCAAGAGACATCGATCCGAGCCTCAACCGACGCAGGCTGCGAATCGAACTGCGCAAGGCCCGCGAGAACGCCGGTATGACCCAGCGGGACGCCGCGAACGCCCTCGAATGGTCGCTCTCCAAATTGATCAGGATCGAGGCGGGCACGGTCAGCCTCGGAGTCACGGACCTGCGGGCGATGCTGCAGTTGTACGAGGTCACGGACCCCGGGTTGGTCGCGGAGCTCGAGGACGCGGCCCGCGGCTCGAAGGGACAGTCGTGGTGGGCGCAGTACAGCGACGTGGTGTCCCCGCCGTATGCGCTGTACCTGGGGTACGAGGGCTCGGCAGACACGATCCGCATGTACAACCCGGTCGTATTGCCTGGCCTGGTGCAGACGGAGGACTACGCGACCGCGCTGCTCTCGGCCATGGCGCCGGAGGCAGGTCTGCGTCGGCAGGTGGATCTGCGCCTCACCCGGCAGGAGCGGTTCTTCGACGGGGACGACGGTCCCCAGATCGACATCGTGCTGGACGAGGCGGCCGTCCGGCGCGAGATCGGCGGGCCCGCGGTGATGCGCCGGCAGATCGACCACATCCTGACGCTGGCGGAGCACCCGCGCACCACACTGCGGCTCCTGCCCTTCTCCGCGGGAGCGCACTTCAGCGTGACGACGTCGTGCATCCTGCTGAGCTTCAAGGACGACGACGACCTGCTGTACGTCGAAGGTCCGGGAGGAGGCCTGTCGAGCCGTGACGACCTGGGGCTGATGGTCCGCTACCAGGAATGCTTCGAAGAAATCAGCACGATCGCGTACGAGGGCGACCGGATGAACGAGTTGCTCGCCTCCATCAGGGAGAGTCTGGACAACAGCTGACCCCGGGAGGGACGACC
>NZ_POTZ01000878.1 GCF_003236365.1 Streptomyces sp. NTH33
ACCCGTTGTGCCGCCTCGGACACTGTTCGCACCTGCGTCAGCTCCCGGGAGTGCCGCACCTGCAGATACCGGAACACGGTCACGATCACCGCGGCGCGGCGGTGCAGCACCGCCCAGCCGTCGGCGGCCACGGCGTCCAGGATGCCGCCGTAGAGCACGAACGCCGTGCGGATGCACGGCCGGGCGACGGGGTCGAGCATCGGCACGCCGGGCGCCGCGCGCCGGTAGGCGGCACGGGTGAGGGCCTCGAACTCGCGCAGTGCCGCGGTGATCCGGCGGTCGGTGCGGCCGGTGTCCCGGCAGCGGCGCAGCAGGTCGCGGTCGACGCCGTGCGCGGCCAGCAGGTCGCGGGGCAGGTAGACGCGGCCGCGGTCGAGGTCCTCCCCCACGTCCCGCAGGAAGTTGGTGAGCTGGAAGGCGACGCCCAGTTCGGCCGCGTACGGGGCGGCCTCCTCGCGGGGCACCACCGTGCCCAGGACCGGCAGCATCTGCAGGCCGATCACCGCGGCCGAGCCGTGCATGTAGGCGCGCAGCTCGTCGTAGCAGGCGTACTCGGTGACCGTCAGGTCGCTGCGCATGGAGGTGAGGAAGTCGGCGAAGTGGCGGTGGTCGATGGCGTAGCGGCGACTGGTGTCCGCGAGGGCGCTGACCACCGGCGCGGCGCCCTCCCCACCGGACAGGCCCCGGGCCAGGTCGTCGCTCAGCCGGTCCAGGGCGGCGGCCCGCCGTGCCGTTTCGCCGTCGGCGCGTCCGCCCCGGGCGCCGTCGAGCGCGTCGACGATGTCGTCGGCCCAGCGGGCGAAGCCGTACAGGGCGTGCACGGCGGGGCGCCGGCCGGGAGGCAGCAGGCGGGTGGCGAGGAAGTAGGTGCGGCCGTGCCGGGCGTTCAGCTCGCGGCAGTGGGTGTAGGCGGCGCGCAGGCGCGGGTCGGTGATGCCGGCGGCGTCCAGTTCCCGGGCGGTCACGGGCGTACTCCTTGCTCGAGCCGGCCGTCCGTCCTGGCGGACACGGCGCGGGGACGGGGACGGGTGCGGGACCGGGGGCCGCCGGTGATGCGGGCGGCGGCCAGCTTTCCCGACAGCAGCACGGGCGGCACCCCGACGCCGGGCGTGGTGCCGCAGCCCGCGAGGACGGCGTTGGCGGTGCCGCGCACCAGGTTGCGGGGGCGGAACGGGCCGGTCTGGGCGAAGGTGTGCGCGGCGGAGAAGGGCGTGCCGGCGGCGTGCCCCTGCCCGGTCCAGTCGGCGGGGGTCACCAGGCACTCCTCCTCGATGGCCGACGCGATGCCCGTGAGTCCTCGGCGGTCGAGTTCGCGCAGCAGGCTGTCGCGGTAGCGCGGGGCGAGGCCGGGCCAGTCGGCGGCGCCGGGCCCGATGTCGGTGTTGGGGCCTGTCTCTTATACCCATCTGACGCTGCCGACGAATAG
>NZ_POTZ01000879.1 GCF_003236365.1 Streptomyces sp. NTH33
TAGTCAAGCAGTGCCCGTGACGGGTCGGTGGTGCGGTCGTTGGGCAGGTCATGCATCCGTGGGTGGGGTTGTCCGATGATGTGCGGCTGGGGGTGCTCACCGAGTGGGTGACGCCGGAGTTGGTTGATGAGGTGCTGGCCGAGTGCGGCCGGGGCGGGGTGAAGCCGGGCGCCCTGTCGCCGAGGTTCATGGTCTACTTCACGCTCGCGTTGGCACTGTTCGCGCAGGACTCGTACGACGACGTCGCGGAGAACCTGGTCGGGGCGCTGGAGGGGATGCACGAGACGGTCCCGAACCGGGCCTCGTTCACGAGGGCCCGGCAGCGGCTGGGGCCGAAGGTCCTGGAGGCGCTGTTCCGCCGCATCGGCGGGGCGGTGGCCCCCGATGGTCTGGGCGGGTCGTTCTGGCGGGGCATGCGGCTGGCCGCGGTGGACGGGTTCGTGCTGGACGTGCCGGACAGCGAGGCGAACCGGGCGTTCTTCGGCGGGCCGACCGACGCTCGCAAGGCTGAGGCGGGGTTCCCGCAGGTGCGGGTGGTGACGCTGACCGAGACCGGCACGCACGCCTCGATCGATGCCCGGATCGGCGGCTTCAACGGCGGCGAGCGGGAGTTGGCGGTGCAGATGGCCGGCTCGGCGGCCGGGATGCTGGTCATCATGGACCGGGGCTTCCCCGGGGTGGAGCTGTGGAAGGCGTACACGGACGCCGGGGCGCATCTGCTGCTGCGGGCCCGGTCGACGGTCGCGTCGCGTCCGATGAAGGTGCTGCCGGACGGGAGCTATCTGGGGCGGATGAGCTTGGCCGGTCAGCGGGCGTCGCATCCTGGTGGGGTGACGGTGCGGGTGATCGAATACCGGGTCGACGGCGGCGAGGTGATCAGGCTGCTGACCGACCTGATGGACGTCGAGGCCTACCCCGCGGCGGAGTTGGCGGCCCTGTATCACGAGCGCTGGGAGGCCGAGTCGGCATACCGCCAGGTCAAGACGTTCCAGCGGGGCCCGCAACAGGTGCTGCGCTCGACGGCGCCGGCCCTGGCTCGCCAGGAGGTCTGGGCGCACCTGGTGGTGCACCACTGCCTGAACCGGATCATCGTCAGGGTCGCGGGCGGCGAGCGGATCGATCCGGACCGGATCTCCTTCGTGAAGGTCCTCAAACACGTCCGGCGCAGCGTGCTCACCCAGGCCAAGGACGCGGTGTCGGCCGTCGGATCCTTCCTGGCGATGCTGGAGAACAAAGTCCGCCGCAAGCTCGACAGCGGTCCCCGCCGCCACCGCACTGCGCCGCGGGTCCTCAAGCGCCCGGATTCGAAGTACTCACCCTCGGTCAAGAAACGGCAGCACGGACCCACCCGGCGCGTCCCGGCCAACGTCATCACCCTGAACCCGGTGATGCTTCACTAGCTCAAACAACGGCATTG
>NZ_POTZ01000087.1 GCF_003236365.1 Streptomyces sp. NTH33
CCGTCGCCGCCGCCAGCTTCACCCGCCGGTCGGCGGGATCGGGCCGCCGCTCCACCAGCCCCCGCGCCTCCAGCCGGTCCACGATCCCGGTGACGTTCGACGGCTCGCACTTCAGCTTCTGCGCCAGCTTCCGCATCGGCAGCGGCTCCAGCGACAGCAGGCTCAGCAGCCTCGCCTGCGCGCCGGTCAGGGCGTGCTCCCCGGCGGCGTCCTCGTAGTCCTCGTGGAAGCGGGCCACGACGTCCCCGATGAGCTCGACGACCTCCAGGGTCAGTGCGTCGGGACGGCGGGTGTGCGGTGCGGTGGCCATGGCGCCCAGGGTACCCGCTTACTTGACAGCCTGAAATATTCAGGCGAATGATTGTTTCACAACCTGAAGCAAGTGAGGCAGACGGAAAGGCGCTGTCATGATCAACCGCGAGTGGCATCTGATCGGCCGCCCGGTCGGCCGGCCGAAGCCCGAGGACTTCGCCCTGGTCGAGACGGAGGCCCCGCAGCCGCGCGAGGGCCAGGTCCTCGTACGCAACGAGTACCTCTCCGTCGACCCCTACATGCGCGGCAGGATGAGCGCGGCCAAGTCGTACGTGGCCCCCTACGAACTGGGCAAGGCCATGCAGGGCGGCGCGGTCGGCGAGGTCGTCGCCTCGAACGCCGAGGGCGTCGCCGTGGGCGACCACGTCCTGCACTTCGGCGGCTGGCGCGAGTACGCCGCCGTGGACGCGCGGCACGCCGTCAGGGTCGACCCGGAGGCCGCGCCCCTGTCGGCGTACCTCGGCGTACTCGGCATGACCGGGCTCACCGCCTACGCGGGCCTGCTGCGCACCGCCTCCTTCAAGGAGGGCGACATCGTCTTCGTCTCCGGCGCGGCCGGTGCGGTCGGCAGCCAGGTGGGCCAGCTCGCCAGGCTGAAGGGCGCCGCGCGGGTGATCGGCTCGGCCGGCTCCGACGAGAAGGTAAAGCTGCTGCTGGAGGAGTACGGCTTCGACGCCGCCTTCAACTACCGGAACGGCCCCGTGAGCGAGCAGCTGCGCGCCGCCGCCCCCGACGGCATCGACGTCTACTTCGACAACGTCGGCGGCGACCACCTGGAGGCCGCCATCGGCTCCCTCAACCAGGGCGGCCGCATCGCCGTCTGCGGCATGATCTCGGTCTACAACAACACCGAGCCCGCCCCCGGCCCGAGGAACCTCGCCCGCCTCATCCAGACCCGCGGCCGCATCGAGGGCTTCCTCGTCGGCGACCACTACGACCTGCAACCGCAGTTCGTGCGCGAGGTCGGCCCCTGGGTGCGCGACGGCCGCCTGAAGTACCGCGAGACGGTCGTCGAGGGCATCGAGAACACCCTGGAGGCCTTCCTCGGCGTCCTGCGCGGCGACAACATCGGCAAGATGCTCGTCAAGCTCTGACGCCCCGGGCACCCGTTCCCCGGGGTTCCGCCCCACGGTGCCTTCTTCCCGGGCCGCCGGACACGACCGCGGGCGCGAGGCGCGGCAGCCGGGTTCACCCCGTGTCCCGCGCCGCCAGTACCGCCCTGTGCACCGCCCGTGCCAGCCGGTCGTTCTCCGGGGCCGCGCCGCCCGGGAAGGCGAAGCGGCGGCGGGTGTAGCCGTAGGCCAGGCCGGTCGACGGGTCGGCGAAGGCCTGGGAGCCGGCCACGCCGCTGTGGCCGACGGTGCCCGCGCCGAGGAACGGGTGCCAGGTGTCGGAGGTCGCCTGGAAGCCGAGGCCGAACGACTTGTGGGCGCGCTGCACCAGGTCGTACCCGGCGGAGTGGATCTGGCCGAACTCCGCCACCGTGTCCGGCTTGAGCAGGGGCGCCTTTCCGTCCACCTCGCTGATCATCGCCGCGTACAGGCCCGCGAGGCCGCGTGCCGAGGCGACGCCGCCGACGGAGGCCGGGCCCTTGGCGCGGACCAGGCGGTCGTTCGGGAGGGTCTGCAGGTCGGTCGGCTCGGGCCCCTGGCGGTTGAAGGCGATGGAGGCGAGGCTGTGCGGACCCTCGGGCAGGGCGTCGAGGAGGGCCTGCTGCTCGGGGGTCGGCGCCATGGGCTGCGTGGGACGGTAGCGGGGCTCCCGGGCGGCGGGCAGGCCCAGGTGGAAGTCCAGGCCGTAGGGCGCGCGGACGCGCTCCTCGTGCAGCTCCTGGATCGTACGGCCCGTCGCGCGCCGTACGATCTCGCCGGTGAGCGCGCCGATGACCAGGGCGTGGTAGCCGAACGCGGTGCCGGGACGCCAGAACGGCCGCTGGTCGGCGAGGCGTTCGGCCATCGCGCGGTCGTCGGCCAGCTCGGCGGCCGTGAAACCGGTGCCGGTGCCGACCACGCCCGCGCGGTGGGCGAGCAGGTCGCGCACGGTCAGCGCGCCCTTGTCCTCGGCCGCGAACTCCGGCCAGTAGTACGTCACTCTGCGGTCCAGCTCCAGCGTGCCGTCCTGCACGAGCAGCGCGACCACGAGGTGGGCCGCGCCCTTGGTCGACGAGTACGCCGCGTACAGCGAGCCACCGCCGGCGTCGTCACCGTCCGGTACGGCCCACAGGTCGACCACCGGCCGACCGTGGACGTAGGCGCACAACTGCCCCTCGTAGTCCGGCTGCTGCGACATCACGAACGCGGCGAACTCCTCGCGCACCGGCTCGTAGCCGTCGGCGACGGTGCCGTGGATCTCCTGAGTCATCCGCTCTCCTCAGCCTGACCGCTGCTCACCGGTGACACAGCGGTTCCCTCGGATCGGTACGGTGACGCATGCCCGTTCGACTCAACAGCGGCCGGCAGGAGAGGCGGCCACGGGCCCTCGTTAGAGTTTTCCCATGCGTGATCTCGGGGTGGGTTTCGGGTACCTCCTGAAGGGCCAGCGGTGGATGGCGCGGCACAGGAGGTCGTACGGCTTCGGGCTGCTGCCCGGACTGATCACCCTCGTCCTGTACGCCGCGGCGCTGACCGTGCTCGCCCTGTGGGGCGAGGACGCCGTCGGCTGGGCGACCCCCTTCGCCGACGACTGGCCGAGCCCCTGGCCCGGACTCTTCCGCGGCCTGCTGACCGCCGTGCTGTTCGCCCTCGGCCTGCTGCTAGCCGTGGTCACCTTCACCGCGGTGACCCTCCTGGTCGGCCAGCCCTTCTACGAGAGCCTGTCCGAGCAGGTCGACCGGGACGTGTCCGCCGACGGCACGGCGCCCGAGTCCGGGCTGCCGCTCTGGCGCGAGCTGTGGATCTCGGGCCGGGACAGCCTCCGCATCCTGGTCCGGGCCGCGTTGTGGGGGCTGCTGCTCTTCGGGCTCGGGTTCCTGCCCTTCGTCGGGCAGACGGTCGTCCCGGTGATCGGGTTCTTCGTCACCGGGTTCTTCCTCACCGAGGAGCTGGCCGCCGTCGCCCTCCAGCGCCGGGACGTCGCACTCCGCGCCCGCCTGAAGCTGCTGCGCTCCCGCAAGCTGCTGGTCTGGGGCTTCGGCACACCGCTCGGCCTGGCCTTCCTGGTGCCGTTCCTGGCGGTGTTCCTCATGCCGGGCGCGGTCGCGGGCGCCACCCTGCTCGCCCGTGACCTGCTGGGCGAGGAGACGGACGGCACGGCCGTCCCGGAACACGAGAAACACGGTGGAAGCCGTAAGGCTTTGTGAAGGTTCGTACGAGGTTGCGGCGGGGTAATGGATCACCGACCGCTCCGTCACCATGACGGTTAACGTCTGACCGGCACAGTCCTGCCCACGAGCAGCCCCGGTCCGGGACCTGACCCTGGACCGGGGCTCGTGTGCCTGTACGCGTGCGCGGTCAGCGCGCCGAGAAGCCGTACACCGTCTCCGAGCGGAAGACCTCACCCGGGCGGAGTTCGGTGCTCGGGAACCGGGGGCGGTTGGGGGAGTCCGGGAAGCGCTGGGTCTCCAGGGCGATCCCGTCGCCCGGGGCGAAGGGATCGCCGAGGTGGTCGGCGGTGTAGAGCTGGAGGCCCGGCTCGGTCGTCGACACCGTCAGGACCCGGCCGGACGCCGGGTCGTACAGCTCGGCCACCTCCACCGGAGCGTGCGTGACGCCCTTGTCCAGGACCAGGTTGTGGTCGTAGCCGGAGCCCACCTCGCGGGCCCGGCGGAAGTCGAAGCGGGTGCCCGCCACCTCCGCCAGGTCGCCGGTCGGGATCAGGTCCGCGTCGACCGGGGTGTAGCGGGAGGCCGCCAGCCGCAGTTCGTGACCGCCGGCGTTCCCGGAGCCGCTGAGGTTCCAGTACGAGTGGCTGGTGAGGTTGACGACCGTGGGCGCGTCCGTGACCGCCGTGTACGTGATGTGCAGGGCGCCCGACGCGTCCAGGGCGTACGTCGCCGTGACCTCCAGCCGGCCCGGGAAGCCCTCCTCGCCGTGCGGGCTGGTCCGGCTGAGGCGTATGCCGTGCCCGACCGGCGTCACCTCCCACAGCCGCTTGTCGAAGCCCCGGCCGCCGCCGTGCAGCGAGTTCGTCCCCTCGTTCCGTTCCAGCGCGTACGTCCGCCCGTCCAGCGGGAAGCGGCCGCCGGCGATCCGGTTGGCGTACCGCCCGATCAAGGCGCCCAGGAACGGCTCCGGGTGGGCCAGATAGCCGTCCAGTCCGGAGAGGCCCAGCACCACGTCCGCCGTGCGCCCGTCCCGGTCCGGCACCTGGACCGACTGCACGATCCCGCCGTACGACAGCACCCGCACCCGCACCCCGGCCCGCTCCAGTGTCCAGCGGTGCACAGCGGTGCCGTCGGGAAGCGTGCCGAAAAGTTCACTCATGCGGAAAACCCCGGATCCCTGGATCCCCGGACCACGTCCGTCGTCACGGGTTCCTCGCGGTGACGGTCCGGTAGGCGATCTCGGCCAGCCGCGCCTGCCCGTTCCGGCTCGGGTGGAACCAGTCCCAGCGGCTCAGCTGCTCGGTGCCGAACCGGTAGTCGAAGACCGCGTTGTTGTCGAAGCGGCAGAGGCGGTCCTTGGCGCAGACCTCCTTCAGCACCGTGTTGTACGCCTTCACCCGCGCCTGCACCGTGTCGCGCCGCTGGGTGGCCGCCGCGTCCAGCGCGTCCGCGTCGCCCAGCATCGACGGGCAGATGCCGAGCTTCCAGATCTGCTTGCCCAGCGCGTTCGTACGGCCCTCGGACCACAGCCGCTTCAGGTCCGGCACGCTGGCGACGTACACCTGCGTCTTCGGCAGCGCCCGGCGCAGGGTGTCCATCGCGGTCTGGAACTCGGCCCGGAAGTCCGCCACCGGCGTCATCGCGGCCGGCGAGTCCCGGCAGGCGTCGTTGGCGCCGGCCATCACCGCCACCAGCTCCGGCTTCTTCCGCACGGCCCGCGCCACCTGGTCGTTCAGATCGGCCATCCGGGACCCGGTCACCGCGTAGTTCCAGCTGCGCCGGGCCGCCCCGGTCACCCCCAGCAGCCGCACCGCCAGGCTGTTGACCGAGGCGTCGCTGCCCGTCGCCCACGACACCTCCGGGCAGTCCGTCAGCACCATGCACGCGTCGAAGCCGCGGGTGATGGAGTCGCCGATCGCGGCGATCGAGTCCGGGTCGCGGTTCCATTCGGGTGACGGCGTGGCGGACGGGCGGGACGCCCTGGCGCCGGTGCCCGCCCCGGAGGCGTGGCCACCGACGGCGTCGCAGCCCGCGGTGGCCAGCACGGCCGCCGCCACCACGGCGTGAGCGGCCCGAGTACGGTGACGTCGCTTCCGCATGCCCTGGTGCTCCCCTCGGTCGTCGAACAGTGTTCCCCCTCCATGAGAACGCGCGAGGGTTCCCGCCCCCACTCGAGTGGGCGGCTCGCACCCGTACAGGCGTCCCCCCGGGTGAATGGAGGGCGTTTCCTGCCGCCCGGACCGACGGTACGTCACACTCCTTGCGCCCTCTCACGGTAGCCTCGCCATCAACGTGGCCTTCAGCGCCACCGTTGTCCGCCTGCCCGCCCCTGTCCCGCTCTGTCCGGAGGTCCCGGTGACGACACGTGGAGTTCTGTACGTGCACTCCGCGCCGCGCGCGCTGTGCCCGCACGTCGAGTGGGCCATCGCCGGCGTGCTCGGCACACGCGTCAGCCTGGACTGGATCCGGCAGCCCGCCTCCCCCGGCACCTGGCGCTCGGAGTTCTCCTGGCAGGGCCAGGCCGGTACCGCCTCCAAGCTCGCCTCCGCGCTGCGCGGCTGGCAGCTGCTGCGCTTCGAGGTCACCGCCGAGCCCTGCTCCACCGCCGAGGGCGAGCGCTACAGCTGCACCCCCGACCTCGGCATCTTCCACGCCGTCACCGGCATCCACGGCGACATCCTCATCCCCGAGGACCGTCTGCGCGCCGCCCTCCTGCGCTCCCAGCAGGGCGAGACCGACCTGGAGGCGGAGATCGCCAAGCTCCTGGGCAAGCCCTGGGACGACGAGCTGGAGCCGTTCCGCTACGCGGGTGAGGGAGCCCCGGTCCGCTGGCTCCACCAAGTGGTCTGACAGGTTCTTGGGCAGCCCCCGGGCAGCCTTCCCGGACAACAGCAGGGCCCCCACCGGTCGGTGGGGGCCCTTCACGTGCGTACGGGAGCTGCTCAGACCGTCCGGAACGCCAGCACCACGTTGTGCCCGCCGAAGCCGAACGAGTCGTTCAGCGCGGCGATGCGGCCCTCGGCGGGCAGCTTGCGCGCCTCCCCGCGGACCACGTCCGCGTTCGCCTCGGCCTCGGGGTCGATGGTGTCGATGTTGATCGTCGGCGGGGCCACCCGGTGGTACAGCGCCAGCACCGTCGCCACCGACTCCACGCCGCCCGCGCCACCGAGCAGGTGACCGATCATCGACTTGGTCGCGGAGACCGCGATGTGGTCGGCGTGGTCGCCGAAGACCTTGCGCAGCGCCTTCAGCTCGGCGATGTCGCCGGCGGGCGTCGAGGTGGCGTGCGCGTTGACGTGCACGATCTCCGCCGGGTCCAGGTCGGTGCAGTCCAGCAGGTGCTGCAGGGCGTGCGAGATGCCCCGGCCCTCCGGCTCCGGCTGGACGATGTCGTGGGAGTCGGCGGAGATGCCCTGGCCGACCGCCTCCGCGTAGACGCGGGCGCCGCGCCTGGCGGCGTGCTCGGCGGACTCCAGGACGAGCACACCCGCGCCCTCGCCGAGGACGAAGCCGTCCCGGTCGACGTCGTAGGGGCGCGAGGCGCCCTCGGGGTTCTCGTTGTTCTTGGACATCGCCATCATGTTGCCGAACGCGGCGATGGGCAGCGGGTGGATCGCCGCCTCCGTACCGCCGGCGACGACGACGTCGGCGCGGCCGGTGCGGATCATCTCGATGGCGTAGCCGATGGCCTCGGCACCCGAGGCGCACGCGGAGACCGGCGTGTGCACGCCCGCGCGGGCGCCCACGAGCAGGCCCACGTTGGCCGAGGGGCCGTTCGGCATCAGCATGGGGACGGTGTGCGGGGAGACGCGGCGTACGCCCTTCTCCTTCAGCACGTCGTACTGGTCCAGCAGGGTGGTCACGCCGCCGATGCCGGAGGCGACGACCGTGCCGAGCCGGTCCGGGTCGACGTCGGCGCCCTCACCGGCCTTGCCGGTGAAACCGGCGTCCTTCCAGGCCTCCTGGGCGGCGACCAGCGCGAACTGCGCGGAGCGGTCCAGGCGGCGCGCCTGCGGCCGCGGAATGACCTCGGTCGGCTCCACGGCCACCCGGGCCGCGATACGGACGGCCTGGTCGGCCGCCCACTCCTCGGTCAGGGGCTTCACACCGGACTTGCCGGCGACCAGTCCCTCCCAGGACGAGGCTGCGTCGCCACCCAGCGGTGTGGTTGCGCCGATACCGGTGACGACCACGGTGCGATTGGTCGAGCTCACGGGAATTCTTTCTCCAACGGATACGAGGATTCGTACGGCGCCACCGCCGGGTGGCGGGGCAGTCAGCCCAAGGCTGTGATCGGTCGATCAGCCCTGGTGCTTGAGGATGTACTCGGTCGCGTCGCCGACCGTCTTGAGGTTCTTGACGTCCTCGTCGGGGATCTTGACGTCGAAGCGCTCCTCGGCGGCGACGACGACCTCGACCATGGACAGCGAGTCGACGTCCAGGTCGTCGGTGAAGGACTTGTCCAGCTGGACGTCCTCGACCGGGATTCCGGCGATCTCGTTCACGATCTCCGCGAGACCGGCGACGATCTCTTCCTGAGTGGCGGCCATGTCGGCGCTCCTTCGTAACTGTTTCAGAGGGTGTGGCGCCCGCCGCGGCAGCGGCAGGTGGTGCGGCTCCCGTGCCGGAAACATGATCCGGCACGGAGTGCCTAGGGGAGGGTAACGACCGTCGCGGCGTAGACGAGACCCGCCCCGAAGCCGATGACGAGCGCGGTGTCGCCGCTCTTCGCCTCGCCGGTCGCCAGGAGCCGCTCCATCGCGAGCGGAATCGAGGCGGCCGAGGTGTTGCCGGTGGTGCGGATGTCACGGGCGACCGTGACGTGCTCCGGCAGTTTGAGGGTCTTCACCATCGAGTCGATGATCCGCACATTGGCCTGGTGCGGGATGAAGACGTCCAGGTCGTCCGGGCTGATCCCGGCCGCGTCCAGCGCCTGCTGGGCGACCTTCGCCATCTCGAACACGGCCCAGCGGAACACCGCCTGGCCCTCCTGCGTGATCGCGGGGAACTTGACGTTGCCCTCGCTGTCCAGGGGAAGCTCGGAGACGTCGCCGGTGGGGGCGCCCCCGCTCGAGCGAATTCGAGAGTGGGGGAGGAATCGGTCCCACGGCACGGTCTGCTTGATGACCTGGGCCTTGTCGCCCTCCGAGCCCCACACGGTCGGGCCGATCGCGGGCTCCTGCGAGGGGCCGACCACGACCGCGCCGGCGCCGTCGCCGAACAGGAAGGCCGTGGCCCGGTCCTCCAGGTCGGTCAGGTCGGACAGGCGCTCCACGCCGATGACGAGGACGTACTCGGCCGAACCCTCGACGACCATGCCCTTGGCCAGGGTGAGGCCGTAGCCGAAGCCGGCACAGCCCGCCGAGATGTCGAAGGCGGCCGCCTTGTTCGTGCCCAGCCGGTCGGCGATCTCGGTGGCGATCGCCGGGGTCTGGCTGAAGTGCGAGACGGTCGAGACGACCACGGCACCGATCTGCGAGGCGTCGATCCCGGCGTCGGCGATCGCCTTGCCGGAGGCCTCGACCGACATCGCCGCGACGGTCTCCTCGGGCGACGCCCAGTGCCGGGTCTCGATGCCCGAACGCGAGCGGATCCACTCGTCGGACGAGTCGATCTTCTCGAGGATCACCTCGTTGGGCACCACCCGCGTGGGCCGGTAGCCGCCCACGCCGAGGATGCGCGCGTACGGGGCTCCCTTGGCGGGCTTGATCTTCGGCATGATCGTCGGCTCCTCAGGGGTCGTCAGGCGTGCTCGGAGATGAGTTCGCGGGCCGCGTCGAGGTCGTCGGGGGTCTTCAGCGCCAGCGTCTTCACGCCGGGCAGCGCGCGCTTGGCCAGACCGGTCAGCGTGCCGCCGGGGCACACCTCGATCAGGGCGGTGGCGCCGAGCTCCTTGAAGGTCTCCATGCACAGGTCCCAGCGGACCGGGTTGGCGACCTGTCCGACCAGCCGCTCGACGACCTCGGCGCCGCTGTGCACGGCCCGGCCGTCCTTGTTGGAGACGTAGGTGACCTTGGGGTCGGTGGGCGTGAGCGCCTTGGCGGCCTCGGCCAGTTTGTCGACCGCGGGGGCCATGTGGTGCGTGTGGAAGGCACCGGCCACCTTCAGCGGGACGACCTTGCGCACGCCCTCGGGCTTGTCCTCGTTCAGCGCGGCGAGCTGCTCCAGGGTGCCGGCGGCCACGATCTGGCCGGCGCCGTTGACGTTCGCCGGGGTCAGGCCCAGCTTGTGCAGGTGCGCGACGGACACCTCCGGGTCGCCGCCGAGCAGCGCCGACATGCCCGTTTCGGTGATCGCGGCGGCCTCGGCCATCGCCAGACCACGCTTGCGGACCAGGGTCAGCGCGGCGGTGTCGTCCAGGACGCCCGCGAACGCGGCGGCGGTGATCTCACCCACGCTGTGGCCCGCGACCACGCCCGCACCGATGTCACCCAGTGCCGCGGCCGACAGCAGACCGGCGGCCACCAGCAGCGGCTGGGCCACCGCGGTGTCGCGGATCGCGTCCGCGTCGGCCTGCGTCCCGTAGTGGACGAGGTCCAGTCCGATGGCGTCCGACCAGGCGGTCACACGGTCGGCGGCACCGGGCAGTTCGAGCCAGGGGGTCAGGAAGCCGGGCGTCTGGGCGCCCTGGCCGGGAGCGACGAGTACGAGCACTCTCACACTCTCTCTTGGGGACGGCCGGGGCCGCCCGTGAGGACAGGGACGAAGAACACGAAGGGGTTTTGTGGACCCCCGACAAAAGCCTAGGCCTGGGGATCTCCATCGGCCAGACGCCCCAGGATCAGTGCGATCCGCAGCGTGAACGCGGATCGTACATCGGAGGGCGACCAACCGGTGACGTCTGTCACACGTCGGAGCCGGTAGCGCACGGTGTTCGGGTGAACGAAGAGCATTCTCGCCGCGCCTTCGAGGCTGCTCGCCTGCTCCAGATAGACGCTGAGAGTTTCCAGCAGGGCCGACCCGGCCTCCTCCAGCGGTCTGTAGATCTCCTCCACCAACTGCTCGCGCGCGCCCGGGTCACCGGCGATGGCACGCTCCGGCAGCAGATCGTCGGCCAGCACCGGCCGCGGCGCGTCCTGCCAGGCGGAACACGCCTTCAGCCCGGCCGCCGCGGCCTGCGCGGACCGGGTGGCGGCGAGCAGATCGGGCACGACGGGCCCGGCGACCACGGGGCCCGGGGCATAGGGCCCGATCAGCGACTTGGCCACGCCGAGCGGATTGTCACTGCCCCCCGCGATCACGACCAGCCGGTCCCCGAGCACCCCGGTGAGCACCTGCAGCTTGGCGTGCCGGGCGGCCCGCCGAATGGCCTCGACGGTCAGCTCGGAGTCCCCGTCGGGCGCCGTGCCCAGCACCACGCACACATGCTCGGGCGAGTTCCACCCCAGGGCGGAGGCCCGGGACACGGCCCCTTCGTCCGCCTCCCCGCTGAGCACGGCGTTGACGACCAGCGACTCCAGCCGGGCGTCCCAGGCACCGCGTGCCTCGGCGGCCTGGGCGTACACCTGGGCGGTGGCGAAGGCGATCTCACGGGCGTAGACGAGCAGCGCCTCGCGCAGCACGCCCTCGTCCCCGGGCGCCGCCACCTCGTCGATGGCCGATTCCATGACCTCGATCGTGGTGCGCACCATCTCCACGGTCTGCCGCAGCGTGATCGCCCGGGTCAGCTCGCGCGGGGCGGTGCCGAACACATCGGTGGAAATGGCCTGAGGCGCGTCGGGGTGCCGGAACCACTCGGTGAAGGCGGCGATACCCGCCTGGGCGACCAGACCGATCCAGGAACGGTTCTCCGGGGGCATCGCCCGGTACCACGGCAGCGTCTCGTCCATGCGAGCGATGGCCTGCGCGGCCAGTGACCCGGAGGACTTCTCCAGCCGCTTCAGGGTCGCGGCATGCGGATGGGGGGCGCGGTGCGCTGCGGCGTGGCTCTGGTGGGTTTCGGGTTCGGGCACGGGGACAAGACTGCCTCATCCGGACGTCAGTGCGTGCCGCCGGGTCGGGACCTGGGCTTCTCCGGGCCTCACGGCCTCACGGCCGGGGACTACGGTGGTCTCCGTGACGACGGAAGCGACGACGAAGTGACGGCGGAAGTACGGCGTGCGGCGGAGCGCTACCAGGGCGGCGACGCGGCGGCCGGAATCACCTCCCGGCACGCCTTCTCCTTCGGCCCGCACTACGACCCGGACAACCTCCGCTTCGGCGCCCTGATCGCCTGCAACGAGGAGCACCTGGCTCCCGGCGCCGGCTTCGACGAGCACCCGCACAGCCACACGGAGATCGTCACCTGGGTCGTCGAGGGCGAACTGACCCACCGCGACTCCACGGGCCACGAGACGGTGGTCCGCCCCGGCGACGTCCAGCACCTGAGCGCGGCGGCCGGCGTCCGCCACGTGGAACGCAACGACGGCGGCGCCCCTCTGACCTTCGTCCAGATGTGGCTGACCCCACTCCACCCCGGCGGCGAACCTCACTACGAGGTCGTACGCGACACCACCTTGTGCACCGTCCCGGAGGCCGGCGCCACGCTCCACGTCCGCCGCCTGGCGCCGGGGGAGCGGACGGCGGTGCCGGACGCGGCGTACGTGTACGTCCATGTCGTACGGGGCGAAGTACGGCTGGGTGAGGAGCGGTTGGGCCCAGGGGACTCGGCGCGCCTCACCGGCGCCGAGGACTTGGAGGCGGTGGGCGCGACGGACGCGGAGCTGCTGATGTGGGAGATGGACGGCCGGTGAGCCGCGGTGACGCTCCGGCCGCCGGAGCGACCGCCGCAACATGCCGACGCGGTGACAGGTGAACGACTCGTACGTCTCGCCCATGAGGTGGCGAAGACAGTCCCGGTCCTCCGTCGCGCCGGCACGCACCTCCCGCAAGCCGTGCAGGGGCCAGAACGCCCGGTCCTCGATCCACGGCACCACGGTGGGTTCCTCGTCGAGCCGGCCCCGCAGGTCGGCTGTGCCGACAGGCTCGGGCAGCCCCTGCCGTGGTCGCCTGTCCGTGCCAGGAGCGCGTACCGCCGGCACGGCGTCGGGCCGGGTGTCCGGCCCGTCTCGGCGGGGCACTCCGCGGGCCGCCGCTTCTTCGGAGGTCGCCACGGACCTCGGACCGGAACACGAAGGGCTTGACCGCCTGCACCTCGTCGTGGGGCACGCCCCCTCGACGCCCGGTCGGGAGGCACCTCCCTCTCTGAAAAGCGGGAGCATCCCGGCCCCCAGTGTTCACATGCCGCTCATTTGAGTACGTGAGGTGCATTCACCTGCCGTGTGCTCACCTTTTCAGCAGGGTGGGTGCCATGAGCCCCCTCCTGGGAGATCGCGTCCCGCCGGGTGGCGTAGCCGGTCAGGTACATGGAATGCGCAGCTCACCGCAGCATCGACACGGCTCAGAGGCGTCAGCGGCGCTGACAGCAGGCCGGCCGCGCGCGATGGGGGCCATTGCCTCATGGGGTGGCCGACGTACGGCTTACCGGAACGCGTCGAGCAAGGTCGCTTGCACCACGAGGAGGGACACGATCCCTCTCCCTCGAAGTAGACATCAGTTTCAATTCTCGGCTCGGCTCCGTCGCAGGCCAGAAAGAAGGCCGTCTCCGCCCATTCGGAGAGGTACGAACCGTGGCCGGCGCCTGTGGGGGCACCGGCCACTTCCCCGTCCCCGGCCGATTCAGCGCACCCCGCTTGCCTTTTTGCGGAGTTCCCCACCAAACTGCTCGACCAGTTCCTCGCCGTCGGCGATGTCAACGGCCCTCTGGGCGTCGGCAGGGACGTCCAGAGGGCGGGCGCGTTGCCCTACCGCAGGCCGTCGACGAAGGCCTGCCAGGCACCGGCGCCTACGGTGACGATCGGGCCGGACGGGTTCTTGCTGTCGCGGACCGGGACGGCGCCGGCAGGGTGGCCGTCGGCGACCTCGACGCAATCGCCGCCGGTGTTTCCGCTGTAGCTGGACTTACGCCACTGTGCGTTCCCCAGGTCAGGACCGGTCTCCATAGCGTTCCTCCATCACGCGGGCGATCAGTGCCGCCGAGTCCTCCACGGAGAGGGCTGCGGCCTGCAAGCGAGCGTAACGGAGCGCGGCCTCCCTGAGGGTCTCGGGGTTGGCCGTCATGTGACCGGAGATCAGGTCCTCGGTGTAGACGATGTCCGGGTCGTCGTCGAAGCGGAGTGAGTTGAACGAGCCGGCCAGGCTGGCGTGTTCGCCCGCCGAGTTCGGCAGCACCTGCACGTGCAACCATCGATGGCCCGTGAACTCCAACAGGCGGGCGAGTTGGCGACGCATGACCTCGCGGCCGCCGATCGGCCGCAGCAGCACCGCCTCGTCCAGGATCACCCAGGTCAGCGGCGGCTGCTCGCGTTCCAGGATGCGCTGTCGTTCCATCCGGGCCGCCACCAGGCCTTCCAAGTCGTCCGGCATGCCCGTGGCGAGTACCGACCGTGCGTACTCCTCCGTCTGCAGCAGCCCGTACACCAACTGGGCCTGGTACGTGGAGATGTACGTCGCCTTCGCCTCCATCTCTGCGTACGGCTGGAACCAGGTGGGGAGTTGGCTGCGCAGGACCAGGCCGACGAGGCGGGAGAACACGCCGTCCGTGCCGAGGGCCGCGTCGACGCGCTCGGAGAAGTCGCGGGTGGGGACCTTCTTCGTGGTCTCGATCTGGCCGATCAGCGACCCGGTGCAGAAGATGATGTTGCCGAGCTGGCCCTGCTTGAGACCGTGGGCTTCGCGCTGGCGGCGTAGTTCCCAGCCGTAGTAGTCGAGCGGGGAAGCGGTCGGGTCGAGCGTCTGGATGTTGGCCACGGCGGCACCTCACTTCGGAACTACGCGCTGCAACGCCTCACGGCGTTCGTTTCTTTCCGTAGTGGAACGTAAGCACACAGTCGCAGGCTTGTGGCGTGAATCACGCAATTGGTCCGCGCGGGGCGGACATCGACAGTGAGTACCGCGCCGAGTTCGCCGTCGGCGAGCACTCGGCCCGGCACCTGCGCCGCATCCTGCGGCTCTACCTCACCGGCTCCGGACTGGACGGCGTGGCCGATGCCGCCGAGCTGGCGCTCACCGAGCTGGTCGCCAACGTCGTACGGCACGTGCCCGGTCGGTGCTGTCGTATCTGCTTCCTGCTCCAGCCCGGAGGGGTACGGGTGGAGATCGCCGACGACTGCCCGGAGCTGCCGGTGCGGGCGAGCGGTGATCCGCTCGCGAACGGTGGGCGCGGGCTGGTGCTCGTGGCCGCCGTCACCGACCGGTGGGGTGTCACCGTCCGCCCCGACCGGCGGGGCAAGACGGTGTGGTTCGAGTGCCTGGTCGGCGGAGGCAGTGCAGCTTCGCCGGCACCCGGATTGTGACACTGCCGAACGGCGACCACGGTCAGTGGCCACCGATACCGACAGCGCGGGAATGCTCGCGCAGTTCGTCGAGTCGTGCCTGGTCGATGCCCAGGCCAAGCAGATCTGGAAGGAGCTGATGATGCCGGTCAACTACTTCTTTCGGCACCCGGTGGCCGAGCAGGTGCGCGAAGAGGGCCGGGAAGAAGGTCGGGTCGAGGAGAGTGCCGAGATGACGCTCAGCATTCTGGAGTGGCGCGGTATCCCGGTGCCGGACGCCGTCCGGGAGCGGGTGCTGGCGTGTGCGGACCGCGAGCAGCTCAAGGCCTGGGCCCGGCGAGCGGTCCACGCCACGCATGCGGAGGACCTGTTCGCGCAGGACGGCGCCGGGTCGGTCTGAGGGCGGCCGGGGCCGGCCGGTGGTGTGCCGGCCGGTGGTGTCAGCGCAGTTCCGCCAGTACCGCGTCCGTGAAGGGCGGCCACGCCTCGATCGCCCACGGGCCGAAGGCGCGGTCCGACAGGGCGACGCAGGCCGCGCCCGCGTCCGGGTCGATCCACAGGAACGTGCCGGACTGGCCGAAGTGGCCGAAGGTGCGGGGGGAGGAGGAAGCGCCGGTCCAGTGGGGGGACTTGGAGTCGCGGATCTCGAAGCCGAGGCCCCAGTCGTTGGGGTTCTGGTGGCCGTAGCCCGGCAGGACGCCCTTGGTGCCGGGGTACTGGACCGTCATCGCCTCGGCGACCGTGCGGGGGTCCAGCAGGCGCGGGGCCTGGATCTCGGCGGCGAAGCGGAGCAGGTCGTCGACCGTCGAGACCGCGTCCTTCGCCGGGGAGCCGTCCAGGGTCGTCCGCGTCATGCCCAGGGGGGTCAGGACCGCCTGGCGCAGGTACTCCGTGAACGGGATGTCCGTCGCCTTCGCCACGTGGTCGCCGAGCTGCTCGATGCCGGCGTTGGAGTACAGCCGCCGTTCGCCGGGCGGGGCCATCACCCGGTGTTCGTCGAAGGCCAGGCCCGAGGTGTGGGCCAGCAGGTGGCGGACGGTCGCGCCGGGCGGGCCGGCCGGTTCGTCCAGTTCGATCGCGCCCTCCTCGTACGCCACGAGCACCGCGTAGGCCGCCAGCGGCTTCGTGACCGAGGCGAGGGGGAAGCGCCGGTCGGTCGGGCCGTGGGTGCCCACGACCGTGCCGTCCGCGCGGACCACGCCCGCCGCGGCGGTGGGGACCGGCCAGTTCTCGATCGACGCCAGACTCTTCAACGACATGACATCGAGCCTATGCGGCTCACAGCTTCAACCTCATCGAGGGGTCCGGCTTGCGCACGAAACCCAGCTCGGCGTAGAGCGGCTCGGCCTCGGCGGACGTGTTGAGGTCGACGTGCGCCGCGCCCCGCTCCCGGAACCAGTCCAGCAGCGCGTCCATGCACGCGCGTGCGTATCCGCGGCGCCGGGCGTCCGGATCGGTCGCGACGCTGAAGACGTATCCGACCCGCCCGTGCGGGTTGTCGGCCCGTCCGATCCGGTACTCCAGCCTCCCGGCCACCAGCGCGGCCAGCGCCCCCGGCCGCTCCGGGTGGTCCACGACGAAGGCGGCGAAGTCCCCGTTCGGGTCGGCCAGCTTCGCGCGCAGGGTGGGCAGGGACTTTGCGTGCCAGTCGGTGGAGGGGTCGGTGCCGTGGACCGAGTCGATCATCACCTGGCGCAGTCGCAGCACTTCCGCGGCGTCGGCGGGCCCAGCGCGTCGTACGAGACTCATGCCCCGCACGCTAGCCACCCACCCGTCCCGCGTCCCCCGCTTTTTCCGGCCGGCAGGCCGGGTTCGCTTGCCTGGAGTGCGCTCCAAGGTCATAGCGTGGAGGTCATGACGGTGACGCAGACCACGGCCGTGACCACCGAGGAGACCGAGCGGGCCCCCACCCGTACCGACCTCTGTGCCGCCGGGCCCCGGCGGCACCCGCGCCCCGACGGGCAGGACAGGTACACCATCAGCGAGGTCGTCGCCTTCACCGGGCTGACGGCCCACACCCTGCGCTGGTACGAGCGGATCGGCCTGATGGCCCACGTCGACCGCTCGCACACCGGACAGCGCCGCTACACCAACCGCGACCTGGACTGGCTCGACCTCGTCGGCAAGCTGCGGCTGACCGGCATGCCGGTCGCCGACATGGTCAGGTACGCGGAGCTGGTGCGCGCGGGCGAGAGCACGTACGGCGAGCGGCACGCGCTGCTCGAGGCGACCCGCCGGGACGTCCTGGCCCGGATCACCGAACTCCAGGACACGCTCGCGGTACTGGACCGCAAGATCGGTTTCTACGCGGACGCCGGACGCCACCACGGAGCGGAGAGGAACGGCACTCGATGACCGACAGCAGGATCCCGACGGTACGGCTCGGCGAGGGCGGACCGGAGGTGGGCGTTCAGGGCCTCGGCTGCATGGGCATGAGCTTCGCCTACGGCCCCTCGGACGCCGAGGAGTCCCGCGCCACCCTGGAACGGGCCCTGGAACTGGGCGTGACGCTCTACGACACGGCGGACGCCTACGGGCAGGGCGAGAACGAGCGGTTCCTCGCGCCGTTCCTCAGGGCGCACCGGGACGAGGTCGTGATCGCCACCAAGTTCGCGCTGGTGATTCCGCCGGACGAGCCGACCAAGCGGATCATCCGGAATGATCCGCCGTACATCAGGCAGGCCGTCGAGGCGAGGCGGTTTCCATCGGTGGTTGCGAATCACCAGGTCAACGGCGTTGGAGGAAGTCTCTCATAGCCTCGGCAGGCGTCCTGTCCCCGAGAACGAGACGGGGGCGCCGGTTGAGCTGCCGCGCGACTTCCCGAAGGTCTCGAGCGGTGTGCACAGATAGATCACTGCCCTTGGGAAAGTACTGCCTGAGCAGGCCGTTGGTGTTCTCGTTCGTTCCGCGTTGCCAGGGCGAGTGGGGGTCGCAGAAGTAGATCCGGAAGCCGGTGAGGGCTTCGATCTCCTCGTGCAGTGTGAGTTCGCGTCCTTGGTCCCAGGTGAGGGTCTTCCGCAGCTGGGACGGGATGTGGGCAGTCTGGGTGACGAGCGCGTTGCGAACCTGGGGAGCCTTCCAACCCTCGGGGAGATGGATGAGATGGACGTACCGGGTGGTCCGCTCAACCAAGGTGCCCATCGCCGAGGCCTGGTTGCGTCCGATGATGAGGTCGCCTTCCCAATGCCCGGGAATAGTACGGTCGTTGACCTCGATTGGGCGCTGGTGAATCAGTGTCATATTCTTGATCTTGTTGGGTGTGGGGACGCCTCGGCGCTGCTTCTTGCGGCGGGTGCGGCCGGTGCGGAGCTTGCCGTCCCGGCTGCCGAGCAGGCCGGCGAACAGCGCCCGGTAGATCGTCTCGGGGCATGCCTGCATCGTCGGATCGTCGACGTGCGTGCGGGCGAGGAAGCGAGAGATCTGCTGGGGCGACCACTTCTCGGTGAGCTTCTCGCGGATCACCGTTCGTAGCGACTCGCCGCTGCGGATCTTCTCCTCCTTCGGACGCTGTCTGCGCAGGAGGGCCTGGTTGTGCGCCCACCAGGGCTGGTAGCTCCCGTCCGGCTTACTGTTGCGCTTGATCTCCCGGTAGACGGTCTGGAAGCTCTTGCCGATGGAGGCTGCGATCTCCTTCACGCTCCGCTTCGTGTGTAGGCCGTCGGCGATGGCGATGCGGTCGTCCTGGGTGAGGAAGCGCGGGGATATCGGGCCCTGGTCTGGAGCAAGCATCCCTCCAGCTTCCAGGAACCACTTCGAACCGCAGCTGGTGGAGACCCCGACCACTCGGGCCGCCGCCGCACCCTTGTACCCCTCTCTCAGTAGCTCGAAGTACCGCTTCTTGATCGAGGTCGGCATCTTGTTGGGGGCGTAGCGAGGCATCCGAACATCCCTGTCTCGGGGTGTTCGCAACCACCGATGGAAACCGCCCGAGCCTGGAGCGCCTGGGCGTCGACGCGATCGACCTCTACTACATGCACCGGCGCGACGTGAACGTCCCGATCGAGGAGAGCGTCGGGACCATGGCCGACCTGGTGCGCGAGGGGAAGGTCAAGCACCTGGGGCTGAGCGAGGTCACCGCCGACGAGCTGAGGGCCGCGCAGGCCGTGCACCCGATCGCCGCCGTGCAGTCGGAGTGGTCGCTGTTCAGTCGGGACATCGAGGCGCACGTGGTGCCGGCGGCGGCCGATCTGGGGGTGGCGCTGGTGCCGTACTCGCCGCTGGGGCGAGGATTCCTGACCGGGAGCTTCGTCGACGCGGAGAAGGAGCTGAGCAGCGACGACTTCCGGCGCACCATGCCCCGCTTCCGGGGGGAGAACGCGGCCGCCAACGCGGCGCTGCTGGAGCCGGTTCGTGCGGTCGCCGCCGCCCACGGGGCCTCGCTCGCGCAGATCGCGTTGGCCTGGGTGCAGCAGCGGGCGTCCGTGCACGGGCTTCCGGTCGTGCAGATTCCGGGTACGCGCAAGCCGAGCCGGGTGGAGGAGAACGTGGCGGCGACGCGGATCGTCCTGACGCAGGAGGAGCTGTCCTCGCTGGAGCCGATCGCCTCCAAGGTGGCCGGCACCCGGTATCCCAACATGTCGTTCGCTTCGGAGGGGCGGGAATAGGCGGAAGAGGGGTGGCTGCCCGTAGCCAGGACATGGCTACAGCTCCGCCAGCAGCTGCGCCTTCTTCACCGAGAACTCCTCGTCCGTCACCAGCCCCGCCTGGTGGAGTTCCCCCAGGTGGCGTATCCGGTCCGCGATGTCCGCGGGG
>NZ_POTZ01000880.1 GCF_003236365.1 Streptomyces sp. NTH33
AAATCTACACAAGGCTATTCGTCGGCAGCGTCAGATGTGTAATAAGAGACAGCCGAGGGGGCGGTCAGGCGGCCGGGGACGGGTCCGTCAGGGTCTGGGACAGCTCCTTCGCCGCATGCTGGAGGGCCGGGACGATGCGTTCCGCCGCCGCCTCCGTCACACGGCACGCCGGGCCGGAGACGGAGATGGCGGCGGCGGTGGGGGAGCCGGGGACGGTGACCGCGAGACAGCGGACGCCCGGCTCCTGCTCGTTGTCGTCCATGGCGTAACCGAGCCGGCGCACGTCCTCCAGGGCCGCCAGGAAGCCCTCCGCCGTGGTGATCGTCCTCTCCGTGGCGGCGGGCATGCCCGTGCGGGCGAGCAGGGCGCGCACCTCGTCCTCGGGGCTGTGGGCGAGCAGCGCCTTGCCCACAGCCGTGGAGTGCGGCAGGACGCGCCGGCCGACCTCGGTGAACATCCGCATCGAGTGCTTGGACGGCACCTGCGCCACGTACACGACCTCGTCGCCGTCGAGCAGCGCCATGTTCGCCGTCTCGCCGGTCTCCTCCACCAGGCGGGCCAGACAGGGGCGGGCCCAGGTGCCCAGCAGCCGGGAGGCGGACTCGCCCAGGCGGATCAGCCGGGGGCCGAGCACATAGCGGCGGTTGGGCTGCTGGCGGACGTACCCGCAGGCCACGAGCGTGCGCATCAGGCGGTGGATGGTGGGCAGCGGCAGCCCGCCGGTCGCGGAGAGCTCGCTCAGGCCGACCTCGCCGCCCGCGTCCGCCATCCGCTCGAGCAGGTCGAACGCGCGCTCGAGGGACTGGACCCCGCCGTTGGCGGTGGACTTTGCGGAGCCGGTGGTGCTGGCGCTGGACGTCGGCACGGCGCGTTCCTTTCGGGACTGGCGGGGAGTGCCAAAGCCTACTCAGGGGCCGGTTGACCTTCCTGTCGATGCGAAACCCGCCCCGGCCGATGGAATTTTAATTCCGCTGTGCGGAAGCATCCAGGATGTGAGCCCCGGGCGGGCCCTGTGCGGCCATGCGGCGGCCTCCCTCTTGACGGTGTGCGGGCGAGATTCAAAACTCGTTCGACGGAACGTCGAAGCCGGAGAGGGGTCCGGGTGCCCGACGCTGAACTGGTACTGCGCTCGACGCGCGTCGTCACGCCCGGGGGGACGCGCCCCGCGTCCGTCGCGGTCGCCGACGGCACGATCACGGCCGTACTGCCCCACGACGCCGAACTCCCCGCCGGCGCCCGCCTGGAGGACCTCGGCGACGACGCCCTGCTGCCCGGACTGGTCGACACCCACGTGCACGTCAACGACCCCGGCCGCACCGAGTGGGAGGGCTTCTGGACCGCCACGCGCGCGGCGGCGGCCGGCGGCGTCACCACCCTCGTCGACATGCCGCTCAACTCCCTCCCGCCCAC
>NZ_POTZ01000881.1 GCF_003236365.1 Streptomyces sp. NTH33
GGTCCGGGGCAGGCCGCCGTACGGCCGTCGGCCGGGAGCCCCTCGGGCTCCGGGGAGTCGCCCCCGCCCTCCTCCTCCGGCCGGGCGGACCGGGACGACAGGAAGCCGAGCGCGTCGGCGAGTCCGGCGCCCACGGCCTCCGCGCCCGCCGCCTCCGGGCCGCTCAAGGGGAAGGTCGTCGTCATCGACCCGGGGCACAATCCCGGCAACTTCCGGCACACGGCCGAGATCAACCGCAAGGTGGACATCGGCACCAACTCCAAGGAGTGCGACACCACGGGCACGTCCACCGACGACGGCTACACCGAGGCCCGGTTCACGCTGGACGTGGCCCGCCGGCTGCGCGCGCTGCTCGAAGCGCAGGGCGCCACGGTGAAGCTGACCCACGACGGCGACTCTCCGTCCTGGGGGCCGTGCGTGGACGAGCGCGCCAGGATCGGCAACGCCGCGCACGCGGACGCCGCCGTCTCCCTCCACGCCGACGGGTCGGCGCCGGGCAACCGCGGCTTCCACGTGATCCTCCCGGCGTCCGTGCACGCCGGGGCCGCAGACACCCGCCCGATCGCCGCCGCCTCCCGCGAACTCGGCGAGCGCGTCGCGGGCAACTTCGTGCGCGTCACGGGCGGGGCTCCGTCGAACTACGTCGGCGGCGGCACCGGTCTCGTCACGCGCAAGGACCTGGGCGGTCTCAATCTGTCAACGGTTCCGAAGGTGTTCATCGAGTGCGGCAACATGCGCGACGGCACGGACGCGGCACTGCTGACCAGCGGCGGCTGGCGGCAGAAAGCGGCGGAAGGGATCTCCGAGGGAATCGTGAGTTTCCTGCGCGGGTCCTGACCGGGGCTCTCATCCCTGCGGACAGCCGGGGCGTACGGACGATAGTGTCGTCCGTACGACGAGGGCACCCCCCACGCTTCGCACCGCGGCCTGACGGCGAGACGGTGACGGCGACGCCTCTACCGACGACGAGACGACCTGTGAAGGACCTGAAGTGAACATCCGCTCCCTCACTCGGGGCGACGGCGTGGTGATCGGAGCAGCGGTGTTGCTCTTCATCGCGTCGTTCCTCCGCCTGTACGACACGGACTTCGTGAAGACCAACGCCTGGGACGGGCTCGGTATGGGCCTCGGCTTCTACATGGGCGGAGTCATCGGCGCCGCGCTGATCGTCGTCAACCGGTGTCTGCCGCAGCCCCGCAAGGTGGCGGGCCTGGACCTGGGCGCCGTGGGAGTGGCGTTCACCGTCCTCGTGGCGTGGATCATGTTCTGGACCCTGGTGGACGTCCCCGGCTCGGTCGGCGCGGGCTCCGGTCTGATCCTCGGCTTCATCGCGGCCCTGGTCCTGGCCGGCGCCGCCGTCGCCACCCCGCTGGTCCCCGCCCTGCAGGCGGCTC
>NZ_POTZ01000882.1 GCF_003236365.1 Streptomyces sp. NTH33
TCCTGGCCACCCCCGCCGACACCCTCGTGGCCGCCTGGGGCCCGGGCGGCGTACAGGCCCTCGTCTGCGGAGCGGCGGCCCTGGCCCTCCTCATGCACGCGAGCCGCACGCTGACCAGGGCCTCGGCCCATGCGCGAGCGGAGGAACGCCCATGACGGCCCCGTGGCCGACCCCGCACACACCTCCACACGGCCGAAGCCGCGGGTACGGCCCGCCTCCCCCGGCCGACCGCAGGCAACCGGCCCACCGCCGGAGCCCGTCGCACCACCCCTTGAAGGAGAACACCAGATGATCACCGCCCGATCCGGAGCGTCCGGAGCATCCGGAGCCACCGGAGCGCACACCCCGGGAGTCGCCCGATGAGGGTTCTGCTGATCGGAGCCAACGGATACCTCGGCCGTTTCGTCGCCGACCGCCTGCTCGCCGACCCGGCCGTCCAGCTCACCGCGCTAGGCCGCGGCGACGACGCCGACGTCCGCTTCGACCTCGCGACCGGCAGTCCCGGCGCGCTCACCCGCTTCCTGGACGCGGTCCATCCCGGCGTCGTCGTCAACTGCGCCGGAGCCACCAGGGGCGGCGCCCGCGAACTCACCCGGCACAACACCGTCGCCGTCGCCACCGTCTGCGAGGCCCTGCGCCGCAGCGGCTGCGGCGCCCGGCTGGTGCAGATCGGCTGCAGCTCCGAGTACGGCCCCAGCCAGCCCGGCTCCTCCACGGCCGAGGACGCCGTGCCCCGCCCCGGCGGGCCGTACGGCGTCAGCAAGCTCGCCGCCACCGAACTGGTCCTCGGCTCCGGCCTGGACGCCGTCGTGCTCCGGGTCTTCTCACCCGCCGGACCCGGCACCCCCGCGGGCTCGCCGCTCGGCCGGCTCGCCGAGGCCATGCGCCGCGCCATGCAGTCCGGTGACGGCGACCTCAAGCTCGGCGGCCTCGGAGCCCAGCGCGACTTCGTCGACGTCCGCGACGTGGCCCGCGCCGTCCACGCCGCCTCCCTCTCCGCCGCCCAGGGCGTCATCAACATCGGCTCCGGCCGCGCCGTCCGGCTGCGCGACGCCGCGGCGACCCTCGCCCGCGTCGCCGGATACGGCGGCACCCTCCACGAACTCGACGGCCCGCCCGGCGGCCATCTCAGGCCCGCCATCGGGCATCCCCGCACCGACTCGGACCACTCCGCCCCGGTCG
Organism: Streptomyces sp. NTH33; assembly: GCF_003236365.1. Lineage (GTDB taxonomy): Bacteria > Actinomycetota > Actinomycetes > Streptomycetales > Streptomycetaceae > Streptomyces. The sequence goes on from NZ_POTZ01000882.1 coordinate 1,183, forward strand.
CGTTCCCGTACCCCGACGGCTGCGGCAGCTGGCAGCAGGCCGATGTGCGCACCGCCCGCGACCGGCTCGGCTGGCGGCCCCGGATCAACCTCGAGGAGTCCCTCGCCGACATCTGGATGGAGGCGGCATGCCGTATCTGACCAGTACCCCCGCGGGCACCTCGAGCACCGGCGTGCGCACCGGGTTCGGTGTCCCCGGCTGTGCCCACCCCC
>NZ_POTZ01000883.1 GCF_003236365.1 Streptomyces sp. NTH33
CCGGCCAGGGACCGGGATCCGGAGTGGTTCAAACGCGCCGTCTTCTACGAGGTCCTCGTCCGCTCCTTCCAGGACAGCAACGGCGACGGCGTCGGCGACCTGAAGGGCCTGACCGCCAAACTCGACTATCTGCAGTGGCTGGGCGTCGACTGCCTGTGGCTGCCCCCCTTCTTCAAGTCCCCGCTCAGGGACGGCGGTTACGACGTCTCCGACTACACCGCGGTGCTCCCCGAGTTCGGCGACCTGGCCGACTTCGTGGAGTTCGTCGACGCCGCCCACCAGCGCGGCATGCGCGTGATCATCGACTTCGTGATGAACCACACCAGCGACCAGCACCCGTGGTTCCAGGAGTCCCGCAAGGACCCCGACGGCCCCTACGGCGACTTCTACGTCTGGGCCGACGACGACAAGCAGTACCAGGACGCGCGGATCATCTTCGTCGACACCGAGGTGTCCAACTGGACCTTCGACCCGGTCCGCGGCCAGTACTACTGGCACCGGTTCTTCTCCCACCAGCCGGACCTGAACTACGAGAGCCCCGCGGTGCAGGAGGAGATCCTGGCCGCCCTCCGCTTCTGGCTGGACCTGGGCATCGACGGCTTCCGGCTGGACGCGGTGCCGTACCTCTACGCGCAGGAGGGCACCAACTGCGAGAACCTGCCCGCCACCCACGAGTTCCTCAAGCGGGTGCGCAAGGAGATCGACGCCCAGTACCCCGACACGGTGCTGCTGGCGGAGGCCAACCAGTGGCCGGAGGACGTCGTCGACTACTTCGGCGACTACGCCACCGGCGGCGACGAGTGCCACATGGCCTTCCACTTCCCGGTCATGCCCCGCATCTTCATGGCCGTGCGCCGCGAGTCCCGCTACCCGGTCTCCGAGATCCTCGCCAAGACCCCCGCCATCCCCTCCAAGTGCCAGTGGGGCATCTTCCTGCGCAACCACGACGAGCTGACCCTGGAGATGGTCACCGACGAGGAGCGCGACTACATGTGGGCCGAGTACGCCAAGGATCCCCGCATGCGCGCCAACATCGGCATCCGCCGCCGCCTGGCCACCCTGCTGGACAACGACCGCAACCAGATCGAGCTCTTCGGCTCCCTGCTGCTGTCCCTGCCCGGCAGCCCGATCCTGTACTACGGCGACGAGATCGGCATGGGCGACAACATCTGGCTCGGCGACCGCGACGCGGTGCGCACCCCCATGCAGTGGACCCCCGACCGCAACGCGGGCTTCTCCTCCTGCGACCCCGGCCGCCTGTTCCTGCCCACGATCATGGACCCGGTCTACGGCTACCAGGTCACCAACGTCGAGGCGTCGATGTCCTCGCCGTCCTCGCTGCTGCACTGGACCCGCCGCATGATCGAGATCCGCAAGCAGAACCCCGCCTTCGG
>NZ_POTZ01000884.1 GCF_003236365.1 Streptomyces sp. NTH33
ACGTCGCCTCGTGCCTCCGCCTTCCATGCCAAGGCCACCACCGCAACAATCCGCGACCACCTGATCGACGTGCCGGCCGGCGCCAGACGGTGGCCTGCCTCGCGGCTTCGGCGGTGGTGTAGCGCGGGGTGCCCATGGTCACCCCCTTGGCTGGGATATGCCGCAGCCCCGGGCCTGGTTGGTCCGGGGCTGCGGGCCGGTGCGCGACGTCCGGCGCTTACGGCGCTGGTGATCATCAAATGGGAGTCATGGGCACACGTGTGGTGTTGGCACGAGTGTGACGCTAAGCGACGATCTTGTCCAGTGAACACCGCGGCCCGTCTCGCACGAATGTGCGAGACGGGCCTTGGGTGAAGCGCCGACCGGGACCGCGATCGCTGCTGGAGGCAGTGTGCCATGGGCGTGTGACAGCGGCTACGCGGCTGGTTCGTTCTTGGCCTGATAGGCCTTCAGGACGGCGGCCGCGTGGTCGTCGTACGCCTGGGGCTCGAGGTGGTGGCCGCACACGGTGCAGCTGATGCCCCACTGGCCGTCGGTGCGGACAAGGCCGGCAGCGTCGCATTCAGGGCAGGGCGCGGCCATCTCCTGACGGTGCGGTACGGCGTGGGTCAGGTCGCGGACGCGGTGGATGAGGTCGCCGAGCTGCTGGTGCAGGTCGCCGACGTCGGACAGCGTGAGGGCGTACGGCAGGTACCGGGTGAGCCAGATGCACCAGCCGGTGATCGTCTCGCGCCGGCGGGGCCACTCCTGTCCCTGGCGGGGCCATGCCTGGTCGCAGGGCTGTACGTGGGCGGTGCCGTGGGCGTCGCGGGCGACCGACGGGTAGGTGTAGGCGATGTGGCCGGCCCAGGCGCCGAGCCAGGCGAGGATCGGCACGGTGCCGTCGTCGTCGCCGCCGAGGGCATCGGCGCGGCCGGGGCCGAGGAGGGTGAGGACGCGCAAGTCGACCGGCAGAGGGGCGTGGGCGCGGCCGGTGCCGCCGAGACGGCCCTGAGCGGGCCGTCCGGCGGGGGCGACGAAGGCGGCCAGGAGCCGGGCCTGGCGCGGGAGTTCGGTCAGCCAGGCGCGCACCTCGTCGGCGTGCAGCGGGCAGACGTGCTGCCCGTCGGGGGCGTCGCGGGGGCAGATGGTGCAGTGGCTCATCGGTGGGTCTTCTGCAGGATAGTGAACAGCTGTTCGATGTCGTCGGTGGTGAGGTGGTCCCACTCGCCGAGGGCGTAGCGCAGGCGTACGTCGATCTGCGCGGCGACGGCGGCCTCGGTCCAGTGTGCGGCCATCTGCCGGGCCTCGTCGGGGGTGAGTTGGCCTTTCATGGAGCCGCGGGCGATGTTGACGTGCGGCAGGCCGGTGGTGACGCCGGCGACGGCTTCGATCCGCAGCGCGGCCGGGG
>NZ_POTZ01000885.1 GCF_003236365.1 Streptomyces sp. NTH33
CGGAGGCGGAGCGGCCGGTGCATCCCCGCACGCTCCACACCCGCCCGCAGCGCCGCCGCGACCCGGTCCGCGACCGCCGGCCGCTCCGCCTCCGAGCGCAGGCCGACCAGCAGCGGCACACGGCCCTCCACGGGCCGTACGCCCAGCAGCACCGGCACGCCCACCGAGGCCAGCTCCTCCGCGACCGCGCGGGCCAGCACCGCCCAGCCTCCGCCACTGGCCGCCGGGCTCGCACCTGCGGTGCCCCCGGCGGGCGCGAGCGTGTCGCCCAGGCGCATGACGACGGGCAGCAGCGGACTGCTGCCCGGCTTGAAGCCGAGCACACGGGCCTGAGCGGGGGCGTCCTCGGCGGCGATACGGCCCTCGGCGAGGTCGGTGAGGAAGTCGCCGCGGCCGCGCGCCGCCAGCTCCTCCTCCTGGCGGGCGTGCATCAGCACCACGGCCAGGACGCCCGCCGCCCGCTCGGCCGCCATCCGGTGCACCGGGGCCAGCGGCGAGCGCACCGGCAGCATCACCAGCCGGGCGCGCACCGAGCCGGTGCCGGGGCCGCCGCCGGGCACGTCCACGAGGACCGAACCGGCCGGCGGCGAGGCGTCCTTGTGCTGGCCGCGCAGCCCTTCCCAGACCTGCAGCGGATCGGCGCCCTCGGGGCCGGAGCCGGCCGCGTACAGCAGCTGTCCGTCCGGGGTCTCCAGGAAGACGGGGTTGCCGCAGAAACCGGCCAGGATGGCCAGCACCTGGGGCACACCGCCGCCGCCGAGCAGCGCCTGGGTGCAGCGGCGGTGCACCTCCTCGGCCCGCTGGAGCAGCGCGTAGTGGCCGTTGACGATCTCCGTGTGGATCTCCTCGGTGACCGTCACGAACGGCACCTCGCGGTGCAGCTGGACGAGCGGGAGACCGGCGGTGCGGGCGGTCTCGACGAGGGCCGCGGGCAGGCGCGCGAAGCGGGGGCCCAGCTCCACGACGAGGGCCGCGATGCCGCGGTCGGCGAGGGTGCGGACGAAGGCGCGCTGGTCGGCGGGGCGGGTGCCGAGGCCGTAGCCGGTGGTCAGCAGGAGTTCGCCGCCCTTGAGGAGGGAGGCGATGTTGGGGACCTCGCCGGCGTGCACCCAGCGGACGGTACGGGTGAGTTTGTCGGCGCCGGCGAGGACCTCGGGGAGGCCGCTGCGGAGGCCGGGCAGTTCGAGGGCGCGCTGGACGGTGATGCCGGTGCCCTCGGGGTCGAAGCTGCGGTCCATGAAAGCGGACGGTACCCGTGCCCGCGGCGCGGTGGCAGCTCCGGGCACCCCGAGCGGTGCGGGTGCCCGGAGCCGGTGCGAGCCGGGTGGGGCGGCTTGCCCGCGCTTGCGGGGTGCCTCCCCGGGCTCTTCGAGGAGGGGGTGCCC
>NZ_POTZ01000886.1 GCF_003236365.1 Streptomyces sp. NTH33
GTGATCAACGGCTTAGACACCTTGATCATCCGGAGCCGCGTCCTGTTTCACCAAACCGGCGAAGGCGACAACCCGCCCACTACATCGCAACTATGACGTCTCGCCACCCGAGAACGCTCGCGCCCTGGCGACTACGTCTACGTGTGGGCCGACGGTGTCCATCCCAAGGTCCGCCTCGGCCAGGCCCACTCCTGCGTCCTGATCCTGATGGGCGTGCGCCTGGACGGCAGCAAGGAGCTGATCGCGCTCGCCGAGGGCCTGCGGGAGTCGACGGAGTCGTGGGCCGACCTGCTGCGGGACTGCCGCCGGCGCGGGATGCGCGACCCCGAGCTGGTCGTCGGCGACGGCGCGATGGGCCTGTGGCGGGCCCTTGCCGAGGTGTTTCCGCAGGCCAGACACCAAAGCTGCTGGGTTCACAAAACCCGCAACGTGACCAACGCCCTGCCGAAGTCCGCCCAGCCCGGCGCGAAGAGGGCACTTCAGGAGATCTACAACGCCGAGGACCGCGACCACGCCCTGAAGGCGATCAAGGACTTCGAGCGCACCTACGGCGCGAAATGACCCAAGGCCGCCAAGAAGGTCACCGATGACGTCGACGAACTCCTCGCCTTCTACGGCTTCCCCGCCGAACACCGGGTCCACCTGCGCACGACCAACCCGATCGAGTCGACCTTCAGCACGGTGAAACTCCGGACCAAGGTCACCCGTGGCGCAGGCAGTGCGGCCGCCGCCCTGGCCATGGTGTTCAAGCTCGTCGAGTCCGCTCAAACCCGCTGGCGGGCGATCACCGGGGCCCACCTGGTCGCACTGGTCCGCTCCGGCGCCAGGTTCGAGAACGGCATCCTGGTCGAGCGGCAGGAGCAGGCCGCGTGAACCACCACAACGCTCCGCAGGAGGAGCCCGCCGAGCACCTCCGCTTCGCGGCCTGCCTGAGCAGGCTGGAGCAGGTGACCGACGCCGACGAGGCCGGCCTGGTCGGCGAAGTCCTCACCGATCCGGACCAGACGATGGCGCAGTCCGCCGTCCTGCGGCACCTGGACCGCCGGGCCGCCGACCTCCGTCACGGACCCGCCTACGAACCGTGGACCGAGTCGATGACCCAGGCCACCATCCGCTACCCGCTCCTGGCCCGACGGCTTCGGGAGTGGTCCCTCCTCCGCGCCATCACGCTGGGGCGGCTCTGGCACCAGGACGCCTTGCTCGAGTCATCCGACTGGCTCCAGCGCAAAGCGGCCGCTGCGTCGAACACCGACGCCCTTGTCGGCGTACGGGCTCTGGTGCAGAGGTGCGTACGGGTTGATCTGCAGAGGTGCTCCGGCGTGTCTGGCCGGGGGCTGGGCCGGTGGGAGGAGCCTGTCGCTGACGTTGTGCGGCGATGAGGGAG
>NZ_POTZ01000887.1 GCF_003236365.1 Streptomyces sp. NTH33
CGCCGCCACCGCCGCCACCGCCCGGCCCCGGCTGGGGCCGGCCCGGCCACGGCGCTCCGGGCGGTTACGGCGCTCCGGGCGGTTACGGCGCTCCGGGCGGTTACGGCGGCCCCGGTGGCTACGGCACCTGGGGCACGGGCTGGGGCGGCCCGCCGCCCGCGGCCAAGCCCGGCGTGATCCCGCTCCGCCCGCTGGGCCTGGGCGAGATCCTCGACGGCGCGGTGACCACCATGCGCACCCACTGGCGCACCGTCCTGGGCATCTCCCTGGTCGTGGCGGTCATCACCGGGATCATCGTCATCCTGGCACAGCGCTTCGCCCTCGACGACGCCACCAAACAGATACTCGGCGACCCGAACGCCACCCCCAGAGAAGCCGCCCGCGCCCTGGGCAACCTCCTGCTCGGCTCCGGAGTCGCCTCCCTTGTCCAAATCGTCGGCACCATCGTGGCAACCGGGCTGCTCGCGACCGTCACCAGCCGCGCAGTCCTGGGCAAGCCCGTCACCGTCGGCGAGGCATGGCGGGACGCCCGCCCACAGGTGCTCAAGCTGTTCGGACTGGTCTTCCTGTTGCTGCTCATCTGCGTTGGCGTCATCGCCGTCGGCGCGCTGCCCGGCATCGTCGTGGCCGCCACGGCGTCACTCGCCGGCGGCACCGCGCTGGCCGTCCTGGGCGGCCTGGCCGCCGGGGTGCCCGCCCTGTGGCTGGGGGTCCGCTTCTTCCTGGCCTCCCCGGCACTCATGCTGGAGAAGCAGGGCATCACGAAAGCGATGAGCCGCTCCGCCAAGCTGATCCGCGGCTCCTGGTGGCGAGTCTTCGGCGTCCTGTTGCTGTCCTTGGTGATCGCCATCATCGTCTCCACGATCATCGCCATCCCCTTCGCCTTGATCGCCGTGTTGTTCAGCGGGGACGGCATGGCCGACTTCCTCAACGGCACCCCCGAGCTGAGCTGGACCTACCTGATCATCACCGGGATCGGGTCGGTGATCGGCCTGACGATCACGCTTCCGATCCTGGCCGTCGTCACCGTGCTGCTCTACATCGACCAGCGCATCCGCCGCGAGGGCCTCGACCTCGAACTGGCCCGAGCCGCCGGCGTCCCGAGCCACGGTTCCGGCGCGGCCACCTCGGGGAGCTGAGAGGCGTGAGCCCGACGGGGGGAGTTCTCACAGCCCTGCAGGCGCTTCCACGCGCGGCCGGCGCACCCGAACCACCGGTGACCCTCCCGCGTGATCCCGCGCGGGAGGCGGCCCAGCGCGAACTGTCCAAGGGCATGTACCACGAGCACGACCCCGGCCTGCTGCAACGCGCCCTGAACGCCTTCTGGGACTGGCTCGGCAAGCTCTTCGACTCCGCCTCGTCCGCCACACCCGGCGGTGGCG
>NZ_POTZ01000888.1 GCF_003236365.1 Streptomyces sp. NTH33
GGGGGCGTCGGGGCTGGTCCAGCCATAGATGTCGGCGCGGATCAGGGCGCCGATCCACTCCTGGTACGGGTTGTCGTACGTGGCCGTCAGGGGCGGCTTGAGCCCGTTGGCCAGATTGCGGTACGCCGCTCGCTCCGCGGTGAACGTCTGCAGGTACGGCAGCCGCAGCAGCCACAGGTCGCCGACCTGCTCGGTGCTGAAGGCGAAGCCGTGCGTCTCCAGGAGGTCCAGGCCGAGGATCGCGTAGTCGACGTCGTCGTCGCGGCAGCTGCCGTGGATACGGCCGCGGACGCAGTCGCGCCATTCGGGGCGCAGGTCGTGGGCGTCGTCGTCACCGGCCGGCGGTTCGGGCAGGTAGTCGGTGAGCGGGAGCGCGGCGGTCCTGCGCAGGTAGCGGTCGATGCGGTGGCGCGTCCACACCTCGCCCTGCTCGACCGGTTTGCCGAGCATGTTGCCCGCGATACGGCCCAGCCAGCCGCCGAGGATGCGGTCGGCGAGCTCCGCCTCGGTGTGCACAGGGGTCATGGCTACGGTCTACCCGATTCCGGGGGCGGTCGCGCGGGACATGACGGTGGGGGCCGTCGCCGGTTAGGGTCGCAGCGGCGCGGCCGGCCCTGACGTGCGGGCCCGAGGAGCGAGGGGATGGCAAGGTGGCGGACGCTGCAGTGCACGGCACCCGGAGGGTGCTGGTTGCCGCGGACAAGTTCAAGGGGTCGCTGACGGCCGTGCAGGTGGCCGAGCGCGTGACGGCCGGACTGCGCCGGGTCGTGCCGGAGGTGGAGGTGGAGGCGCTGCCGGTGGCCGACGGCGGCGACGGGACCGTGGACGCGGCGGTCGCGGCCGGGTTCGAGCGCCGGGAGGTACGGGTCGCGGGTCCCCTCGGGGACGAGGTCACGGCCGCGTTCGCGCTGCGCGGGGACACGGCGGTCGTGGAGATGGCCGAGGCCAGTGGGCTGCAGCGGCTGCCGGCGGGCGTGTTCGCGCCGCTCACGGCGTCCACGTACGGCTCCGGGCAGCTGCTGCGGGCCGCGCTGGACGCGGGCGCGCGGACGATCGTGTTCGGCGTCGGCGGGAGCGCGACGACGGACGGGGGCGCGGGGATGCTGTCCGCGCTCGGGGCGCGGTTCCTGGACGCGGACGGGCAGCCGGTGCCGCCCGGAGGCGGGGGACTGGCGGAGCTGGCCGACGCGGACCTGTCCGGGCTGGACCGGCGGCTGGGCTCCGTCGAGCTCGTGCTCGCCAGCGACGTCGACAATCCGCTGACCGGGCCGAAGGGCGCGGCGGCGGTCTACGGGCCGCAGAAGGGCGCCTCGCCGGACGACGTGGAGACGCTGGACGCGGCGCTCGCGCACTTCGCGAAGGTGCTGGAGGGGGCGGTCG
>NZ_POTZ01000889.1 GCF_003236365.1 Streptomyces sp. NTH33
CAGGGTTTGATCAAGTTCCGTAGGTGTCCGGATCGTTGGTGATGCCCAGGATGGGGAGTGCCCGGTGGGGCTCGTCGCGGATCGCCCGGGTGGTCTTGGCGATGTTGTCGGCTCCGAGGGTTTTCAGCACGCCGATGGCGAGGTTGCGGAGGGTCGCCATGGCCCGTGGTGCGGTCCCGGCGTGGACGGTGGAGGCGTCCTCGGCGAAGGTGACATCCCTGATGTGGTGCGAGGAGTTCTCCACTCCCCAGTGCCCGCGAATCGCGGCGGCCAGGCCGGCGGGGCCGGCCTGGTGGGCGTCGAGGCTGGTCACGGCGTAGACACTCTCACGGGTCTCGCGCTTGCCGGACTGCTTGCGGCGGCGGTGGACGCGGATGGCCAGGAGGGCGTGGGGAAAGGCGATTCCGCCGAGTTCGTCGGCAATGGAGCAGGTTTTGATCGAGCGGGACTCGCGGCGTCCGTGTCCAGTCCCGGAGGTGGTGTGCTGGATGGAGATGGCCTGCCATGGCAGGGCCGCGAGCTGACGGTGGGCGGTGGGCTGGTTGGTCTTGATCACGGCGATGTAGTGGGCCTTCTTGGTCTCGACCAGCCAGGAGATGTTCGCCTTGACCGAGTGCAGCGCGTCGAAGGTGACGACGGTGCCGGTCAGGCCCAGCGGTGCCAGCAGCGGACGGAAGTGTGTGGTTTCGTTCGTCTTCGCGCCGACCTCCACCTGGGCGAGGGTCACGACGGTGCCGTGAGTGACCGCGGAGAGCAGATGCCGGCGCGTCGCGGTGAGACGGGCTGATCCCTTGAGTGCTTTGCCGTCGACGGCGATCACGCGCGGCCGCCCGGACGCGGAGGGTGGCGGCGCCTGGGCGGGCTCGGTGGCGGCGCGGTGCCGGTCGGCCAGGTAGGCGCCCACCGCCCGGTCCAGGGCATCACCGTCAACAGCCCCCAGCACACGGCCGATCGTGGCCGGCGACGGCGTGCGCCGCCATCTGAGCAGGTGGCGCCGGATCCCGATCACTGTCAGGAGTGCGTTCGGGGCACGCTGGCCCCACTCGGCGAGTTCGTCGATGCTCCTCGCTCCCGAGACGACCGCACAGGCACACACCAGCAGGATCGCTGTCAGCGAGTACCACCGGCCCCGCCGTGCGCGCGGGTCGGGCACCGAGTCGAAGTAGGGGCGCAGGTCGGCGATCCGGCCGGTGTCCAGCGGACCCAGTTTCACCAGCACGGCAGGGATGGGAGAGGATGCAGCAGCAGGCACGGGCCACCTCGTGATCATCTGGCTTAGACACCACAATGATCACGAAGCCCGTGCCTGCCCTGTTATGCGCCCCAACCGGTCACAACCCGACCAGCCGCACGACCCCGGAACTTGCAACCGCCCTG
>NZ_POTZ01000088.1 GCF_003236365.1 Streptomyces sp. NTH33
CACCACCACCCCCTCCCACCACCCTGTCGCTCACGCCCGCCGTCAAGCGCGCCCTGCTGGACGCGCACGACATGGCGCGGGCCAGCGGCGCCGGGTACATCGGCCCGGAGCACGTGCTCAGCGCGCTCGCCGCGAACCCGGACTCCGCTGCCGGGCACATCCTGAACGCGGCCCGGTTCGCGGCCTCCGGTCTGCCGCCCGAGGCGCCGGACGCCGCCGCGCCGTCGAAGGCGGAGCGGCAGCGGTCCACCACGACGCCCACCCTGGACAAGTACGGCCGCGATCTGACCGACCTGGCCCGGCAGGGACGTATCGACCCGGTGATCGGGCGGGAGCAGGAGATCGAGCAGACCATCGAGGTGCTGTCCCGGCGCGGCAAGAACAACCCGGTGCTCATCGGCGACGCGGGCGTCGGCAAGACGGCCGTCGTCGAAGGGCTCGCACAGCGGATCGCCGACGGGGACGTGCCCGACATCCTGCTCGGCCGCCGGGTGGTGGCCCTGGACCTGACGGGCGTGGTGGCGGGCACCCGCTACCGGGGTGACTTCGAGGAGCGCCTGAACAACATCGTCACCGAGATCCGCACCCACTCCGACCAGCTGATCGTCTTCATCGACGAGCTGCACACCGTCGTCGGCGCCGGCTCGGGCGGCGAGGGCGGCGCGATGGACGCGGGCAACATCCTCAAGCCCGCGCTCTCCCGCGGCGAGCTGCACATCGTCGGCGCGACCACGCTGGAGGAGTACCGGCGGATCGAGAAGGACGCCGCGCTGGCCCGCCGGTTCCAGCCGATCCTGGTGCCCGAGCCGTCCGTCCCGGACACCCTGGAGATCCTGCGCGGGCTGCGCGACCGCTACGAGGCCCACCACCAGGTCCGCTACACCGACGAGGCGCTGGTGGCCGCCGTGGAGATGTCCGACCGGTATCTGACCGACCGGCGCCTGCCGGACAAGGCGATCGACCTGATCGACCAGGCCGGCGCCCGGGTGAAGCTGCGGGCCCGCACCAAGGGCACGGACGTACGGGCCATGGAGCGCGAGGTCGAGCAGCTCACCCTGGACAAGGACCAGGCGGTCGCGGACGAGCAGTACGAGCAGGCCACCCGGTTGCGCGACCGGATCACCGAGCTGAAGCAGAAGATCACGCATGCCACCGGGGACGGGGAGGCCGACGAGGGGCAGCACCTGAGGGTCACCGCCGAGGCCGTCGCCGAGGTGGTGTCCCGGCAGACCGGCATCCCGGTCAGCAGCCTCACCCAGGAGGAGAAGGAGCGCCTCCTCGGCCTGGAGGAGCATCTGCACCAGCGGGTCGTCGGCCAGGACGAGGCCGTGAGCGTGGTCTCCGAAGCGGTGCTGCGCTCCCGCGCGGGGCTGGCGAGCCCGGACCGGCCGATCGGCAGCTTCCTGTTCCTCGGCCCGACCGGCGTCGGCAAGACCGAGCTGGCCCGGGCGCTGGCCGACGCCCTGTTCGGCAGCGAGGACCGCATGGTCCGCCTGGACATGAGCGAGTACCAGGAGCGGCACACGGTCAGCCGGCTGGTGGGCGCCCCGCCCGGGTACGTCGGCCACGAGGAGGCGGGCCAGCTCACCGAGGTGGTGCGCCGGCACCCGTACTCCCTCCTCCTGCTCGACGAGGTCGAGAAGGCGCACCCGGACGTCTTCAACATCCTGTTGCAGGTGCTCGACGACGGGCGGCTCACCGACTCCCAGGGCCGCACGGTGGACTTCACCCACACCGTCATCGTGATGACCAGCAACCTCGGCTCGGAGGCGATCACCCGGCGCGGTGCCGGGATCGGGTTCGGCGCGGGCGGCACGGAGGCGGACGAGGAGGCACGGCGCGAGCAGGTCCTGCGTCCGCTGCGGGAGCACTTCCGGCCGGAGTTCCTCAACCGGATCGACGAGATCGTCGTCTTCCGCCAGCTCACCGGCGAGCAGTTGCGGCAGATCACCGACCTGCTGCTGGAGAAGACCCGCCGGCTGCTGCACGCGCAGGGCGTCGCCGTCGAGTTCACCGACGCGGCCGTCGACTGGCTCGCCCAGCGCGGCTACCAGCCGGAGTACGGCGCCCGCCCGCTGCGCCGCACCATCCAGCGGGAGGTCGACAACCATCTGTCCCGGCTGCTGCTGGACGGCCGGGTCCGCGAGGGCAGCCGGGTGACGGTGGGTGTGGCGGACGGCCGGCTCACGTTCGGCACCCAGGGCCAGGAACCCGCGCCGGCACCCGCCGACTGAACCGGGGCCGAACCGAGCAGGGGCCCGCCTTCACCTGACGGAAGGCGGGCCCCGTCGTGTCACCGGCCCGCTTCACCGACCCGCGTCACCGGCCCGCGTCACCGGCCGGTGCGGTCCCCCGGCCCTACGGCGCCGGGCGCACCACCATCGCCGAGCCCCCGCCCCGGCGAACCTTCTCCGCGACGGCCCGCCACCTGCCGTCCGGCAGGCGCTGGACGGCGGTGGCGGCGCCGATCTCGGGGTTGGGCTTGAAGGAGTGGCCGATCGCCTCCAGCCGCTTCTTCACCTGGCTGTCGTAGAGGCCGGGTTCGAGTTCGGTCTGGGCCGCGTTGCGCTGGCTGGCGCGGGGCGCGGCGATCGCGTCGACGAGCGGCAGGTGCCGGTCCAGGAGTCCGGTCAGGATCTGCAGCACGGTGGTGATGATGGTCGCGCCACCGGGCGAACCGAGTGCCACCACCGGCCGGTCGTGCCGGTCGAGCACGATCGTCGGCGAGATCGACGAGCGCGGCCGCTTGCCCGGGCCGGGCAGGTTCGGGTCGTGCACGGCCGGGTTGGCCGGGGCGAAGGAGAAGTCCGTGAGCTCGTTGTTGAGCAGGAAGCCGCGGCCGGGCACGGTGATGCCGCTGCCGCCGGTCTGCTCGATGGTGAGGGTGTAGGCGACGACGTTGCCCCACCGGTCGGCGACCGTCAGATGTGTGGTGCTCTCGCCCTCGTACGTCGTCGGCGCCGCCGTGCCGCCACGGCCGCAGGCGACGGGGTGGCGCGGGTCGCCGGGTGCGAGCGGGCTGGTGAGGACCGCGTTGTCCTTGATCAGGCAGGCGCGGGAGTCGGCGTACTTCTGCGACAGCAGTTCCTTGGTGGGCACGTCCTCGAAGGCGGGGTCGCCGACCCAGCGTCCGCGGTCGGCGAAGGCGATGCGGCTCGCCTCGATGAAGTGGTGCAGGTACTGCGTCTCGCTCGCCTTCGAGAGGTCCGTCCGCTCGAGGATGTTGAGCGCCTCGCCGACGGTCGTGCCGCCGGAGGAGGAGGGCGCGATCGAGTACGCGTTCAGGCCGCGGTACGAGGTCCTGGTGGGCGCCTGGAGTATGGCGCGGTAGGTCGCGAGGTCCTTGGCGGACAGCTCGCCCGGGCGGGCGTTCCAGCCCGAAGCCGGGTCGACGGGCGGGTGGTTGACCGTCTTGACGATGTCCTTGCCGAGGTCGCCGTGGTAGATCGCGCCGACGCCCTTGCGGGCCAGCTCCTGGTAGGTGCGGGCGAGGTCGGGGTTCTTGAACCGCGAGCCGACGACGGGGAGTCGCCCGTTCGGCAGGAACAGCTCGGCGGTGGCGGGGAAGGAGCGGAAGCGGGTCTCGTTGGCGGCGGTCTGCGAGCGGAAGGTCTCGTCGACGGTGAAGCCGTCGCGGGCGAGGCGCTCGGCCGGCTTCAGGACCGTACCGAGTCGTCTGGTGCCCCACCGGTCCAGAGCCGTCTGCCAGGTGGCGGGCGTGCCGGGGGTGCCGACGCTCAGGCCGCTGCTGACGGCGGCGTCGAAGGCGAGCGGCTTGCCGTTCTCCAGGAACAGCTTCGAGTCGGCGGTCAGCGGGGCGGTCTCGCGGCCGTCGATGGTGTGCACGGTGCGGGTGCGGGCGTCGTAGTAGACGAAGTAGCCGCCTCCGCCGATGCCGGCGGAGTAGGGCTCGGTGACGCCGAGGGCGGCGGCGGTGGCGACGGCCGCGTCGACGGCGTTGCCGCCCTTCTTCAGCACCTCGATGCCGGCGGCGGTGGCGTCCGCGTCGACGCTGGCCACGGCGCCGCCGTGGCCGACGGCGACAGGAGTCTTCGGATCCGGTCTCGGCTTGGTGTGGGGCTGTGCGGCGGGCGGGGCGGCCGCGCCCACCGTCACCAGGGCGGCCGAGACCGCCAGGACCGTCAGTTTCCGTGCGACAGGACGACGCATCCGCACCTCCACGCTGGTTGTGCTCGGTTGCCTGGCCGTCGCGCAGCTTATGTCATTGCCATGAGCCCGTCAGGATGGTTGGGCCAATCGGGTGTCGAACACCGGTGCGTTCAAAGGCGCTAGCATGCGCGGCCATGAACGACGACGTGCGCAACATCGTCCTGGGAGTGGTGGCGACGGCTGTCAGCGCCGCACTCGGGTGGCTGGCCCGCACCTCTCTGTGGCGGCGCAGGCTGCGCCGCAAGCAGGCCTTCTTCGGGCTGCCCGACAACTCCGAGTCGCTGCTGGTGGTCAACCGTGACGCGGGCGGCCCGGACCTCACGGTGACCCGTCACGACGTCTTCGCCCTGCTGGAGCTGTCCGCGCTCGTCAAGGACTGCAACGCGGGCGTCCAGGTCGTCGCGCACGACGCGGCCCAGCAGGGGTTCGGCGAGCGCACCGAGTTCTGTGTGGGCGGGCCGGCCTCCAACCGCCGTATGGCCGCGCACCTTTCCTCCCTGCTGCCCGGGGTGCGGGTGAACGTCGACGCCGACCCCGGACCGGACCGGGGCGCGTTCCACATCGGCGACGAGCACTACCGGCTCGAGGCGGGCCGCAGCGAGTACGTCCTGCTCGCCCGGCTCACCGCCGGGGAGCGCCGCTCCAGGGCCCGGCCGGTGTTCCTGTTCTGCGGGCAGCGCGCGATCGACAACCAGGCCGCGACCCGCTATCTCGCCCGCAACCACGAGCGGCTGGCCCGGAAGTACAAAAGCGGCTCCTTCGTCCTGCTGCTGAAGGTGGTCAACTCCCAGGCGTACGGCCCGGACGTGGTCGAACTCGTCGCGGACGTGACCCGCGCGGCGCAGGCGCCGCTGCCGGAACCGGCCGCGGCCGACTCCGCGTCGAGCACCACCCGTCCGGCGCGCAGCTGACCTTCTCCTCGTCGGCGGACGATCCGTCTCCTGTGTCCGTCCCGCTGCGCGAGCAGTGATCTCCGGCTGCCGCCGGCCGGGTATGACTCCGTGGACTGTTGCCCCCTGCGGTCGAAGGGCCGTGGAGGGGGTCCCCACCCGGCAACAGCGTCCCCGCCCCGGTGGCGGTGGGCCGGATCGCCGTCACCACAGGGATGAGCGGCACATCGTAGTCGCCGGGCTCACCTCTCCGCGACCTCCGCGTACAGCTGGGAGAGCCCGGGGACGCCGCTTTCGGCCCAGGCGTGGCCGGCCTCGACGACGTTGAACTCCCGCCCGGACGCGAGCCGTACGGCGGGTTGGCCACTGGGCCAGATCTCCCAGACCGCGCCGGGAACGGTACGCACGATGACCGTGCCCAGGTACAGTCCCGCGTCGTTCCCCAGCCACGACACCTTCTCGGAGTCGTCCCGCCAGCGCGGCAGCATCTGGTCGAGCGCCTCCAGCGAGGCCGCGGACTCGTCGAGCCGGACGCCGACCTCGGACGCCTGCGCACGCAGCAGCTCACAGGTGGAGAGCAGGTCGGCGAGGTCCCCGGGGTCCGGTGTGCCGTCGACGGAGACCACCGCGACGCCGAGGGCCGGTCCGTGCTTCTTGCGCCAGTTGCCCACAAACCAGAAGCTCATGGCTTCAGCGTGACACCCGCACCGCCGCGCGCACCACAGGGCGGACGCGGGTGTCGTCCTACACGTCCAGGTCGACCACCACGGGCGCGTGGTCGGAGGCGCCCTTGCCCTTGCGCTCCTCGCGGTCGACGTAGGCGTCGGTGACCGCCTTGGCGAACGGCTCGTTGGCGTACACCAGGTCGATGCGCATGCCGCGGTTCTTCGGGAAGCAGAGCTGGCGGTAGTCCCAGTACGTGTAGGGGTGGTCGTACTTCAGGGGCCGCGGGACCACGTCCGCGAGGCCGGCCTCGCGCAGGGCGGCCAGGGCGGCCCGCTCGGCCGGGGTGACGTGGGTGGAGCCCTCGAAGGCCGCCCGGTCGTAGACGTCGTCGTCGGTCGGCGCCACGTTGTAGTCGCCGAGGACGGCGAAGGGGCGGCTGCCGTCCGCGTCGCCCGCGACGGCCTCCTTGAGCGCCTCGAACCACCGGAGCTTGTAGGCGTAGTGGGGGTGGTCCACCTCGCGGCCGTTGGGCACGTACACCGACCAGACGCGGACCGGGCCGCAGGTCGCGGAGAGGGCGCGGGGCTCCTCGGCGCCCTCGTAGCCGGGGTCGCCGGGCAGGCCCTTGACCACGTCCTCGATGCCGACGCGGGAGAGCACCGCCACGCCGTTCCACCGGCCGGTGGCGTGGACCGCCGCCTCGTACCCCAGGTCGCGCAGCTCGTCGAACGGGAACCTGTCCTCGGCGACCTTGGCCTCCTGCAGGCACAGCACGTCCGTGCCGCTGCTCTCCAGCCAGGCCAGCAGCCTCGGCAGGCGGGCGGTGATCGAGTTCACGTTCCAGGTCGCGATGCGCATGCCTCACAACCTACCCGGCGCCACCGACAACGCCGCCCGCCCGGGTTCCGTGCCCGCGGGGGCTCAGACCTCCGCCGACGCGCCCGGTGTCAGCCGCAGGTGCTCCGCGCCGCCCAGGGCGCCGATCTGGCGGTCGTAGATCGGGCGGGCCAGGTCGGTGAGGAGCGCGTCGTGGATGTCGTAGGCGCGCTGCGGCTTCACCTCGCGGACGTAGTCGATCACCTCGGAGATCTTGTTCCAGGGCGCCATCACCGGGAGCATCAGCGTCTGAACCGGGCGGTCGGGCACGGTGAGCGCGTCGCCCGGGTGGAAGACGCGGCCGCCGTCGACGAGGTAGCCGACGTTGGTGACGCGCGGGATGTCCGGGTGGATCACCGCGTGCAGCTCGCCGTGGACCTGGACGTCGAACCCGGCGGCGGTGAAGGTGTCGCCGTGGCCGACGGTGTGGACGCGGCCCGGGAAGGCGGCGGCGATCTGCTCCGCGACCGACTTCAGCGTCCAGATCTCGGTGCCCGGGTCGGCCTCCAGGGCGGCGCGCAGGCGTCCCTCGTCGAAGTGGTCGGCGTGCTCGTGGGTGACCAGGATCGCCTCCGCGCCGGCCGTGGCGTCCTCCTCGGTGAAACCGCCGGGGTCGACGACGAGTGTCCGCCCGTCCTTCTCGAGGCGGATGCAGGCATGCGACTTCTTCGTGAGCTTCATGCGTCCCATCCTGCCGCGCCGCGCGCCGGGCGCGCGGGCTGTCCGGCGCGGTGGTCCCGGTGCCCGGCCGGGCGCCCCTGGCGGGCGCCCCCTGGCGGGCGGCCACTCGCGGGCGACCCCCGACAGACAGCCACTCGCGGACAGCCACTCGCGGGCGCCCCCCGACGGGCGGTCATTCGGCGGGAGTCGTCTCCTCGCGGATGACCTGCTGGGCGACCCGGAAGGCGTTGCCCGCCGCGGGGATGCCGCAGTAGACGGCCGTCTGCAGCAGCACCTCCTTGATCTCGTCCGGGGTGAGGCCGCCCCGCAGGGCGGCCCGGGTGTGGGCGGCGAGCTCCTGGAGGTGGCCGCCCGCGACCAGGGCGGCGAGGGCGACACAGCTGCGGGTGCGCCGGTCCAGGCCGGGCCGGTCCCAGATCTCGCCCCAGGCGTAGCGGGTCAGGAACTCCTGGAAGTCGCCGGAGAAGTCGTCGGCCTCGGCGAGCACGCCGTCGACGTGCGCGTCGCCCAGCACCTCGCGGCGGAGCTTCAGGCCGATGTCGTACGGGTCCGGCCGGCCCTCGGACCGGTCCGGCGGGTCCGCCGGGGCGATCTCGGCGATGGGCGCGGCCTGCGGGGGCACGGCCAGGACGGGCCTGGCCGGGGACGGGACGACCGCCAGCTGGCCGGTGGTCGTCTCGAAGGGCAGCTGCCAGGCGGTGGAGAAGTGCCGGACCAGCAGGTCGGTGACGGCGGCGGGCTGCTCCACCGGCACCAGGTGGGAGGCGCCGGGCACGACGGCGAGGCGGGCGTCGCGGATGCCGGCGACCAGGGTGCGGGCCTCGGCGGGGCCGGTGACCTGGTCCTCGGAGCCGACCAGGACCAGCGTGGGCACGCCGACGTGGCCGAGCTCGGCCCGGACGTCGAAGGTGGCCAGCGCCTCGCAGGCGGCGATGTAGCAGCCGGGGTCGGTGGTGCGCACCATCTGCACGGCCCATTCGGTGATCGCGGGCTGCGCGGCGGCGAAACCGCCGGTGAACCAGCGGTCCGGGGAGGTGCGGGCGATCGGGTCGAGCCCGTTGGTGCGGACGACCACCCCGCGCTGGCGGAACTCGTCGGCGGTGCCGAACCGGGGCGAGGCGGCGATCAGCGCGAGCGAGGCGAGGCGCTCGGGGTGGCGCAGGGCCAGTTCGAGGCCGACGGCGCCGCCGAGCGCGCAGCCGGCGTAGCCGAAGCGCTGCACGCCGAGCCCGTCCAGGGTGGCCAGCAGGCGGGCGGCGAGGTCGGACACCAGGCCGGCGGGGTGCGCGGGCGCGCCTCCGTGCCCCGGCAGGTCGAACCGGAAGACACGCCACTGCTTCGTCAGCTCGGGGACCTGCCGGTCCCACATGTGCCATGTCGTACCCAGTGAGGGAGCCAGGATCAGGACAGGGGCCTCTTCCGGCCCGTCGAAGCGGTATTGCAGGGTGTTCGTCGGTGTCTCGCTCACCCGTCCGACCCTCTCATGTATCACGACTGCCCCTATGACGCGGGGCCTGACTGTATGGCCCTGATCAAGCGGAAGACCTCCCGGCAGCGTAGCGTTTGAGGCATCGGACGATGTCGCGTCGGGTCTTGCCCTCCTCGATGCGGCGTTCGTAGTAGTCCTGGGTGCGCGAGTCGAGGCGCAGGCGAGTCTGCACGATCCGGTGCAGGGCGGCGTTGGCCTGCCGGTCGCCGCCACGGTTGAGGCGACGGTACTGCCGACTGCCCGAGGAACGCTCGACAGGGCTGGCCCCGCACAGCGCGGCGAAGGACGCCTCACTGCCCAGGCGTTCCGGGTTGTCCCCCATCGTGATCAGCAAAGTGACGGCCGTGTCCGGACCGATGCCCACCACGGTGAGCAGCTGCGGGGCGTGGCGTTCCACGAGCCGGGCCAGGCGGCCTTCCAAGCCCTGGATCTGCTCGGTGAGCTGTCCGATTCGCTGGGCCAGCAGACACAGGGTAGTGCGGGTGGCCTGCAGCACCGCCTGTTCACCGTCCTCGTCGTTCTTGCTGTCGTCGGCGAGCCGTGCGCAGGTACGGACAAGTAGCCCACCGGGAGGCAGCGAACGCCGGAAAACACGACAGGGCGCACGAGATTTTCTCCAGCATCGGGCGAATGGTTCGGCCACAAAAGGTGGTACCGCTGCCACCACTCCCCGTTCCGGCCGCCGGCGTGATCCGATCGTGCCGGGGCACCCGCTGCGGGTGCCCCGCTCCGTCGGGAAAAGGAGATCGCACAGGCAATGGATCACCCCGCCCGCTCTCCGGGTACCGTCAGGGTATGAGTCATCCGCACCCCGAGCTGAAAGCCGCCCCGCCCCTTCCCGAGGGAGGGTTGCGGGTCATCGCCCTGGGCGGCCTGGGTGAGATCGGCCGCAACATGACCGTCTTCGAGCACGCCGGCAAGCTGCTCATCGTCGACTGCGGCGTGCTGTTCCCCGAGGAGACCCAGCCCGGCGTGGACGTGATCCTGCCGGACTTCACCTCGATCCGGGACCGGCTGGACGACATCGTGGCCGTGGTACTCACCCACGGCCACGAGGACCACATCGGCGGCGTGCCGTACCTGCTGCGCGAGCGGTCCGACATTCCTGTCGTCGGCTCCAAGCTGACGCTGGCGTTCCTGGAGGCCAAGCTCAAGGAACACGGCATCCGGCCGCGCACGGTGCGGGTGCGGGAGGGCGACCGGCGCGGCTTCGGGCCCTTCGACTGCGAGTTCGTGGCGGTCAACCACTCCATCCCCGACAGCCTCGCGGTCGCGATCCGCACCCGGGCCGGGATGGTGCTGCACACCGGCGACTTCAAGATGGACCAGTTCCCTCTCGACGACCGCATCACCGATCTGCGCGCCTTCGCCCGCCTCGGCGAGGAGGGCGTGGACCTGTTCCTCACCGACTCCACCAACGCCGAAGTACCCGGCTTCACCACCTCCGAGCGTGAGCTGAACCCGGCGATCGAGCAGGTGATGCGCACCGCGCCGCGCCGGGTCATCGTCTCCAGCTTCGCCAGCCACGTGCACCGCATCCAGCAGGTCCTGGACGCCGCCCACCAGCACGGCCGCAAGGTCGCCTTCGTCGGCCGGTCGATGGTCCGCAACATGGGCATCGCCCGTGACCTGGGCTATCTGAAGGTCCCCTCCGGTCTGGTCGTGAGCACGAAGGAGCTGGAGAAGCTCCCGGACCACAAGGTCACTCTGGTGTGCACCGGCTCCCAGGGCGAACCGATGGCCGCGCTGTCACGGATGGCCAACCGCGACCACATGATCCGCATCGGCAAGGGCGACACCGTCCTGCTCGCCAGCTCCCTCATCCCCGGCAACGAGAACGCCATCTACCGGGTGATCAACGGACTCACCCGGTGGGGCGCCCACGTGGTCCACAAGGGCAACGCCAAGGTGCACGTCTCCGGGCACGCCAGCGCCGGCGAACTCGTCTACTGCTACAACATCGTCAAACCCCGCAACGTCATGCCCGTGCACGGCGAATGGCGCCACCTGCGGGCCAACGGCGACCTCGCCATCCGTACCGGTGTCGACCCCGACCGGGTCGTCATCGCCGAGGACGGCGTCGTCGTCGATCTCGTCGACGGGCGCGCGTCCATCACCGGCAAGGTCCCCGCCGGCAACGTCTACGTGGACGGCATGGAAGTCGGCGGCGCCACCGAAGCGTCCCTCAAGGACCGCCTCACCCTCGCCGCCGAAGGCGTGGTCACGGTGGTGGCGATCGTCGACGCGGACACCGGCGCCCTCGCCGAGCCCCCCGACTTCCTGGCCCGCGGCTTCGTCCACGACGACACCACCTTCGAGCCGGTCATCCCCGTCATCGAGAAGACCCTGGCCACCGCAGCCGAGGAGGGCGTCGGGGACGCGCGCCAACTCGAACAGCTGCTCGCCCGCGCCGTGGCGAACTGGGCGTTCCGCGCCCACCGCCGCAAGCCCCTCATCATCCCCGTCATCATCGACGCCTGAGCCACAGCCCGGCAGCACGGTCCCCGGTTCCGGTCGCGGCCCCGCGGGCATCGAGGTCGGGCACGGGAGTCAGCACCGGCGGCTCGGTCGTACGGCTGGGGGTGGCGGGCAGTGCCGAGACCGATGAGCCCGCCCGGCGCATCACGCTGCGGGGCACCCTGTACGACGACGTGATCCGCACCCAGCGGCCGAGTGTGGAGGACAAGAGCGAGGGCGCGCTGGTTCGGATCGTCGCCCCTGTGACCAATCGCGGGGACGCCATCGGGCTCCTCGAACTGTTCCTGCCCGCGGCGCCGGACGCGGAGGTGATGCGGAAGATCGGACAGACCGCGCACGCTCTGGCGTACATTGTCATCGCAAACCGGTCCTTCACCGACGTGTACCAGTGGGGCCGCCGTACCATCCCGCTGAGCCTGGCCGCGGAGATCCAGCACCGGCTGCTCCCGGCGTCACTGGCGTGTGAGACGGTGCAGTTCGCGGTGGCCGGGGCGCTGGAGCCGGCCGACCACGTCGGGGTGACACCTTCGACTACGTGATCGACCGGGACACGGTCCAGCTCTCTGTCACCGACGCCCTGGGTCACGATGTCGACGCCGCGCTGCCGGCAACCCTCCTGGTGGGCGCCCTGCGCCGGGCCCGGCGGGCCGGTGCCGACCTCGCCGAACAGGCCCGCCAGGCCGACCGGGCCATGCGCGAGCACGGCCGCCAGAGCTACGTCACCGGCCAGCTCCTGCATATCAGCCTGATCGACGGCAAGACCGAGTTCATCAACGCCGGGCACCCCTGACCGCTGCGGATGCGGGACGGACAGGTGCGGGAGATCGCTCCGAAGATCGATATGCCGTTCGGCTTCCATGCCCCTCACAGCTACCGGGTCCAGTCGCTGGACCTGCGTCCGGGCGGCCGGCTGGTGATGCTGACCGACGGCATGCTGGAGCGCAACGCCAACAGCCTCGATCTGTCGGACCTGATCGTCCGCACCCGCGCGCTGTCGAGAACCCCAGGGCCACGTCGCCGGGCATGGGCCGGTTCGCCACCGTGTGAACTCCAGCCCCCGTTGACGCTGCCGCCGATTGGGCCTGCCCAAGCCGAGTAGATCGGCCGGTCATGGGAACGATCAGGGCTTACGAACGGGCATCTCCGCTCGCCTACGCGCAAGGATCGCCGATGCTTCCTGAGGTCCACCCCCACGTATCCGCTGCCCTGGCAAACCAGTTGGAACATCAATTGGGGCTGGCTTCGCGTTTCGAAGGCGCCCACCTCGATGTGGAGGGCGTCGCCGGCGTCGCAGTCGTCGCAGCTGCCCACTCCGATGGCTATGCGGCCACCGGCCATCTCCTCGGACTGCTGGCCGCGCTGCCTGCCCCCACCAAAGCAGGAGAACGCTTCTGGTCGGACCTGTGGAGGTCCTCGGGCACCGCGTACCTGCTACCCGTCAACATCAAGGCTCAGGTGCTGCGTTCCCTGGCAGGAGAAGGAGCCGCCCTGGCCCGACAGATCCTCTCGGCCGTCGATGAGATGACCCCACCCCAGCGCGTCGCGGCCGGGGAGGTGATCGGTCAAGCCCTCGCCGAGTCCGACCATCTTCCCGACCTCAAGACACAGGTCATCGGAGAACTGTGGCTCCGAGATCTCGAGCTCACCGCCTGGCGCGTCCTGCATGCAGACCGCAGATCGGACGATCCGGCTGGACGGAAAGCCTTCCTCGACGCCTGGACCAGCGCCTGAACGTCTGCTCCTCCAGGCAGGCGTGCAGGGCATACGGCGCCCGAGCCGGCACGTGGCGCGCAACCCGGCCTCGTATCCCTGCTCTTCCGGCTCGGTGCCGCTGCACCTTGCGAGCAACCCTGGTCGCCGACGAACTGAGACACGTACGGGTAATGCGGCCGAGCCCGCAACAGCGCTTGATGCCGGGTTCAGGAAGTGCCCGGTCGAGGTCATGCCGCCCCTGACGCACCTCAACAGATCAGGGCCGCGCAGCCATGCTGCGCGGCCCTGATGCTGTGCACCGCAGGTTCTGTCGACGACCGGCACAAGAGCGAACCCCCTTGTCCGACCGAAAGGACGGCCTGCACGGGCTGCGGCATTCACCAGTCGCGGAGTGCGCCAACCCTCGGGCAGAGCTGCGAGGTCAGGCCGGGGTGATGTTCTCGGCCTGCGGGCCCTTCTGGCCCTGGGTGACGTCGAACGTCACGATCTGGCCTTCCTGGAGCTCACGAAAGCCCGAGGAGTTGATTGCGGAGTAGTGCGCGAAGACGTCCGGACCGCCCCCGTCCTGGGCGATGAAGCCGAAACCCTTCTCCGCGTTGAACCACTTCACGGTTCCCGTAGCCATAGTCATGCCTTCCAGTCGATGAACGCCTCCCACTCCCTGTGGAAGGCAGAGGTGATCGCCCTGGTTCCTGCGGCACAGCACAGCAAAACGCCCACACCAAGGCGTGGGCAAAGGGAAATTCCGAACCACGACAGCTGACGCAGACGCTACACGCCCGCACAGCACATCACCACAGGAATGATCACGCCGCACACCAGGACTGTCGGGCTCCGGCGGCAAGACCGTGAGCGCCCGCCTTGCCCGGTAGCGCCACCGCATAAGCGGCCGGATGGCCGGTGGATATAATCTGCCTCGTGTCGAAGCCCGACGAACTGCTGGTTGACGTCGCCGCCCTGGTGGAGTCCGGCCAGAGCAATCAGATGTCCCTGACCGTGGTCACCGGTGGTGCTGTCATCACTGGTCGGCTGGCTCCCGAAGCAGTGTGGCGACAGAGGGTCTCGGAGGTACTGACGGACTCGGACCGCTTGGGCGAGTTCTCCGCCGTCTTCGACACCCCCGCGACGAACGGTCCGCCTACACATCTGCACTTCCATGTCGCCCGGATCCTGCAGGGCACGATGGGGATCCCGGAGACTGGCGGGATGTACCGTGTGGCGATCGAGGACGTCAGCGCCTGGACGGTGGGCGACTTCAGCTATTCCGACCGCTGAGCGATCACCGCGGTGGCAACCCGCTGCACGCGGTGCGGGCTCGTGCCTGTCCTGTCGGTCAGACGGATACGGGGGTGCCGAGCATCGCGGAGGCTTGCTGGAGCGGGCTGAGGATGCGTACGGGTGCGGTCTTGGGGAGGGTGCGGCAGGTGAAGCCGAGCTGAGTCCTGGCTCGGAGGACTTCGGCTGCGCTGAAGTCGCGGCGGTCCTGGCGGGTGATGACCTGGCCGACTTGCTTGACTGGGTAGTGACGGCGGCCGATGGTCGCGGATCCGCCGGTGACCGGTTCGGGCTTGATGCCCTTCATCGATTCCAGTACGCCGCCCTTGGTGAGCTCGAAGGGGAAGCGGGCGATGACGCAGCGCATGTGGCCTCACAGAGAGAAGGAACGATCCGTGGTCGCTGAGGATGTCGCGCAGGCGGGCGCGGTCCGTGCAGGCGGAGCTGTCGCGGACGACGGCGAGGTCGGTCGTGGCGGCATGCTTGTCGGCGCCGTGGACGTGCAGGACGTGGTGTTCCATCGTTGTGACCGCACCGGCCGACGGGTCGACCGAATGCACGACGGGGTCGGTCGGACAGCGGCGCACCAGCAGGTCGACGTTACGGTCCAAGGTGGCGGAGAACAGCATCCGCCGCCCCTCCGGACGCACCTGGTCGAGCAGCGCGGTGACCTGCGGCATGAAACCCATGTCAGCCATCTGGTCGGCCTCGTCCAACACGGTGATGTCCACCTGGTTCGGTCGGCAGTCGCCGCGGTCGATGAGGTCCTTGAGCCGGCCCGGTGTCGCGACCACGACCTCGGCTCCGCCTCGCAGCGCGCCGGCCTGCCGACCGATGGACATACCGCCCACCACCGTGGCCAGCCGCAGCTTGACGGAACGGGCGTACGGCGTGAGCGCGTCGGTCACCTGCTGCGCCGGCTCACGCGTCGGTACGAGGATCAGCCCCAGCGGCTGGCGGGGCTCCGCACGCCGTCCAGCGGTGCGGGGTGCGGGCCGCACAGGCTGCCCCGCACGCATCCCCGCCACCTGGGCGGAACGGGGAGCGTGGAAAACGCCTCCAAGTCGTTGGGATTCTCCAAGGCGAAGGGCTACGACCTGGCTCGTCACGAGGAGTTTCCGTGCCGTGTGCTAGGCGTCGGCCGTAGCACACATGTCGTCACCGCCTCCTTGCTCCGCGTGCTCGAAAGCGGAGAGCCGGAGTACAACGGTGCGCCCCGCCGGACGCTGCACCCCGTCGTAACCCGCTGCGCACAGAAGCCCCGCCGGCATTCCGGCGGGGCTTCGTCATCGCACGCGCTCTCACACAGATCTCACCAACTGTGCGGACTCCCTCGGGCTGTGAGGTCCTGAACTGGCATTACGCGCCTGTGCTGGATCGGCTGGACACCCCTGGGCGGTCTCTACAACCTGTGCCATGTCGTACCCAGTGAGGGAGCCAGGATCAGGACAGGGGCCTCTTCCGGCCCGTCGAAGCGGTACTGCAGGGTGTTCGTCGGTGTCTCACTCACGCCCTGCACGCTCTCACATCTCACGATTTCTCACGTAGCTGGGTCGGGACCCCACGCAAGCCGTCCCAGGTTGTGGCGACTTCGCGAAGATCCCCCGCGTCCGGCTGGACCGACCGTCTCCTGACGGTCCTCACGTTCGTGACGTGGTCGCCCTGTCAGGTCGACCGGTGGCCGGGCGTGCCCTGCCGGGCGAGGCGGTGCAGTCGTAGGGCGACCTGGATCTCGAGGGCTCTGCCGGGGGTGTTCCAGTCGGGGCCGAGGAGTTGTGCGACGCGGTCGAGGCGTTGGACCACGGTGTTGACGTGGACATGGAGCACGTCCTTGGCCCTGGCCAGACTGGCACCGTTGTCGTAGTAGGCGGTGAGGGTGCGGGCGAGTTCCGTGCCGCGCTGGACGTCGTAGGTGAGAACGGGGCCGAGGACGCGGTTCACGTACCCGGTGATGTCCATCCGGTCGCCGAGGAGGACCCCGATGAAGCCCAGATCGGTCAGGGCGGCGCCGTCGCCGGTACGGCCGAGCGTTTCGAGAGCCTGGAGGCAGCGGTGTGCCTCGTCGTGGGTGTGGGGAAGGTGCTCCGGACCCGTGGCGGGGCCTGCGGCTCCGATCGTGACGGGGGTGCCGAGGCCGCGGGTCAGTTCGTGGGCGAGTTCCTGGGCGAGTGCGCCTGGATCCGAGGTGGGGGCGAGCAGGACGGTGTGTCCGTTGCGCGTGCCGGCCAGGCCCCCGAGCGCGCGTGCACGGCGCGCGGCCTCGGTCAGCAGGCGTGAGCGCAGGGCCGGGTCACAGGTGAGGACGAGTACCGCGTGGGGCCGGGCGAGATGGATGTCCAGCTTTCTGGCGCGCAGCGTCAGGCTGCCCGTGTTGCGACGGCCGCCCGGTTGCTGGGCGGTGAGCAGGTCGTCGAGGAGTTCGCCGCGGACGCGGTCCTCCGCTTCGGCCACCGACCGGCGCAGGAGGAGCAGCAGGGCGGTGACCAGACCGGCTCGTTCGAACAGGCGCCGGTCGGCGTCGGTGAGACCGGCCCGGCCGGTGAGGACGAGACTGCCGAGGAGTTCCGGGCCCGCCAGGACGGCGCACACCCAGCTGCCGTCGACGGGGACGGCCCGCCCGCCTCTGCGGGAAGCCTCGATCCCCTGCTCGGGCAGGATGACGGGGCCGGTTCCCACGCGGGCGAGTTCGGTGCCGTCCGCGTCGTGGACGGCCAGGCCTCCGTCGAGGAGGGCCGCGATCTCGCGGGCGACCTCGTCGACGGCACCTCCTCTGAGGACCAGGTCGGTGAGCCGGTCGTGGGCGTCGGCCGCGCGGTGCAGGGCGTCGCTGTGGGCGCGGGCCGTTTCGTTGGCGGCGTTCAGTTCGACAAGAGCGGAGCGGGTCTCCTCCAGCAGGCGTGCGCTGTCGATGGCCACGGCGGCGTGGTCGGCCAGGGAGGCGAGCAGGGCGATGGCCTCGGGGGTGAAGTCGCGCGGAGTACGGTCCGCGGCGAACAGAACACCGATCACGCGTCGGCCGACGCGCAGGGGCACGCCGAGGATGCCGCGCAGACCCTCCTCGTCGACTCCTTCGTCGATGGCCCCGGTGTGCTTGAAGCGGCGGTCGGTGCGGTAGTCGGGGCTCGCGTAGGGGCGTGCGGTCTGCGCGACCAGACCGCCGAGGCCTTCCCCCATGCCGAGGCGCAGTTGCTGGAAGGTGGCGGAGACCGAGCCGGCGGTCACCCGCATGAACGTGTCGCCCGCGGCGGGATCGTTGAGGGTGAGGTAGGCGACGTCGGTGCCCAGCAGGGTGCGGGCGCGGTGCACGATGGCGCGCAGCACGGCGTCCAGGTCGCGCAGTGCGGCCAGGTCGCTCGCGGTGTCGAACAGGGCGGCGAGTTCGGCCTCCCGTCGCCGGTGCTGGGCCAGGGTCCGGTGGATGTTCAGTGCAGTCCGGGTGGCCTCGGCCATGACGTCCTGTTCGTGCGGGTCGGCACCGGCGGCGCGTGCCTGTGCGGCGGGCCGGGCCAGTCGCTCGGCCGGAGCGTCGGCGGCGAGCAGGTCGAGCAGTTCCCGGAGCGCCGCCGTCGCTGCGTTGACGGGTCCGTTCACGGTGGTCGCGTCGGTCACCGTGGCAGTCCTCCCTTCCGGCTGCGCGGCTGGTTCGCGGATCGGCTGAGGCGCCGTGCGGGGCGTGGTGCCCGCGGCCGGCGTGGGTGCGGTCCGCCCTGCCCCCCGGCAGAACGGACCGCACCCGGTGGCGTGCCTCTCAGGCCCGGTCGGCACCGGCCACCGACGACTCCTGTCGTCGCGGTGCCGGCGTCGGATCCGTTGCCGACAGGGTCAGGTCGCGGCCGAGGGTCTCCTTGATGACGGCGACGGTGAGGGTGGTGACCACCGCGGCGGCACAGAGGTACAGGGAGATGGGCGTCGAGGACGCGTAGCTCCTGAGGAGTTCGACGGCGATGATGGGAGCGAGGGCACCGGCGACGATGGAGGCGAGCTGTGAGCCCATGGAGGCTCCGGAGTAGCGGACCTTGGTGTCGAACATCTCGGAGATGAAGGCGGCCTGCGGCCCGTACATGGCGCCGTGGAACAGCAGACCCGCGGTGACCGCGAGGGTGATCACGGCGAAGGACTCCGTGTCGAGCAGGGAGAAGAAGGCGAACGCCCAGACGGCCATGCCGATCGAGCCGATCAGTGTCACGGGCCTGCGGCCGATGCGGTCGGAGAGCGCTCCCCACAGCGGGATGGTGAAGAAGTGGATGGCGGAGCCGATCAGGACGGCGTTCAGCGCGGTGCTCTTCGGCAGTTCCAGGTGGGTGGTGACGTAGACCAGCACGAAGGAGGTGAGGATGTAGTAGGAGACGTTCTCGCCGAACCGGGTGCCGATGGCCCCGAGCACCTCGCGCCAGCTGCGGCGGAAGACCTCGATGACGGGAGCCTTCTCCTTGGCCCCCTCGGCGGCTTCCGCCTCGGCCTTGGCCCGGGCGGCGAGGAAGACCGGCGATTCGGACACCGAGACGCGGATCCACAGTCCGATCACGACCAGGACGCCGGAGAGCAGGAAGGGGATGCGCCAGCCCCAGGACAGGAACGCCTCCTCGGGCTGGACGGCGGCCAGCAGCGCGAGAACACCGGTGGCCAGCAGGTTGCCTCCGGGGGCGCCGCACTGCGGCCAGGACGCCCAGAAGCCGCGGTGCTTGTCGCCGCCGTGCTCGGAGACGATCAGCACGGCGCCGCCCCACTCGCCGCCCAGGGCGAAGCCCTGGATCAGGCGCAGGACGGTGAGCAGGATCGGGGCGCCGACGCCGATGGAGCCGTAGGTGGGGAGCAGGCCCATGGCGAAGGTGGCGCCGCCCATCAGCATCAGGCTGAGCACGAGCAGCTTCTTACGGCCGATCTTGTCGCCGAAGTGCCCGAAGACCACGCCGCCGAGCGGCCGGGCCAGGAACCCGATCGCGTAGGTGACGAACGCGATCAGCGTGCCCACCAGCGGGTCGCTGGTCGGGAAGAAGAGGGTGTTGAACACCAGCGCGGCGGCGGAGCCGTAGAGGAAGAAGTCGTACCACTCGATGGTGGTGCCGATCAGGCTCGCGCTGACGATGCGGGCGATGCCGCCGGAGCGGGGCTCGCCCGGCTTGGCGGTCGTGGTCTCGGTCATCGATTCACCGGTTCTCGGGTGCGGGTGCGGGGACAGGCGTGGGGGGCAGTCATGGGG
>NZ_POTZ01000890.1 GCF_003236365.1 Streptomyces sp. NTH33
AGGTCGGTGGGGTCGGCGTCGACGCCGTACCACCGCAGCAGCCGGCACCAGCGCTCCCGCTCGTGCTCGTCGGCGTGCCACCGGGGGCCTTCGACCTCGGGTGTCCCGGGGTGCGCGAAGGCGAACAGCCGCCCGGGGCCGAGCCCCGCGAGCAGCCGGTGGCTGGGCGGTCCGTTGCCGTGCAGGTCCACGGCGACGTCCGGGGGTGGCCCGACCCAGCCGAGCGTCCGGGGTACGCCCCGCCCGGGCGCCGAGGCGTCCAGCAGCCGGTCCACGGCCCCCGTCGCCGCGGCCACCGGCGCCAGCTCGGCGGGCGCGGCCAGCACCAGCTCGTGCTCCGGGAACCCACGCCGCAGCGCCCGCAGCGCGGGCACCCCGGCGAGCAGGTCCCCGAGCCCGAGGGCGCGCAGCACCAGGAGGCGGGGCACCGCCTCCCCGGTCACCTTGCCCCCGGTCACCTCGTCCCCTCCGCCGCCCTGGCCATGAGGGCCGTGGAGGAGCGGCCGTCCAGGTAGGGCAGGAGGATCGCCTGGCCGCCCCACTCCTGCAGCAGGGCGGCCTCGGGGAGTTCGGCGCCGGCGTAGTCGCCGCCCTTGACCCAGACGTCGGGGCGGAGTTCGGCCAGGAGGCGTTCGGGGGTGTCCTCGTCGAAGACGGCGACGGCGTCGACGCAGGCCAGGGCGCTCAGGACGCGGACGCGGTCGGCGAGCGGGTTGACCGGGCGGCCCTCGCCCTTGCGGCGGCGTACGGAGGAGTCGGAGTTGACGCAGACGACCAGGCAGTCGCCGATGCGCCGGGCGGCCTGGAGGAGGCCGACGTGTCCGGCGTGCAGCAGGTCGAAGCAGCCGCCCGCGGCGACGACGGTGCCGCCACTCGCGCGGACGCGGGCGATCAGGCCGGCCGGGCCGTCGCCGAGAGGCGGCGGGTGGGGAGTGCCGAGCACGCCGCCCGCGCCGCCCGCGGCCACGAAGGCGGTCGCGGCGGCGACCGCGCCCTCCACCGCCTCCCCGACCAGCGCGCCGTCCGCGAGGAGTCCGGCCGCCGTGGCGGCGAAGCGGTCGCCGGCGCCGCACGGGTCGCCGTGGTGCGCCGCCGTCACCGGCACCAGGAGCGGATGCTCGCCGTACGACAGCAGCGCCCCGCGCGCCCCGAGGGTCACCGCGACGGCGGCGGCCCGCCAGTGCCGTACGAGCGCGGCGGCCTCGTGGGCGGCGGTGCGCAGCTCGTTCCCCTCCTGTCCGGCGGGGCCCTCCCGGGCCCCCTGGTCCTCCCTCAGCTCGGCCGTGAAGGCCCGTGACTCCGCCCGTGACGGGCTCACCAGCCTCGTTCCCGGTACCGGTGGGCCGCCCCGGGGGTGGGGGTCCCACACCACCGG
>NZ_POTZ01000891.1 GCF_003236365.1 Streptomyces sp. NTH33
CCCCTCAGGTTCCCGCCCGGTCAGCGCCCCGTCACACCGCTGCGCACCGGGTCCTTTTGCGCCCGCGCGCCGTCCCGCGCGCCGTCCCGCACCGCGTCGCGCCCACGCAGCGCCCGCTCCGTCTCCCCGGCGATCCACTCGTCCCGCAGCCGGGCCTCGGCCAGCACCTCCGCCGCCCGGGCCCGCGCCTCCTGCTGCCCCTGCCGCGCCGCCTGCTCGGCCTCGACGAGCGCCCGCACCGCCTCCGACATGGCCGCCTCGGCGGCCGCCGCCCGGGCGGCGTGCTCCGCTTCGAGGGCGGCCGCCCGCTCGGCCTCCGCACGCTCCGCCTCCGCCCACCGCTCGGCGTGCTCCCTGGCCTGCGCGGCGAGCATCCCGGAGGCGTGCTGCCGCGCCTCCCGCAGCGCGGCCAGTGCCTCGCCACGGCACTCCTTCGCCTCCCGCCGCACCGTGACCCGCAGCTCCTCGGCCTCCGCACGCGCCGCGAGAAGGCGCCGCTCGGCCTGCTCGTCGGCCTGGGCGCGCACGGCGTCGGCCTGCGACCGGGCGGCCCCGAGTACGCCCTCCGCATCGGCCCGCGCCGTCTCCACCAGGCGCTGCGCCACCCGCCGCGCGCCCTTGCGCACCGCGTGCGCCTCCTCCTCGGCCAACTCGAAGAGCCGCCCGGCGCGCTCGCCGAGACTCTCGTACGTCTGAGGGCCCAGCCCGGCCACCGCCTCACGCAGCCGGACCAGCTCCGCCTCCATCTCCCGGGCGAGGACGGTCAGCCGCGCCGCACGCTCCCACGCGGCGTCCCGGTCGTCGGAGAGGGCGGCCACGTACGCGTCGACCTGGACGGGACGGTAGCCGCGCCCCCGTACGACCACGAAGCCGTGCGGCGACCCCGGTGCGCTGCTCATCCTGGACCCCTCTCCGCCGGAACACCGCCGGAACATCACCGAACGGCACGAACGGAATACGACATGATGATTACGCGCATATCTTGATGTATGGGGCGTGCGTGTTCATAACGCGACACTCCGGGCGCTCGGGCCGGCCGGCACCCGAAAGACCGAGGACCACGGACACAAAAAGACCGGGCCCGGTCGTCCACGACCGGGCCCGGCCCTGTCCGCACCCACGTGCGGCCGTCAGCCGGAGCGCCTCACAGCAGCCCGTCCCACATCTGCTCCAGCAGCACCGACCACCAGCTCTCGGGCGAACCCAGCGCCGCCGGGTCCAAAGCCGCCAGCTGCGCCTGGAAGTCGACGGTCCAGCGGCCCGCCTGCTCCTGGTTCAGACCGAAACGCAGCCGCCACATCCGCCCGAGCAGCGCCAGACAGCGCGCGAACTCCGGCAGCCCCGTGTTCACGAACTGCGGCGGTACGACC
>NZ_POTZ01000892.1 GCF_003236365.1 Streptomyces sp. NTH33
CAGCTACCGGCTGAAGAACCGCCTCACCGCCATCGAAGGCGGCATCACCGCCGTCAGCTGACCCGGACTCAAGCTCTGCACATCAGCCCGTACATACCTCTGCACTACAGCCCGTACGCCGACACCCGTCCCCGGCCGACTCCCGCCTGCTGGTCGTGGTCCGCTTCGGCGTGGACGTCGCCGAGCGGCAATCAGTGATCGACGACATCACCCGGGGCATCAAGGTCGCCTCGGGCGGAGGCACCGGCCAGAAGGTGTGATCCGGCCGGAAGTCGTCGGCCGGGTGGGGTCCCTCGCCGCTCCAGAGGAACCCCACCCGGCCGGGATGCGCGCCGCCCCCGTCCCCACGGTGCGGCGCGAGCAGGTCACCGTCCCGTCATCCCGGGGACGGCGACCTGGGTCATGGGGTGAGGCCGAGTGCGGGCAGCACCGCGGCCTCCACGAACCGGACCATGTAGTCCGGGTTGGCGTACTCCCCCTCCAGCACGGGCCGGATGCGCAGGACGCCGAACATCTGCGCGGGCACGTACTGAAGCGCCGGGTTGTCGGCGCGGACCTCTCCGCGCTCGACCCCGCGGCGCAGCATCTCCCGCAGCGCGGCGATCTCCGGCTCGACCAGCGCCTCGCGCAGGGCCTGCTTCAGCTCCCTGTCCTGCGTGATCGCGTGACCGAGGGCCTGCAGGAGCCGGGTGTCCTTGCCCGACCGCTCGCCCGCGGTCCGCGCGGCCCGCCGCAGGTCCTCGGCGAGCGAGCCGGTGTCGACGCCGGCGAACTGCGTGCGCCGGTTGGCGCGCAGCGCGGCCGCCACGAACTGCGGCTTGTTCTTCCACTGCCGGTAGAGCGTGGACTTGCTGCAGCGTGTTCTGGCGGCCACGCCCTCCATGGTGACGGCGTCGTAGCCGCACTCGCGGATCTGTTCGAGGACAGCGTCGAAGAACTCCCGTTCACGCTCAGGCGTGATCTTGGAGCGGCGTGAGGCGACAACCGTCTCCGGTCCGTCCGCGGCCTGTGACGTCATCACTCATCTCCTCGCTCTCGATCCGGGTCCAGCGGTCCTCCGGCCGCTCTGCAGTGTGGCGCGTTCCGTGTGAGGTGTATCGATCGATACACCAGCGTACCGGTACCCAGCCGTATCGGTACGCTACCGTATCGATGGTGTGGGACAGCGCCTCCGGCCACGGGCCGAGCACCACAAGCACCCCACGCCACCCGAACGCACACACGCCAACGCCCTGCCGCTTAGTGGTCGCCCTCGGAAGTTCTTCGGGGGTTGACTGCAGAGTCGGTGTGGTGTCTGGTATCCCGACTTGCCGGATCGCCACTGCGTCGAGGTTGATGTCGTGGACTCCTCTGCGGGCGTCGCGGCAG
>NZ_POTZ01000893.1 GCF_003236365.1 Streptomyces sp. NTH33
CCCGCGGCCACCGCCCACGACAGGCCTGGCTCGACCACCAGCAGACGGCGATAATCCCGAACGAGGAAGGAACCCGAGACAATGACGCCGAACCGCAGCTATGACAGCACTGCGGCTTGCTCATCTCCAGGTCGAATCTGCGGAGGAACGCCTGCCAGCGCAGGTCGACGTCCGCGCCGGTCATCTGGGTGCGTGAGGACCACAGCCACACCGGCTTCGGGTCGCGGTCGCCGGGCAGGCGGTCGACCTTCAACCGGATCAACGTGCCGTGGATCAAAGGGAGTTCACCGCAGTGGTCGAGCCAGGGACCGCGGGCGGTCAGGCGGGGATGCATCCGGTCCCAGGCCAGGGCCTCGGCCGTGCCGTAACGGGTGGTGTCGCAGGTGGTGGCGGCGTCGGGGGTGTGCCACGTCTCGGGCTTGGCGAAGGCGAGGGCACTGCCGTGCTTGCGGGGCTGCCCGCCGCGCGGGGTGGAGCGGCGCGGGCCGGCGTCCCGGAGCATGACCCGGTCCGAGCGCAGCCGGCCGACCAGCTCGACGGGCAGGTCGGCCAGGACGTAGGCGAGGCGGGTGACGTCGTAGCCGGAGTCCATCACGACGAGGATGTCCGCATCGCCCGGCCGCCACTGCCCCGCCTGCACCAGCCGGGTGACCACCTCGCGCAGCTGGGCGGCGGTCACCGCGGTGGCGTCGTCGGCCGGCCCGAGCCGGACCGCGTCCAGCAGCGCGGTCCAGGACGTGCGGCCCGTCTCCAGCGCGGCGACGAAAGAGTAGGGCCGGCCGGGGATGAACTGATCCGCGCTGCGGCCCCGCCCGTAGACGTGGCAGAACAGCAACTCCGGGCTGGTGGGGGCGTCGGGCCGCAGCCAGTTACTCACGTCCACCGCGAGCACGATCCGCCCGTCGGCCGCACGCGGCAGCGGCGTGGAGGCCAGCAGCCGGCGCAGGCGGCGCGGCTCCAGCCAGCCGTGATTGACCGCGTCGTACATCGCCCCGTGCCCGCGCCGGTGCTCGGCCGTGAGCGTCAGCTCGACCAGCGACGTCACCGGGCCGTCCGCACACAGCACCGCGTCGGTCAGCTCGAAGAGCGCATCCGCGCGGGTGCAGAGGCAGTCGTAGAACTCGACACGAAAGTGGGACAGGATGCCCAGCGCGGCGTCAGCGGACTGTGCAGGGGCGAGACTCTTCAGAGGGCGTTAAGTCCGTTTCTGATAGCGGCCACGTCCGGGTTGCTCGAGGAATCCCTGGCGAACGAGTCGTCCCAGCCGGGAGCGGGTGACGTTGATCGAGGGCTCGTCGGTGGGCAGGCCGAGGTGTTCGTGCAGGTCGCGGACGCGGAACACCTTCTCGGGGTCTTCGTTGAAGGC
>NZ_POTZ01000894.1 GCF_003236365.1 Streptomyces sp. NTH33
AGAGTGCGGTACGTGAGTTCTTGTCCGTTTCGTGGTTGAGGTTGGGTGAGGGCTGCTGGTCGTCGCCGCTTGGTGGTGGTCAGGCGCGGGGCTGAGCGAACAGGCCGGGTTCGGGTTCGGTGAGGATGCCGCGTGCGACCAGGCGTTTCAGCTTGGAGCGGATGCCTTCGGTGTTCTTCGGGATGATCGGCAGGTCGAGTGCCTGGCACAGGTCGCGGGCGCGCATCGGCTGCCCGGTGTCGGCGAAGGGGGTGAGGAGGGTCTTCCGGGTGACGCGCAGGTTTTCGCTCTCCGCGTCGAGCTCGCCCAGCTGCGCGGTGAGTTCCTCGAGGCGGGTGCGGATCTGGGCGGCTTGTTCCGCCAGTTCGCGTTCACGAGCCTCGACGTATTCCAGGACGGCTGTGACCTGAGGGTTCTCACTCATGCGGTCCTCCAGGAGGGGAGGGTGGCGCCGGTGAGCCGGCGGGCCATGACGGAGGTCATGGCCCAGAAGACGCGTGAGCGGGAGGAGGCCGGCTGGTGCTCGTAGTCGCGCACGAGGCGGCGGTAGAACATCAGGATCCCGTTCGTCTGCTCCACGATCCACCGCTTGGCCTGCGGGACGAAGCCCTTGTCGGCGGGGTTGCGCTCGACGATCTCGACGTCGATGCCGTGGCTCTTGCCGTGTTCGACGACGCGCTGTTTGAAGCCCTGGTCGACCAGGGCCTTCTCGACCGTGTCGGTCTGCTCGGCGACCTGGTCCAGCAGGGCGATGCCGGCGGTGTTCTCGTGCGCGGAGGCCGCCAGCACGACGACCGCGACGACCAGGCCCAACACGTCCACGGCCAGGCATCTCTTCCGCCCCGGCACCTTTTTCGCGGCGTCCCGGCCTGTCGTGTCGGCCGGGACACCGACGGCCGCGTGGACGCTCTGCGTGTCCAGGACGACGAGACTCGGGTCGGCTAATCGCCGCTTCTTCTCCCGCAGCTGCCACCTCAGCAGATCGTGGAGGTTCTGGTCGGTGCCGTCGTCGCGCCAGGTGTAGAAGTAGTACTTCACCGCGCCGGGCGGAGGCATGTCGTGGGGCAGGAACTCCCACTGGCAGCCGGTGCGGTTCTGGTACAGGATCGCGTTCACGATCTCCCGCATCGCGTACTTGCCCTGGTGGCCGCTGACCGAGGGGTGCCGGGCCTTCCACGCCGTGATCACCGGCGCGATCAACGCCCACTGCTCGTCGGACAGATCACTCGGGTACGGCTTGCGCATGCTCATGCCATAACTCAAGCGAACCCCGAACGCCTGACCGGCAGCGATGCCCCAACGTCACACCATCGAGCGATGACAAGGCGGACGGAAGCTCACGTACCGCACTCT
>NZ_POTZ01000895.1 GCF_003236365.1 Streptomyces sp. NTH33
ACCGGGGGGAGCGGGGGGAACGGGGCGGCGTGCGCACCGCGCTGGCCGGCCTGACCACCCGGGGGCGCTCCTTCCTGGCCGCCGGGGTCGCCGCCGCCCTCTGCGCCTACGTTCTCGGCCAGCCCGACCTGCTGCGGGTCGGGCTGCTGCTCGCCGCCCTGCCGCTGGTCTGCGCGACCGTGCTCCACCGCACGCGCTACCGGGTGGCCGGCAGCCGCCGGCTCTCCCCCACGCGCGTGCCCGCCGGCAGCGAGGCCCGCGTGCACCTGCGCGTGGACAACGTCTCCCGGCTGCCCACGGGCCTGCTGATGCTCCAGGACCGGGTGCCGTACGTGCTCGGGCCGCGCCCCCGTTTCGTGCTCGACCGGGTCGAGCCGGGCGGACGCCGCGAGGTGTCCTACCGGGTCCGCTCCGACCTGCGGGGCCGCTATCCGCTGGGCCCGCTGCAGCTGCGCCTGACCGACCCGTTCGGGATGTGCGAACTGACCCGGTCCTTCTCGACGTACGACACCCTCACCGTCGTGCCGCGCGTGGAGCCGCTGGCGCCGGTGCGGCTGAGCGGCGAGGCCAGGGGGTACGGCGACGGGCGGCAGCGCTCGCTGGCGCTGGCCGGCGAGGACGACGTCATCCCGCGCGGCTACCGCCACGGCGACGACCTGCGCCGCGTGCACTGGCGCTCCACCGCGCGCTACGGCGAGCTGATGGTGCGACGCGAGGAGCAGCCGCAGCGCGCCCGCTGCACGGTGCTGCTCGACACCCGGGAGCTCGCCTACCGGGGCGCCGGTCCCGACTCGGCCTTCGAGTGGGCGGTGTCCGGCGCGGCCTCCGTCCTGGTGCACATGCTGGAGCGGGGCTTCTCGGTCCGGCTGCTGACCGACACCGGCAGCCTGGTGCCCGGCGAGGCCCCCGACGGTTTCGCGGGCGCCGGCCAGGAGTCGGCGGACGCGGCCGGACTGATGATGGACACCCTCGCCATGATCGACCACTCGGACGGGGCGGGCCTGTCCCGCGCCTACGACGTGCTGCGCGGCGGCAGGGAGGGGCTGCTGGTCGCCTTCCTGGGCGACCTGGACGAGACCCAGGCCGCGGTGGCCGCCAAGATGTGCCGGCGCAGCGGCGCGGCGGTCGCCTTCGTCCTGTCCGGCGAGACCTGGTCGCGCGAACCGACCGGCGCCCCGGCCCTGCCCGACCCCGCCGGGGAGAGCCTGCGCCTCCTGCGCGAGGCCGGCTGGGCGGCCGTCGGTGTGCCCCGGGGCGCGGCACTGGACGAGGTGTGGCGCCGGGCGGACCACGAACGCACGGCCGTCGGCGCGACGAGCGGCACGGGCCTGGGCGGGGGATGGTCATGAACG
>NZ_POTZ01000896.1 GCF_003236365.1 Streptomyces sp. NTH33
AGATGTGTATAAGAGCCAGCCCTGGACGGCCGCCGCGAGCAGGATCTCCCCCCAGTGGCGGTCCGCGTCGAGCGGGTCGGGCGCGTCGTCCTCGTGCCGGACGGCCTTCCACGTCACGCGAAAGGCCAGTCCGGCCAGCGCACCGCCGGCCCAGCCCAACACGAAGCCGAGGGGCTGGTAGGCGAGCGGGAGCTTGTGCTTCTTCTTGGCCACCTGTGTCTCCTTTGCCGGTGGGTGAGGGGCGTGGGTGTCAGGGCCTGCCCTGCGGCGGGACCTCCTCGCCGGGCCGTACGGGGCCGGGCGGGGTCCCGTCACCGAAGGGACGCCCGCCGAGCTCCTCGCGGTGGTGCGGGGTCAGCCAGCCGGACAGGTCGGGCCCGAGGGGCACGATGCCGGTGGGGTTGATGCCCGTGTGCACCTCGTAGTAGTGCCGCTTGATGTGGTCGAAGTCGACCGTGTCACCGAAGCCGGGCGTCTGGTACAGATCGCGGGCGTACGCCCACAGCACGGGGTTCTCGGCCAGCTTCCAGCGGTTGCACTTGAAGTGTCCGTGATAGACGGCGTCGAAACGGACCAGTGTGGTGAACAGCCGGATGTCCGCCTCGGTGAGGGTGTCGCCGACGAGGTAGCGCTGCCCGGCCAGGCGGTCCGTCAGCAGGTCCAGCCGGCGGAACACGCCCGCGCACGCGGCCTCGTACTCCTCCTGGTTGGTGGCGAAGCCCGACCGGTACACCCCGTTGTTGACGTCCTCGTACACCTCGGCCATCACCGTGTCGATCTCGTCGCGCCGCGCCCGCGGATACAGGTCCGGCGCCCCCGGACGGTGCAGGGCCGTCCACTCGGTGGCGAGGTCGAGCGTGATCTGCTGGAAGTCGTTGGTGACCAGTTCGCCGCTGGGCACGTCGACGACCGCGGGCACGCTCACCCCGCCGGGGTAACCCGTCTCCCGCCGGTCGTACGCCTCGCTCAGGAAGCGGATCCCGAGCACGGGATCACGGCCGTCGGCGTCGAGGGTGAAGCGCCAGCTGCGGTCGTCCTGGATCGGATCGACGACGGCCAGCGACAGGGCGTCCTCCAGCCCCAGCAGCCGCCGCGACACCAGTGCCCTGCTCGCCCACGGACAGGCGCGGCTGAGAGGGCTTCTCGAAACCGAGTGTGGGGCTGGGGGGTCCGTACGGGCGTGCTGTTCAGGTGATTGTGGCCGCGCGGGGGCATGAAGGCAGGGCCTCTCGGTAGCACAGAGGGTGTCTACGCCACTGC
>NZ_POTZ01000897.1 GCF_003236365.1 Streptomyces sp. NTH33
GGTGGTTCTTTCCCCGGTTCTTTACGGAGGCCGGTGGCCCGCCGGACCCTCGCGGGCAAGGACCCGGCGGTCCCGGACGACGGACCGTGACCGGAACCCGGCCGCCTGGGACGCGGTGCCGGCCGGCCTTCGGCTCGCCTGTGAAGTCCTCGGTAGCGAAGCCGAGTTGTGTGTCGTAACCGGCAATCCTGGGGCGCACGGCTGGCCCGGCGCGTTGCCGTGCGGTGCGTGGAGGAGTGGGGACACCCGCCGGAGTCGGACGCGTCCTGCACGGTGGCGCTCGTCGTCGGCGAACTCGCGGCGAACGCCGTGCGGCACGGCAGGGTCCCCGGGCACGACTTCACGCTGAGTCTCGCCCTGAACGCGGCGACCGACGTGATCCGCATCGAGGTGGCGGACGCGGCCTCGGCCAAACGGCCACCGGCGACCGCGCCCTCGTCCCACCCCGACGGGGAGTCGGGCCGCGGCCTGCTCCTGGTGGACGTCCTGGCCGCGAGCTGGGGCTGGGAACCTCGTCGGCCCGTGGGCAAGACGGTCCGGGCGGAGGTGCCCTTGTCATGACGGCAAGGGCGCTCGTGTCAGGTGCGGGTGACCGTGCCGCACTCCTCGACCGGTTCGGGATCGAGGTCCCGGCTGCGGTCGTAGGGGTCCACGGCCGCCCCGGTCGGCGGATCCCCGACCGGGGCGGCCGAGGCGAACTGCGGGTGCAGGTAGCCGTCGTGGATCCCGCAGGCGGAGTTGGCTATGTCCTGGAAGTAGTCGAGTACGGCCAACTTGCCTGGGGTGACCTGGTACTTCGTGGGGTCGGAGAGTTCCAGGTCCAGCACGCGGCGCACGATCGTCCGTTCCACCTCGTCACCCGCGCCGCCGCCGACGCGGGTGACGGGGTAGACGAAGGTGTAGTCGGCGTGCATCACGACGGAGGCGTGCTCGCCCGGCTTGAACGTCATGCGGCCGCGGACCTTGACCACGTCGCCGGCGAGCCGGATCTCGTTCGGGTCGAACCGGCTGAACATCCACAGCGGGTCGTGGTCCTTGTCCGGCTTGCGCAGCGAGGTGTCGAGCAGGTCGAGCAGCTCGGTCTGGAGCGGCTCGATCACGTCCAGCGCCGCCTGCGGGCGCTCGCCGCGCAGGGTGGCGGGGTCGAGGTTCGCCGCCACCAGGAACTGCTTGGCCGCCTTCAGCGCGGAGGCGACCTGCGTCTTGCTCAGCGTGCCCACGGGGGTGGCCGGGGGCAGCACGATGGCGTCGGCGCCGTCCGCCCACCGCTCGGCGGGCGAGCCGGCGAACGGGCGCTTCAGGGTGGGCACGCCGAGCGCGTCCGCGGGCGGTGCCGAGGTGGGCCG
>NZ_POTZ01000898.1 GCF_003236365.1 Streptomyces sp. NTH33
GGGGTGCACGGGGCGGGTAGCTTCCGCTCCCTGCCCATGAGGCGGGCCACCATGCAACTCTCCTTGGCAAACGGGCAGTTCAACCCAGGAGGTGCACGGTGGCCCTGTCCCAGCATGACTTACTCCGGCTGCTGGAGTCACTACGCTCGGCGGACGGGCTCGAACTCGTCCGCGGTGTGGCCGAGCGGATGCTGCAGGAGTTGATCGAGGCCGAGACCACTGCCCGGATCGGCGCGGAGTGGAACGAGCACACTGACACCCGCACTGCTTTTCGCAACGGCCACCGGGACAAGACGCTGACCACCCAGGCCGGCGACCTGGACCTGGCCATCCCCAAGCTGCGCTCGGGCAGCTTCTTCCCCGCACTGCTGGAGCGCCGTCGCCGGATCGACCAGGCGCTGTACGCGGTCATCATGGAGGCCTACGTCCACGGCGTGTCCACGCGGTCGGTCGACGACCTGGTCAAGGCCCTCGGCGCGGACACCGGGATATCCAAGAGCGAGGTCTCCCGGATCTGCCAGGACCTGGACGGCCAGCTGACCGTGTTCCGCAGCCGGCCCCTGGATCACGTCCGCTTCCCGTACGTGTACCTGGACGCGACCTACTGCAAGGCGAGGGTCGAGCACCAGATCGTCTCCAGGGCCGTGGTCATCGCCACCGGGATCACCGAGGACGGCGGCCGCGAGGTGCTGGGAGTGATGGTCGGCGACAGCGAGACCGAGGTGTTCTGGACCCAGTTCCTGCGCTCCTTGCGTGAACGCGGTCTGACCGGGGTCCGGCTCGTGATCGGTGACCACCACTCCGGCCTGGTCAAGGCCATCCGGAAGGTCATGCTCGGGGCTGCCTACCAGCGCTGCCGGGTCCACTTCCTGCGCAACGTGTTCGGCGTGATCAACAAGGATGCCGCGGAGATGGCCGCCGCGACCATCCGCACGATCTTCGCCCAGCCCACCGCCGACGCGGTCCGCACCCAGCTCGACACCGTCGCCGACATGCTCGGCACACAGTTCCCGAAGGTCAAGGCGATGCTGCTGGAAGCGAAGGACGACCTGACCGCCTTCGCGGTCTTTCCGGAGCGACATTGGAAGAAGATCCAGTCCACCAACCCGCTGGAGCGGATCAACCGCGAGGTCAAGCGCCGCACCGACGTCGTCCAGGTCTTCCCCAACGACGACGCGCTCCTGCGGCTGAAGTTCCCCCCGCGATCAGGACAGCCTGATACTGGGACGTACGGGTCCCGGAGGAAGCAGTCCAGGTAGTGAGTAAGAAGAGCAACACGAGCAAGCGGTACACGGCCGAGTTCAAGAAGGATGCCGTCGAGCTGGTCCGTTCCTCCGGGCGGA
>NZ_POTZ01000899.1 GCF_003236365.1 Streptomyces sp. NTH33
CATGCCGTTCATCTGGAACGCGCCGTCGCCGACGAAGGCGATCACCGGCCGGTCCGGGTAGGCGAACCGCGCCGCGATCGCGTACGGCGTCCCCGGCCCCATCGTGGCCAGCGTCCCCGACAGCGACGCCCGCATCCCCTGGCGCAGCTTCAGATGCCGTGCCCACCAGTTGGTGCCCGAGCCGGAGTCCGCGGTCAGGATGCATCCCTCCGGCAGCCGGGGCGACAGCTCCGCCGCCACCGCCTGCGGATTGATCGTCCTGCCGAAGTGCTGTCCGGCCCGCCGGCAGATCAGGGCGTTCCACTCCCGTACGTCCTTCTCGATCTGCTCGCGCCACGTGCGGTCCTCCTTGCGGCGCAGCAGCGGGACGAGCGCCCGCAGGGTCTCCTTGGCGTCGCCGACGAGGTGGGCGTCCATCGGGTAGCGGATGCCGATCATCCGCCCGTCGATGTCGATCTCCACCCCGCGGGCCTGCCCCTCGTCGGGCAGCCACTCGGAGTACGGGAAGCTGCTGCCGATCATGAACAGGGTGTCGCAGTTCTGGATCATGTTGTCGCTGGCGCTGCTGCCCAGCAGACCGATCGGACCGGTCACGAACGGCAGGTCGTCGGGCAGCACCTCGCGGCCCAGCAGCGCCTTGGCCACCCCGGCACCGAGCAGCTCGGCGACCTCCACCACCTCGCTCTCCGCATGAGCCGCACCCTGCCCGACGAGCATGGCGACCTTGCTGCCCTCGTTGAGGATGCCGGCGGCCCTGCGCAGCTCACCGGGGTCCGGCAGCACCCGCGGGCGGCTCCAGCCGACGCTGGAGAACACCGAGCCGTGCGTCTTCGGCGGCGACGGCTGCGCGTCCGCCTCCTGCACGTCCTCCGGAATGATGACCGTGGCCACACCCCGGGTCGTCAGCGCCGTCTTGAACGCCCGGTCGATCACGTGCCGGGCCTGCCCCGGATGCACCACCATCTGGCAGAACTCCGAGACGTCCGCGAACAGCCGCTCCAGGTCGATCTCCTGCTGGTAGTGGGCGCCCAGGCTGAGCCGCTTCTGCTGCCCGACCACCGCCACCACCGGCTGGTGGTCGAGCTTGGCGTCGTACAGGCCGTTGAGCAGGTGCACCGCGCCGGGACCGGACGTGGCGGTGCAGCAGCCCACCTCGCCGGTGAACTTGGCATGGGCGCAGGCCATGAACGCGGCCATCTCCTCGTGCCGGACCTGGATGAACTCCGGATTGCCCTGGGCCCGGTCGAACGCGCCCAGCAGACCGTTGATCCCGTCACCGGGATAGCCGTACACCCGCTTGACGCCCCACTCGGTCAGGCGCTGCAGCACATAGTCGGCGAC
>NZ_POTZ01000089.1 GCF_003236365.1 Streptomyces sp. NTH33
GTGCACGGCGCGGCACGGCGGCGCCTCCGAGGACGGGCGGGGCGCGGGGGAGCGTGCGAAGAGCCCGTCCGCGAAGAGCCCGTCGTCGACGCCGTCACGGAGCCCGGAGCACGCCGGCCCGGTGCTCGCCGTCAAGATCGACAACGTGGTCCCGGCCCGCCCCCAGACCGGCCTCGACGCCGCCGACATCGTGTACGCCGAGCAGGTCGAGGGAGGGCTGAGCCGGCTGATGGCCGTCTACGCCACGAAGCTGCCCCCGGTCGTCGGGCCGGTGCGCAGCGCGCGCGAGTCCGACCTGGAGCTGCTGCGCCAGTTCGACCGCCCCACGCTCGCCTTCTCCGGGGCGCAGCACAAACTGCTGCCGCTGATCGACAAGGCCCCGCTGTCCGCGGAGACACCCGACAAGCACCCGGGCGCCTACTTCCGGGGCTCCGGCCGGGCGGCCCCGCACAATCTCTACCTGCGCCCGGACCGGCTTCTGGCCTCCGCACCGGGCGCGGACGCGCTGACCACCGGTTTCCGCTACGGCCCGG
Organism: Streptomyces sp. NTH33; assembly: GCF_003236365.1. GTDB lineage: Bacteria > Actinomycetota > Actinomycetes > Streptomycetales > Streptomycetaceae > Streptomyces. The sequence continues at coordinate 534 of NZ_POTZ01000089.1, forward strand.
CCCCCGCGGGCGGCCGTCCCGAGACCTCGCGCACGGTCCGCTACCCGGCGGCCCGGTTCGCCTTCACCTGGTCCGCGCGGCTCCACGGCTGGCAGGTGTCGATGGACGGCAGGCCGGCCGTCACCGTGGACGGCAGGCGGATGGCGCCCGCGACGGTGGTGGTGCAGCACGTGAGAGTACGCAGGTCGAGCCTGCACGACTCGCTCGGCAACCACACCCCGTACACCGAGACCGTGGGGGCCGGGACGGCGGAGGTGCTGCGGGACGGGCAGGTCCACGACGCCACCTGGAAGCGGGCGCGGGCGGCGGACGGCACCGAGTTCACGGCCGCCGACGGCGCGCCCGTGAACTTCGCCCGGGGCCAGGTCTGGGTGGTCCTCACCGGCCGGTGAGGCGCGTGCGTCGGGGCTGCGCTCCGTCGGGACTGCGCTTCATCGGAGGCGCGCTTCGTCAGAGCTGCGCTCCATCAGGGCTGCGCTCCGTCAGGGCTGCGCTCCGTCAGGGCTGCGCGGCGAGGGGTTCCGCCGGGTTGCGCAGCCCCTCGGCCGCGTCCGCGACGCGCCGGATGAGGTCGCAGAAGAGGGCCTGCTCCTCGGCGTTGAGCGGCCCCAGGAAGACCTGGTTCATCCGGGCGGTCCGCACGGTGAGCTTCCGGTGGACGCGCTCCCCCTCCCGGGTCAGCCGCAGCAGGAAGCGGCGGCCGTCCTGCGGGTCGCGCACCTTGTCGAGCAGCCCGCGGCGGCCGAGCCGGCTGATCACCTCGGCGATGGTGGACCGGTCGAGGCCCACCCGCTCCCCCACCGTGCGCTGGTCGAGCCCCGGCTCGGCGACGAGCGCGTTCAGGACCGCGAACTGCGGCGAGGTGGTCTCCTCGGAGACCATCGTGTTCCACAACAGGTAGTGCGCCTGCTGCAGCCGCCGGGCCAGGTGCCCGGGGTGGGTCGAGAGGTCCACCGCTGCCATGTGCGCTCCTCGCGTCGGTCCGTCGTTCGGTTCCGCGGCAATTTCGTAGGTGCACTGAACGATACCTCTCGCGAGCCATCGGCCGCACAGGCACGCATGAGCCACTGACCGGCACTTTTGCCCGGGTCTTGACTGATCACGCCACGAATGGCAGCGTGAGGGGAACCTCGACTAAATAATCAGTGCCCTGACTATCTGGGGTGCTGGACGCCCGGCAGAGATGAGGCTTCTTTCGATGGACAAGGTGGTCGCCACGGCCGTGGAGGCGGTGGCCGATGTGCCTGGGGGCGCGTCGCTGGCGGTGGGTGGTTTCGGGCTCAGCGGTGTGCCGAACGTGCTGATCCAGGCGCTGTACGAGCGCGGGGTCGGTGGGCTGTCGGTGGTTTCCAACAACTGCGGTGCGATGGAGTCCGGCCTGGCGGTGCTGCTCGCGGCCGGACGGATCGCGCGGGTGACCGGCTCCTACATCGGCGCGAACAAGGAGTTCGCCCGCCAGTACCTGGCCGGTGAGCTGGAGGTGGAGCTGATCCCCCAGGGCACGCTGGCCGAGCGGCTGCGGGCCGGCGGGGCCGGGATCCCCGCCTTCTACACCCCGGCCGGGGTGGGCACACAGGTCGCCGAGGGCGGACTGCCCTGGCGCTACGACGGCTCCGGCGGCGTCGCGCTGGCCTCGCCGCCCAAGGAGGTCCGCGCGTTCGACGGCACCGGGTACGTGCTCGAGCACGGCATCCGCACCGACTTCGCCCTGGTGCGGGCGGTGAAGGGCGACCGGCACGGGAACCTGGTGTTCAACAAGTCCTCCCGCAACTTCAACCCGCTGGCCGCGATGGCGGGCCGCATCACCATCGCCGAGGTGGAGGAGCTGGTCGAGCCGGGCGGGATCGACCCGGACGCGGTGCACCTGCCGGGCATCTTCGTCCAGCGGGTGGTGGCCCTCACCCCCGAGCAGGCCGCGGACAAGAAGATCGAGAAGATCACCGTGAGCAAGCCGGAAGAGGAGCGCGCCTGATGGCCTGGAGTCGTGAAGAGATGGCCGCCCGCGCCGCGCGGGAGCTGAAGGACGGCCAGTACGTCAACCTCGGCATCGGCCTGCCCACCCTGATCCCCAACTACCTGCCCGCCGGCGTCGAGGTCGTCCTGGAGTCCGAGAACGGCATCCTGGGCACCGGCCCCTACCCCACCGAGACGGAAGTCGACCCCGACCTGATCAACGCCGGCAAGGAGACCGTCACCGTCCTGCCCGGCGCCTCCTTCTTCGACTCGGCGCTGTCGTTCTCGATGATCCGCGGCGGCCACATCGACGTCGCCGTCCTCGGCGCCATGCAGGTCTCCGCCGGCGGCGACCTGGCCAACTGGGCCATCCCCGGCAAGATGATCACCGGGATCGGCGGGGCCATGGACCTCGTCCACGGCGCCCGCACGGTCATCGTGGTGATGACCCACACCGCCAAGGACGGCTCGGCGAAGATCCTGAAGGAGTGCGCGCTGCCGCTGACCGGCAGGCGTTGCGTGAACCGGATCATCACCGACCTCGGCGTCCTGGACGTCACCGCCGACGGACTGCTGCTCGTCGAGACCGCGCCCGGCGTCACCGTGGACGAGATCACCGCCAGGACCGACGCCGAGCTGACCGTAGCGGAGGGCCTGAAGTGAAGGACGCCGTGAAGGACGTCTACCTCGTCGACGCCGTACGCACCCCGATCGGCCGCTACAACGGCTCCCTGGCGTCGGTGCGCCCGGACGACCTGGCCGCCCACGCGATCCGCGAACTCCTCGCCCGCACCCCGGGGCTGGACCCGGCCCGGATCGAGGACGTGTACGTCGGCAACGCCAACGGCGCCGGCGAGGAGAACCGCAACGTCGCCCGCATGGCCGCGCTGCTGGCCGGCCTGCCCACCGGCGTGCCGGGCGTGACCGTCAACCGGCTGTGCGCCTCCGGTCTGGAGGCGGTGATCCAGGCCGCCCGCGCCATCGCCGTGGGCGACGCCTCCGTCGCCGTGGCCGGCGGTGTGGAGTCGATGACCCGCGCCCCCTACGTCCTGCCCAAGTCGGAGAGGCCGTTCCCGGCCGGGCACGCCGAGCTGTACTCCACCACCCTCGGCTGGCGCATGGTCAACCCGAAGATGGACCCGCAGTGGACGATCCCGCTGGGCGAGTCCGCCGAGCTCATCGCCGACAAGCACAAGATCAGCCGGGAGCAGCAGGACGAGTTCGCCCTCGCCTCCCACCAGAAGGCGGCCACGGCCCGGACCGAGGGCCTGTTCGACGCCGAACTCGCCCCGGTGACCATCCCGCAGCGCAAGGGCGACCCGGTCGTCTTCGCCGCCGACGAGTGCGTCCGCCCCGACGCCTCCCTGGCCGCGATGGCCAAGCTGAAGCCGTCCTTCCGCACCGCGAGCGAAGCGAGATGGGGGTCCCCCCGGCCGGAGGCTGGGGGAGGCACGGTCACCGCGGGCAACGCCTCGCCCCTCAACGACGGGGCCGCGGCCCTGCTCCTGGTGGACGCCGACGGCCTGAAGGCCACCGGCCGCGAACCCCTCGCCCGGATCTCGGCCACCGGCGTCTCGGCCACCGACCCGCACTACTTCGGCCTCGCCCCCGTCGAAGCCGTCCACCGCGCCCTGGCCAAGGCCGGCCGGACCTTCGCCGACCTCGACGTCCTCGAACTCAACGAGGCCTTCGCCGCCCAGGTCCTGGGCTGCCTGGCCGAGTGGCCCGAGTTCGACCCCGCGGTCCTCAACCCCCAGGGCGGCGCCATCGCCCTCGGCCACCCGCTCGGCGCCTCCGGCGCCCGCCTCGCCGGCACCGTCGCCCACCAGCTCGCCCGCAAGGGCAGCGGCATCGGCGTCGCCACCCTCTGCATCGGCGTCGGCCAGGGCCTCGCCCTCCTCCTCGAACGCTAAGGAAGTGTTGGGAAACCCCATGCCTCTCACTCAGCACGACATCGACCAGGAGATCGCGGCCGAACACGCCGCGTACGAGAAGCGCGTCGCCGACGGCGCCCCCGTGGAGCACCACCCGCGCCGCGACTACGCGCCGTACCGCTCCTCGGCGCTGCGTCACCCCAGGCAGCCGCTGGTCGCCATCGACGTGGCCAAGGACCCGGAGCTGGTCGAGCTGTCCTCGCCCGCGTTCGGCGAGCGGGACATCACCGGGATCGACAACGACCTCACCCGGCAGCACACCGGGGAGCCGATCGGCGAGCGGATCACCGTCTCCGGGCGGCTGCTGGACCGCGACGGGCGGCCGGTGCGCGGCCAGCTCGTCGAGATCTGGCAGGCCAACTCCGCCGGCCGCTACGCCCACCAGCGCGAGCAGCACGACGCCCCGCTGGACCCCAACTTCACCGGCGTGGGCCGTACGCTGACGGACGCGGACGGCTTCTACCGCTTCACCACGATCCAGCCGGGCCCGTACCCGTGGCGCAACCACGTCAACGCCTGGCGTCCGGCACACATCCACTTCTCGGTGTTCGGCACGGCGTTCACACAGCGGCTCGTGACGCAGATGTACTTCCCGAACGACCCGCTCTTCCCGTACGACCCGATCCTGCAGTCGGTGACGGACGACGCCGCCCGGCAGCGGCTGGTGGCCACCTACGACCACAGCCTGTCGGTGCCGGAGTTCTCGCTCGGCTACCACTGGGACATCGTGCTGGACGGCCCGCACGCCACCTGGACCGAAGAAGGACGCTGACCTGCCATGACGAAGATCGACACGAGCAGCCCGGAGAACGTGCTGCCCACCCCGTCGCACACGGTGGGCCCCTTCTACGGCTACGCGCTCCCCTTCAACGGCGGCGAGGACGTCGCGCCCCTGGGGCACCCGGACACGGTCACCGTGCACGGGTACGTGTACGACGGCGAGGGCCGGCCGCTGCCGGACGCCCTGGTGGAGGTGTGGGGGCCGGACCCGGACGGCAACCTGCCGGCCGTCGACGGCTCGATGCGGCGCGACCCGGCCTCCGGCGGCTTTCTCGGCCGCAACGGCGTGGAGTTCACCGGCTTCGGCCGCATCCAGACCGACACCGACGGCCACTGGTACGTGCGGACGCTGCGGCCCGGCGCGCGCGGGCAGAACGCCCCCTACCTCAGCGTGTGCGTGTTCGCCCGCGGGCTGCTCGTGCACCTGTTCACCCGGATCTACCTGCCCGGCGACGAGGCCGCGCTGGCCGCCGACCCGCTGCTCGGCCGGCTGGACGAGGAGCGGCGCGGCACGCTGATCGCGAAGCGGGAGGACAGCGGGGCGTACCGTTTCGACATCCGCCTTCAGGGCGAGGGCGAGACGGTCTTCCTGGAGTTCCGGTGACACCACCCGCTGCTGATCCGGCGTCCGCCGGCCTGGACGTGGGCCTGCTCGGCCCCGGCTGGGTGGGCTCCCCCGCCGCCTCCGCGACCGGCGACTTTGCCTACCTGGCGGCGCTGCTGGACGCGGAGGCCGCCCTCACCCGGGCCCAGGCCGCACTCGGCCTCGCCCCGGACCAGGCAGCCGAGGCGGTGACCCGGGCGGCGGATCCGGCCCGTTTCGACGTGGGCGCGCTCGCCCAGCGCGCCCGCGGCGGCGGGAACCCCGTCATCCCCCTGGTGGCGGACCTCACCAAGGCGGTGGGCGAGGAGTACGGCCCCTACGTCCACCGGGGTGCGACCAGCCAGGACATCATGGACACGGCGACGATGCTGGTCGCCGTGCGCACCCTGGACCTGGTCCTGGCCGACCTGGACCGCGCCGGGGAGGCGCTGGCCCGGCTGGCCGCCGAGCACCGCGACACCGTGATGCCGGGGCGGACGCTGACCCAGCACGCGGTGCCGACGACGTTCGGCCTGAAGGCGGCCGGGTGGCGGTCGCTGGTGCTGGACGCCCGGGACCGGATCGCCCGGGTGCGGGGCTCGCTGCCCGTCCAGCTCGGCGGCGCGGCGGGCACGTTGGCGGCCTTCTCGGCGTACGGCGCCGAGGACGTGACCGCGCTGGTCGCGGCGTACGCCCGGGAACTGGGCCTGTGCGAGCCGCTGCTGCCCTGGCACACGCTGCGCACCCCGGTCGCCGACCTCGCAGGATGCCTGGCCTTCGCCGCCGGGGCGCTGGGCAAGGTCGCGGTGGACGTGCTGGTGCTGTCCCGCACGGAGACCGCCGAACTCGCGGAGGGCAGTGGCGGCGGTTCGTCGGCCATGCCGCACAAGGCGAATCCCGTGCGGTCCACCCTGATCGCCGCCGCGGCCCGGCGCGCGCCGCAGCTCGCGGCGACGCTGTACGCCTCGCTGGCGGCCGAGGACGAGCGGCCGCCCGGTGCCTGGCACACCGAGTGGGAGCCGCTGCGGGAGCTGCTGCGGCTGGTCGGCGGCGCGGCCCGGGACGCCGTGGAGCTGACCGGGGGGCTGCGGGTGAACGCGGACGCGATGCGCGCGCACCTCCACCTCACCCACGGGCTGATCGTCTCCGAACGGCTGTCGGCCGAGCTGGCACCCGTGCTCGGCCGCGCCCGCGCGAAGGAACTGCTCACCGAACTCGCCCGCCGCTCCTACGCCGAGGACCGCAGCCTCGGCGAACTCCTGGCCGAACAGCCCGAGTTGAAGGGCGTCGAGCTGGACGAACTCACCGACCCCGCCCACTACACGGGTGCCGCCGCACCCCTCACCGACCGTGCTCTGGAGCGACGTTGACTCTGAACCACCTTGTCGAAGGCCCCGCTTCCGCCGCCCCGCTGCTGCTCGGGCCGTCACTGGGCACCTCGTACGCGCTGTGGGACAAGGTCGCCCCCGAGCTGTCGGTCTCCCACCGGGTGGTTCGCTGGGACCTGCCCGGGCACGGCGGTTCGCCGGCCGGGCTGATCGGCCCGGGTGCGACCGTCGGGGACCTCGCCGACCTGGTGCTGGCGCTCGCCGATTACCTCGGCATCGAGCGGTTCGCGTACGCGGGCGTGTCGCTGGGCGGTGCGGTGGGGCTGCATCTGGCCGTGCACCACCCCGAGCGCGTCGACTCGCTCGCCGTGATCTGCTCCTCGGCCCACTTCAACGGCGCCAAGCCGTGGCGGGAGCGGGCCGAGCAGGTCCGGCGGGACGGGCTGGACCGACTGGCCGAGAACGCGAACGCGCGGTGGTTCGCCGGTGACTTCACCGTGCCGGAGCTGGTCCGCGACCACCGGGAGGCCGACCCGGAGGCGTACGCCGCCTGCTGCGACGCGCTGGCCGCCTTCGACCTGACCGACCGGCTGCCGGAGATCGGCGCTCGCACGCTGCTGATCGCGGGCCGTGAGGATCCCGCCACCCCGCCCGCGCATCTGCGGCAGATCGCGGACGCGGTGCCGGGCTCGGCGCTGGTCGAGATCCCGGGCGCCTCGCACCTGGCGCCCGCACAGTGCCCTCAGGCCGTCCTGGCGGCGCTGCGCACCCACTTCGACGGTGCTCCCCGGCGGGGCATGGAGGTGCGGCGCGAGGTGCTCGGCGACGCGCACGTGGACCGGGCGCAGGCCCGGCAGACCCCGTTCACGGCCCGCTTCCAGGACTTCATCTCGCGCTACGCCTGGGGCGAGATCTGGACCGACCCGACGCTGACCCGCCGCGAGCGCAGCATGGTCACCCTGACGGCGCTGATCGCCCACGGCCACTACGACGAACTGGCCATGCACGTACGGGCGGCCCGCCGCAACGGGCTCACCCCCGAGGAGATCGGCGCGGTGCTGCTGCAGAGCGCCGTGTACTGCGGGGTCCCGGCGGCCAACTCGGCGTTCGCGGTGGCCCAGCGGGTGCTGGCGGAGGAGTCCGGCGAAAGCTGACCCCGGCAGCCGATGCGGGCGGCTCAGCACCCGGTGCGGTGGGGCCGGTGCGGTTCCCGGCTCCGGGGAGGGGGCCGCCGGGCGCGGCCCGCGGCCGCGGTCGGCGGCCTCCTTCCTGCACCCCGCCCGCGCCCGCGGGCCGACTCGGCCGCAGCCGTCCTGCTCCGCCCGTCCGGAGCCGGACCCGTGGTCGGTGCCCCGGGACGCACGGTGCGGGTGACCAGCCGCTCAGTACGGGAGCTACCGCAGACCGTGCTCCGAGTCCAGGACGTGCCGGGCCCGGTCCGCCAGGCCGTCCGCGCCGCAGGATTCGGCCAGGGCCAGTCCCCGCCGGAGTTCGGCGGCCGAGCGGGCGGCGATGCCGAACTCGACGCGGGCGACGGCGTGTTCGTACTGGCAGGGGGAGGCCTCCAGGTAGGTGACGGCCCGGGCGGCCAGGCCGACCGCGCGCCGGCCGGTCTCCAGGGCGGCGGCGCAGCGCAGGGCCTCCCCTATGGCGGTGTCGGTGCCGAACCGCTCGGCCTGGCGGCGGATGTCGGCGGCGAGCCGGCCGGCCCGGGCGGGGTCCTCGGTGGCGAGCGCGCGGGCCAGGTCGGCCGCCCAGGGCACCGTGACCGGGTTGTGGTGGCCGCGGGTGGCCGCCGCTTTCTCGGCCGCCTCCAGCTCGTTGACGCCCTCCTTGGTACGGCCGAGGGCGAGCAGCAGCCTGCCGCGTACGCTGCGCGGGTCGGGGATGATGATGGTGGACGGGTAGGGCGGGGTGAACCCGTGCCGCTCGGCGGCCTCCCACGCCTCCTCGACGTGGCCGCGGGCGAGCAGGGTGTCGACCAGGTTGCAGGTCGCGGTCCAGTGCAGGGGCAGTCCGCGGCCGACCCGTTCGGCGAGCCGCACCGACTCGCGCAGTGCCGTCTCGGCCTCGCGCAGCCGGCCGCGTCTGCGGTGGCCGAGGCCGACGTAGGCGTGCGCGAGGGCGAGGTGGCCGCCGCTCCAGCCCGCGCTCTCGTAGGCGCGCACGGCTTCGGTGCAGAGGGCCTCGGCGCGGTCGAGGCGGTCACTGAAGGCGTAGGCGGCGGTGAGCATCAGCAGCAGCTCAACGCCCCATTCGGTGTCGGTCCAGCCGAGCCCGGGTGCGAGGCGGCCGTTGACGAGGGCGCGGTCGCACAGTTCGACGACCTGCTCGGCGCTCTCGCCGCGGGTCATGGCGTCGAAGCCGCGCAGGATCAGCAGGGCGCGCTCGGCGTTGTCGCGTCCGGTGCAGCCCGCGGCGAGTCCGGCGAGCCGCTCGGAGCGGTCCGGCGAGATCGCCTCGCCGGCGTGCAGGCCCTCCCACATGTACTGCACGGCCTGCAGCCGCAGCCGGGTGGGCCCCGGTTCGTGGCAGGCGGCCTCCGCCTCCACCGTGCGGACGGCCTCCTCCAGCTGGTTGTTGTGGAGCAGGGCCTCGGACAGCCGCCATACGGCGTCCACGCGGGTGTCGCTGTCCAGGCCGGGCATGCTCAGCGCCCGCTGGAGGTGCTCGATGGTGGTGGCGGGCGCGGTCAGGAGTGCGGCGCAGCCCAGCTCGTAGAGCACGCGCGCGTGCACCTCGGGGGCCGGCGGTTCCAGCAGGGCCCGCTCCAGGCAGCGGCAGGCCGCGTCGGACGCGCCGACGGCGAGGTGTTCGCGGGCCGCCTGGCGCAGTTGCTCGACGAGTTCCTCGTCGTCGTCCGGGTGGACCTGAAGGAGGTGCCGGGAGGCCGCGGCGGCGCCGAGTCCGGAGTCGGTGACGACCTGGGCGGCGATGCCGTGCATGGCGGTGCGCAGGGCGTCCGGTATGGAGTTGTAGACGGCGGTGGCGATCAGCGGGTGCACGAACTCCAGCTCCCCGTCCCGGCCTTGCGCGGTCGCCGGGTCGGGTTCGGTGAGGATGCGGGCGTCGCACAGCAGCCGGGCGCAGCGTGCGGCGTCGCCGCGGCCCATGGTGGCGAGCCGGGCGACCAGGTCCACGGTGATGTCGGTGCCCAGGATGGCGGCGGCCCAGGCGAACCGGGTGGCGTCGATGCCGAGTTCCTCGAGGCGGGTGACGAGGCCGCCGCCGCGGGCGGAGCGGTTCAGGGCGCGCAGTTCGCCGGCCCGGGCCTCGACCGGTTCGAGTTCGCTGTCGCGCACCTTGGCGAGGAGTTCTACGGTCTCGTAGGGGTTGCCGCCGGTGACGGCCCACACCTCCCGGCAGAACGGAGCGTCGGCGTGCGGGCCGAGGGTGGCGCGGGTGAGCCCGGTGGTGGCCTCCGGGGTGAGGGCGCTCAGATCGCTGACGCCCGCGGCGGCGACGGCCGCGTCCAGGCTCCGGGCGCCGTCCCCGTCCGCCTCTTTGGGCCGACGGGCGATGACGACCAGCACGGACAGGTCGTCGAGGCGTTCGGCGAACGCGGCGAGCCAGCGCAGGGTCTCCTCGTCGGCCCAGTGGGCGTCGTCGACCAGCAGCACCAGCGGCCACTCGCGCTTGGCCAGCCGCCGGACCGCGGCGACCAGGCCGTCGCACACGCCCTGCGGGTCGGCCTGCCGGTCCCCGGGCTCCGCGATGCCGAGGGCGGGGCCGGCGATGTCGTACCAGTCGCCGAGGTACTCGCGGGCCTCCTCGGGCATCAGCGATATGAGCGCCGGCTGCAGCAACTGCCGTACCACGTTGAAGGGAACGGACCGGAGGGTCTCGCCGCCGCGCGCCGACCACACGGTGCAGCCGCGCTGTTCGGCGATGCGCCGGGTCTCGGCCAGCAGGGCGGTCTTGCCCAGTCCGGCCTCGCCCTGGAAGACCAGCAGGCCTCCCGAGGACGAACGGTCGGCGCACAGGGCGTCGACCGCGTGCTGGACGGTGGTGATCTCCTCGTCGCGCTCCCACAGGGAAGCCGAGGCGGCCGTGCCCGGCCGTACCTCCGTCATCCCGCTACCTCCCAAGTCGCCCGATGGCGTGCAGACTTCGAGCCTAGCCGCCGAGCGGCCGCGGTGGAGAGGGTCTTCGCGCCTGTTGCCATGACGGGTGACCTGCGGTACGGGAGGGCGACGGGGCGGGCCCGTGACCAGTGCGGGCGGGCCCGGGAAGTCAACAGGCGTACGGCGTGGGCGGGTGGCGGACGACGGGTGGCGGGAACGGACCGGGCCCGAGGCCGGCTCCGGAGCCGGGTCCTCTCATCGGGCTTTCACGCACGCCTCATACGGTGGGGGTATGACGCAGGCGACTCCTCCCGGGTGGTACCCCGACCCGGGGCAGACAAGTGACGGCCCCGCCACCGAGCGCTGGTGGGACGGTAAGGCGTGGACGGACCGGATCCGCCCGGCAGGGTCGGCCGCCGTATGGGGTCCCCCGACGCAGCCGCCGGCCGCCGGGCCGTACCCGGCACATCCGGGATACGAGGGGCACCCAGGGCATCCAGGGCGCTCGGGATATTCGGGATATTCGGGGTATCCCGGTTTCCCGGTCCATCCGCCGGCTTCCTCGCGCCGCGGTCTGCGCACCGGCATCGCCATCACCCTGGCCGCGGCGGTGCTGGCGAGCATCGGCGTCGGTGTGTACGCGCTGAGCAAGGACGGCGGCGGCAGCGGCAGCCGGGCCGAGTCGCAGCAGGGGACGGGCGGCCGGGGCGGCGGTCCGGGCGAGAAGGGTGACCCCTTCGGCGGATCGGGCGGATCGGGTGACTCGGGCGGGTCCGGTGACGACCGGTTGGAGTCGCCGAAGATCAGGAGCGGTTCGGTGACCGACGTGATCAGCGGCATCAGCCTGCCCATACCCGACGGCTGGTACGGCCAGCAGTTCGCGATGGGCGCCCAGGTCACCTCCAGCGACTCCTACAAGTGCCCCGGCGACACCGGCAAGAGCTGCACCGGGGGCGGCGCCTACTCGACACCCGCGGCCGCGCTGGGCGCTCGGGGCAGTACGGCGGAGGAGGTCGCCAAGGCCGACATCGCGGCGAATGCCGAGAATTCCTACGGCGGCACGGCCTACGGCGGGATCACCTCGCACCAGGTGCTGGCCTCCGAGGCGGTGACGGTGGCCGGGCAGAAGGGGTACCTGGTCCGCTGGAAGGCCATCACCCGTGAGGGTGCCGACGGTTACGTGGAATCACTGGCCTTTCCCTCGCCGGCGAACGCGCGGCAGATGGTCGTCGTCCGCTTCGGCCTGGACGTGGGGCAGAAGCAGTCCGTGATCGACGAGATCACCCGGGGCATCAAGGCGAGTGCGGGCGGCGGCGACGGCAGGAACGTCTGAGCCGCCCCGGACAGTCGCCCCGGACAGCCGCTCCGGACACACGTCGGCCGGGTGGGGCGCCCCTCCACTCCAGGGGTACCCCACCCGGCCGGGGTGCGCGCCGCCCCCGTCCCCACGGTGCGGCGCGAGCAGGTCACCGTCCGGTCATCCCGTGGACGGCGGCCTGGGCCGTGAGCCGAGGCCGAGCGCGGGCAGCACCGCGGCCTCCATGAACCGGACCAGATAGTCCGGGTCGGCGTACTCGCCCTCCAGCACGGGCCGGATGCGCAGGACGCCGAACAACTGCGCGGGCACGAACTCCAGCGCCGGGTTGCCGGCGTCGACCTCGCCGCGCTCCACCCCGCGCCGCAGGATCTCCCGCAGCGCGGCGACCTCCGGCTCCACGAGCGTCTCACGCAGCGCCCGCTTCAGCTCGGAGTCCGTCGTGATCGCGTGCCCGAGCGCCTGGAGGAGGCGGGTGTCCTGGCCCGACCACTCCCCCGCGGTCCGCGCGACCTGCCGCAGGTCCTCGGCGAGCGAGCCGGTGTCGATGCCGGTGAAGCGCGAGCGGCTGCTGGAGCGCAGGGCGGCCGCCACGAACCGCGGCTTGGTCCGCCACTGCCGGTAGAGCGTGGACTTGCTGCACCGGGTGGTGGCGGCGACGCCCTCCATGGTGACGGCGTCGTAGCCGCACTCGCGGATCTGCTCGAGCACGGCGTCGAAGAACTCCTGCTCACGCTCGGGCGTGAGCCTGGAGCGGCGCGGGGCGACAACCGTCTCCGGTCGGTCCACGGCCTGCGGCGCCATCGCTCTGCTCCTCACTCGTGTCCGCTCGTGTCCAGTCGCGTCCGGAAGGCTCGGTGCCCGCTCTCCTCCGGCGCAACCCATCGATACGCGAGTGTAGCGGTACGGGAACGTATCGGTACGCCATCGTATCGATGTCGGGGCAGATTGATGAGGGCCGGAGCGTCCTCCCTGTCCGCAGGACGGACCGCGGCATGTGATCATGGTTTCTACCAGGCTTGCGCAGTGGGCGAGTTGAGGACGTCACCGGGGAGGATGGCCAGCGTGAGACATGTTGCCGACGCCGTCCTTGCCGTGGCCGTGCGCGCCGCGCGGGTCGGCCGGGAAGATCTGGAACGCCGCCCCGCCCGCTCCGGGCACCGGCGCGGCCCGCACTGCTGACGGCATGGGAATCTCACCGGCGCCGGAGCGCCGTGCGCCGGACCAACGGGGGCGCCCGTCCGCGGTGGCGCACGAGCGCGACTCACGGAGTGTTCACGCGGGCAAGCGCGTGCCCGGCGCACGGGGCGCCGCGGCGACGCGTGGAAACCGGCGGGTCAAACGGGGCGAGGCCGCGGCGGTCCGGCCACGCACCGGACGTACCGGGCGGGCGGCCGTGCCCGCGAAGGGCCGCCGCCCGCACCCTGCCGTGGCGCGGCTGCGGCGGGCCTGGGACCGGCCGCTGACCGCCTACTACCTGGTGGCGGGCAGTGCGGTGCTGCTCGCCGTCCTGGGGCTGGTGATGGTGTTCTCCTCCTCCCAGATCCAGGCCCTGCGCCAGGGCCTGCCGCCGACGTTCTACCTACGGCAGCAGGCCCTGGCCGCGGCGATCGGCGCCGCCCTGGCGCTGCCGGCGGCCCGGATGCCGGTGAAGCGGCACCGGTGGCTGGCCTATCCGCTGCTGGGCGGGTCCATACTGCTGCTGGCGCTGGTGCAGGTGCCGGGGCTGGGACGGACCGTCAACGGCCAGACCAACTGGCTTTCCCTGGGCGGCCCGTTCGCGGTGCAGCCCGGTGAGTTCGCCAAGGTCGCGTTCCTCGTGTGGGGCGCGGACCTGCTGGCCCGCAAGCAGCGGCACAGGCTGCTGGACCAGTGGAAGCACCTGCTCGTACCACTGGTGCCCGGCGCGCTGCTGCTGTCGGGACTGCTGATGCTCGGCGGTGACATGGGGACCGCGGTCATCCTGTGGGCGGTGCTGTTCGGCCTGCTGTGGCTGGCCGGTGCGCCGCCGCGGCTGTTCGGGGCCGCCCTGGCGGGCGCGGGACTGCTCGCCGCCGCGCTGATCGCCACCAGTCCGCACCGCGTGTCCCGGTTCGCCTGCCTCGGCGCGAGCGACCCCGGCCCGGACGACCAGTGCTGGCAGGTGGTGCACGGTCTGTACGCGCTGTCCACGGGCGGCCCGTTCGGCAACGGCATCGGCGCGAGCATCGAGAAGTGGGGCCAACTGCCCGAGCCGCACACCGACTTCATCTTCGCCGTCATCGGGGAGGAGCTCGGGCTGGTCGGCACCCTGTCCGTACTGGCCCTGTTCGCGGCGCTGTGCGCGGGCGGCCTGCGGATCGCCGGCCGCAGCACCGACCCGTTCGTCCGTCTGGCGGCGGGCTCCATCGTCACCTGGCTCTCGGTCCAGGCCGCCATCAACATCGGCGGGGTCCTCGGGCTGGTGCCGATCGCGGGCGTACCCCTGCCGCTGTTCTCCTACGGCGGCAGCGCGCTGGTCTCCGCCCTGTACGCGGTGGGGCTCCTGCTCGCCGCGACCCGCGGCGAACCCGCGGTCCGCGCGGCCCTGGCCGGCCGCGGGCGGAGGCTGCGCTCGGTCCTGCCGCGCCGAGCGGACCCGTCCGCGGGGCGCGGAGCCGGCGGACCGGCGCGCCGGTGACGATCCTGGCCCGGCGGCCGTCGCGCTCGGCCCCGAGGGCGAGCACCCGGTGCGTCTCGCGGCACAGGTCGGGCGCGTTCGCCTACGTCCCCTGCCGGGGCGGGCGTCGATGCTCTCGCCGGTGTCCGGGGTGACGCCCTCCCCCGGTACGCCGGGGGAGGTCATGCCGAGCACCTCAGGCAGGCGCGGACTTCGCGGCCGCTGTGCGTCTGATGGACCTCGGTCGACTGTGCGAGGTACTGGACGATGCCGGTGCCGCGGCCGTGCTCGTCCGGGGCGGTGTCGGGGCGGGGGCGCTCCACGGCCGTTCCGGAGTCACTGACCACGATGTGCAAGGTGCCGTTGTCGAGGACGAGCAGCAGGGTCATGCGCTCGCGGCCGTACCGGGCGGCGTTGGCGGCGAGTTCGTCGACGATGAGAACGGCGGAGTCCCGCTCGCTTTCGGGAACGCTCCAGGTCTCCAGCAGGTCGGCCGCGAAGTGACGAGCGGCGGAGACGTGCGCCTCCTGCGCGGGCAGGGTGAGCAGCGCCTCGTGGCGGCAGCGCCGGGGGAGCAGTGAACTCGGGCGGGGGGAATCGGCTGCAAACATGGTCTTCTGGCTCTTCCGTGGATGTGCGGAGACCGGGACGAGAGGGACCGTCGACGACTTCGCAGGGCAGTCGGTATGCCGGATCCTGCAGGGAGCGCTCAGTCAGTTCCACGCACGGCGCACACCGAACGGTTCGAGCCGTTCGCACCTTTTACCCGACTTCTTGCGGGTCGGTTCGATGCCGGCGGAGGGCTGATCCCGCCCGCCTTCCCCTGCCGCAGGACGCACCGGGAGGAGTCGGTCCGGTGCGTCAGGAGCCCGCCCGGCACAGGGCCGGGCGGGCTCCTGACGACCTCACGCCCGGACCGTGACCAGCTTCTGGCCGTTGCCGGCGACGATCTCGAAGTGCTCGATGGCACCCGGCGACATGGGGACCGCCCCTGGGATCGCGGTGCCGGGAGGGTACTCGCCCGCCCGCCAGCTGGCGCCGTCCGCCCTGGCCCCGCCGGGCCCGACCGCCTGCAGCCGGCAGGTGATTCCGGCGGGCGCCCCCTTGGCGGAGACCTGCAGGACGCTGCCCCAGGCAGAGGGCGAGACCTTCACCGAGGCGGAGACGCCGGTGGTGGGATCGCTTCCGGAAAAGGTGCGCGAGGGCGCCGGCGCGGTCGGTCCGGGCGGCTTCGCCTCACTGCCCACGGATCCGACGGTCGCCAGCCATGTGCCGCCGGCCGCTCCCGCGATGAGCATCAGGGAGGCGGCGACGCCGGCCAGCTGCAGCCGCCACGTCCTGCGGCGCCGGGCCGCGGCTTGCCGGAGCAGCCTCTCCAGCACCCCCGCCTCGCCCGCCTGCGGCACCGCGGCCACGGCGGGCCGTGCGGGCAAAGAGCCCTGCGCGCTCTCGGCCGCCCGCGCCACCAGCCGGTCGGCCAGGTCCCCGTCGGCAGCCGGCACCGTCCGGCCTGCGGCCTCGGCCTCGGTCACCGTCGCCAGCAGCGCGGGCAGTCCCGCCAGCTGGGCGTGTTCCGCCCGGCACTCGGCGCATCCCGCGAGGTGGTCGCGCACCTGTTCCCTCTCCGCCGGGGGCAGCGTGCCCAGGACGTATCCTCCCAGCGCCAGCCGGAGGGCGTCGTGCTCCCCGCTCATGGCCGTCACCTCCCGCGTGCCGCGGTCATGGCTCGATGCCCCGTTCCCGCAGTGCCAGCCGCAGGGCGTGCAGGGCGTAGTACGTCCGCGACTTCACGGTGCCCAGCGGGATGCCCAGCACCCGTGCGGCCTCCGCCATGGTCCGGCCCCGGTAGTAGGTCTCCAGCAGGACCGCACGGTGGTCCGGGGACAGCGTCCGGACGGCCTCGGCCACCGCCCAGCTCTGCAGTGCCTGCTCGATCCCGTCCTCGCCCGGCGCCTGCTCGGCGGCCCGCTCCAGCGCCTCGCCGCCGGCCTCGGACGGCCTGGCCTGCCGGGCCCGGTGAGCGTCGATGACCAGGCGCCGGGCGACCGTGCACAGCCATGCCCGGGCCGGGCCTCGTGCGGGGTCGAACGCGGCGGGATGCTGCCACGCCCGCAGCAACGTCTCCTGCACGACATCCTTCGCCCATTGCCAGTCTCCTGAGGTCAGCCGGAGCACGTAGTGGAACAGGGGTCCGGCGTGCTCGGCATACAGAGTGCGCAGCAGTTCCTCGTCCGCGGCCGAAAGGGCCCCTTTCCCAGAGACACGGTGCGCGGAGCGATCCGGATCGGTCCTTGGGCCACGTTTTCGGGAGCTCCAGGACATGAGGCGATCATTGCTCATATTCGCTGCTTTGTCTTGTGACGATCTGCACGGCGACGGTGACGCACCGCAGGCGGTGCGGGCGGAGCGCCGGAGAGCCGACCGATCCACCGCCCCAAAAGAAGTGCCGCAAAAAGTGCATATCGACCGAACCGTGCACCCCCCGCCATCCGTGAAGTCGGACAAGAGCTGACATGTGCGGCATTTCTCGCTCACCCCTCAGAACAGGCACCGCCGGCCTACGACGCGTCACCCCTGGGCCGCGGACGGGGAACCGCTGTATGCCGCCTGCACCTTCGAGGAACGAACACCATGTACCTGAACTTTCGTGCACCCGGCCGGCGGTCACGCGCCGCTGCCGGACTCGCCGTCGCCACCGTCGCCACCGCCGGTGCGTTGGGGCTCCTGAGCGCATGCGGCCAGTCGTCGCACTCCTCGGCCACCGGCGCCGGTGCCCTCACACCTGGACGGGGGCAGCACCAGACGGCCGGGATGCCCGGTGCCTCCGGGCCGGGAAACGCGGCGGGCTCCGCTCCCGGCGCCTCGCCCATGCCCAGCATGAGCATGCCCATGAGTCCCCCGAGTACGGGTTCGTCGGCCGCGCCGGTGACCGGGAACGTCGTGGCGATCAAGAACTTCGCGTTCTCCCCGGCCACACTGAAGGTCAAAGCGGGCACGACGGTGACCTGGACCAATCAGGACACCGACGCCCACACCGTCACCAGCGCCAAAGCGGGCGGTCCGCTGCACTCGGCCGCCCTGGCCACCCACGCCGCCTACAGCTACAGGTTCACCAAGCCCGGCGCCTACGCCTACCTCTGCACCATCCACCCGTTCATGACCGCCACCGTGGAGGTGACCCGATGACCGAGTACCACGACAGCGGCGACCCGGCGCCGGTGGACGACACCGAACGGCCCGCCGGACCGAACGGCATGACCCGACGCCAACTCCTGCGGCACGCGGGGTGGTTCGGCGGGGCCGTGGTGCTGACCGTGGCCAGTGGAGAGGTGATCAGCCACATCGCCGACTCCCGGAACACCGCTGCCGCCGCAGCGGCGGGCGGCACGACGGCAAGCGGCGCACTGCGGTTCGTGCAGGTCTCCGACAGCCACATCGGCTTCCAGGGCCCGGCGAACATGGACGTGGCCGGCTCCTTCACAGAAGCGATCCACCAGGTCAACTCCCTCGGCTTCCGGCCCGACTTCGTCATGCACAGCGGCGACCTCACCCACCTGTCCACGGCGGCACAGTTCGACCAGGTCAGGCAGATGATGACCGGTATGCAGACGGATCGCGTCTTCACCGTGCCGGGTGAGCACGACTCCATCGGCGACGCCGGCCGCGCCTACCGGCAGACCTTCGGCAAGGGCACGCTCGGCGACGGCTGGTACAGCTTCGACACCCACGGCGTGCACTTCGTCGCCCTGGTCAACACCCTGAGCCTGGAGAAGCTCGGTCACCTCGGCAACGAGCAGATCGCATTCGTCCGCAGGGACCTCGCGGGGCTGTCGCCGGACACCCCCGTCGTGGTCTTCAGCCACATCCCGCTGTTCGCCATGTACCCGAAGTGGGGCTGGAGTACGGACGACGCCTTGCGGGTCATCGCGCTCCTGCGCCGCTTCTCTTCGGTCACCTGTCTCAACGGGCACGTCCACCAGCTGTTCACGAAGACGGAGGGCAACATCACGTTCCACTCCGCCACCACCACGGCCTACCCGCTGCCGAAACCGGGCCGGGCCCCTGCCCCCACCCCC
>NZ_POTZ01000008.1 GCF_003236365.1 Streptomyces sp. NTH33
CACAGCCACCCCGGCTTCGCCCCCGCCCCCGGCGTCGGCGGCGCCAAACGCGGCGGCATCCTCAACGTCGTCCTCGGCTACCGCTATCCCCAAGGCGCCGTACTGGGCACCGACCCCGACCAGGAAGTCGTCCCCGACACCCTGCGCCTCACCGGCGATCCGGGCACCCGCGCCCCCCACATGTGGGTACAGCGTGCAGGCGAACGCATCTCGACCCTCGACCTGTACGAACGCTCCCTGGTCCTGCTGAGCGACACCCGGTCGACGGCGGACTGGCACACGGCGGCGCAGCGCATCGCCGAGACCGACGGCGTACGCCTGGACTCGTACCGCATCGGCACCGAGCTGACCTACGCCCCGCAGGCCGACGAGGCCGGCACACCCCCCGACTGGGCCCGCACCCACGGCACGACGCCCGACGGCGCGGTACTCGTCCGCCCGGACGGCTTCGTGGCCTGGCGAGCGGCAGGCGCCGTACCGGACGCCGAGGCAACGCTGCGCCAGGTCGTACGGACCGTGCTCAGGACACCCTGACCGGCCCCGAAAGCACGTCCCGAAACACGTCCCGGAAACACAAGGCCACCCGCACCACGCGGTGCGGGTGGCGCGGCCGCGGGCACAGCGCGGCCCCGGCACGAAACCCCTCACCCGGACCGCGACAGCCGACGCTACCGCTGCGCATCGGGCAGCCGGCCCGCCTCGGGCAGAACCTGCTCGCACCAGATGATCTTGCCCTCACGGGCGTGACGGGTGCCCCAGCGCTGAGTGAGCTGGGCGACCAGCAGCAGGCCGCGTCCACCCTCGTCGAAGACCCGGGCCCGGCGCAGATGCGGAGCGGTGCCGCTGGCGTCGGAGACCTCGCAGATGACCGTCCGGTCGTAGATGAGCCGCAGCTGGATCGGGGGCCGGCCGTACCGGATGGCGTTGGTGACCAGCTCACTCACCACCAGTTCGGTCACGAAACCGATCTCCTCAAGACCCCACGCCGCCAGCATGCGGGCGGCCCGGGCACGGATCCGGGCCACCTCGGCCGGATCCGCGGGAACGTCCCAGGTGGCGACCCGCGCCTTGTCCAGACCATGCGGCCGGACCAGCAGCAGCGCGGCATCATCGGCCGGAGGCTCGGACAACAGCGACTTGAGCACGTCGTCACACAACGTCTCCAGCGAGTCGCACGGCTCGGACAGCGCCTGGCGCAGTTCCTCCATCCCCACGTCCAGACCGCGCTGCCTGGACTCGACCAGGCCATCGGTGTAGAAGGCGAGCAGACTGCCCTCCTCCACCTCCACCTCCACCGTCTCGAACGGCACACCCCCCACACCGAGCGGTGGCCCGACCGGCAGATCGAGAAAACCGGCACTGCCGTCCGGAGCCACGAGGACGGGCGCCGGATGACCGGCACAGGCCAGGGCGCACCGCCCGGCCACCGGGTCGTACACCGCGTACAGACAGGTGGTCCCGATACCGTCGGCACCTCCGAACCCCAGACCGGCATCGCCGTCGGCGCCCGACTCCGCGGACAGCCGGCTCACCAGGTCGTCCAACCGGGTGAGCAGCTCCTCCGGGGTCGGATCGACATCGGCGAGGGTACGCACGGCCGTACGCAGCCTGCCCATGGCGGCGGCGGCGTGGATACCGTGCCCGACCACGTCCCCGACCACCAGCGCGACCCGGGCACCGGAGAGCTCGATCACGTCGAACCAGTCGCCACCCACCCCGGCACGGGGCGCCGCAGGCAGATACCGCGAGGCCGCCGACACCGCCGAGTGCTCGGGCAACTGCTGCGGCAGCAGACTGCTCTGCAGCGTACGAGCGATCTCGTACTGGCTCTCCAGCACCGCGGCCCTCTCGATGCTCGCGGAGGCCAGCTGGGCGAGCTGCACGAGGATCGCCTCGTCGTCCGCCGTGAAGTCGCTGCCGTCCTCCTTGTCCGAGAGCTGGACCAGGCCCAGGTTGCGACCGTCGGAGGCGATCAGCGGGACGGCCAGCCAACCACGCATCGGCGGATGCGCCACGGCATAGGAACCGAATCCCCGCCAGGCCGGATGGGCTTCCAGCTGGTCCTGGGTCATCCGCATCGGCCGGTTGTCCCTGCACACCAGGACATAGATCCCCTCGCCGACCGGGGGCGCGTCGAAGAAGCGGTACTCGGCGTACTTGTCCGACAGCGAGACCGCGTTGATCGCCTGGGCCCAGCGGAGATTCATGGTCATGCTGGTGACCGACTGGTGCGTGCCCACCAGCGCTCTGGCCTCCTCGGTGACCGTCTGAAGGGCATAATCCAACGACGGCGCGGCATTGATCCGCAGACTGGCCCGGGCCAGGTCCCGCAACTGCCGGGAACGCCTGCGCTCGGCCACCACGGCGGCCGCGGCCCGCTCGTAGAGCCGACCGCGTTCGGCCGCGTCCAGCCGCAACCGGACCTCGCTCATCACCGAGGCACCCAGTTGCTCCAGGGCACGCTCCTCCTCCGGATCCCACCGCCGCGGCCTGGTGTCGATGACGCACAGCACGCCGATCGGCAACTCCCCCAGAAACAGCGGTACACCCAGGTACGCGCGCATGCCGGTGGCCGCGACCGCGAGCTCGGCCCAGTGCGCGGAGTCGCCCCGGACGTCATCGATGACCAGCGGCCGACCCGACGCCACCACCTCGGAGCAGAAACCCCAGCCGAGCCGCTCCTGCTCCCCATGCCCCGGTACGGCCGTACCGGTCCCGCCCCGGACGAACTGCCGGTCCGCCCCGGCCAGACCGATCAGCGCCATGCCGGTGTCCAGCAACCTGACGGCCAGGCTCACGGACCGGGCGAAGGCCTCCTCGGTCAGCTCGTCGACCGCGCGGACGGCCTCCACCGCGGCCAGCCGTGAGGGGTCACGCAACACCTCGGCAGGGTCCGGCGGGATACCCGCCTTACGGAGCTCGGCCATCGTCCCTCCGCTCCTGCTGTGCGAGTACACACCCCGCTCGGGTCCACGGCACAGGACCCTCGCCCGAGACCGCCAGGTCTTCCAAAGATCTCGCACACGTCCGCACGGCTTCCACCGATGCCCGGACGTTCTTACCGGAAAGCCACCTTTGCCCGCCTCCAAAAGCACGCCGGACGGCCACGCCGGCGACCTCCGCCGGGGGATGCCTCATGTCCCGCACAATAGAAAAGGCCAGGTCAGAGACTCCCTGACCTGGCCACTCCCGAGCCCCCTGTCGGATTCGAACCGACGACCTACGCATTACAAGTTTCCGGGATCATCGTCCGTGACGGGTCGCAGCGGTTCGTATTCGCAGGTCAAATAGGGTTTCGCACCCTCCCGAACTGCCCCGGTCGACCGCGAATCGCAACTGAGACTGCAACTGCCGACCAGTCCCCGCCGCCAAGCGAGCGGCCGCACATCCGGACGCGGCGCACGGGTGGCCGATAGGTCAGCGGCACCCACACCTCGAGCGGTTCAGGCACAGAGAAGCCCCCAGCTGTCCGGCTGGGGGCTTCGTCGCGCTCGGGGGTCACACCGCCTCGGCTGGGCCCTTCCGCTCCGTACCGGCGTTGACGATCCGGCGTACCTGCTGGCGGGTGTACCCCGTCACCTCGCAGATGTCCTTCTGAGCCAGTCCGTCCGTGTCGGCCTGGCGGATCGCCTCGGCCAGTTCCTGGCGAAGGATCTCGGCCCGTTGCTCGGCTTCCCTGAAGCGGCCGGCGATGTGCTGGAGGGAGCGCTTATCCATGGCACACAGTGTTCCATCGTCGGCGATGGCCGCTGTGGGCGTGGCAGGTTCGATGAGCCTCATGGAACATGAGGTTACCGACCATGCGCCACTTTGCCTAGCTCAAAGCGGTTGACAAGGGAACACGATGTTCCCTACTCTTCAGGTGTTGGCCCGAGATGGACCAACAGAACAGCCCCCGGCGGTGCTGGTAACACCGACCGAGGGCCTACGGAACCACCTGCAGCAACAGGGAGAACCGATGCTCAACCTTCTCACGGCCCCCCGGACCGCCCGCACCGTGCGCGGTCTGATCGGAACCCTCATCGAGACGGCCGCCGACGCCGTCCGCTCCCTGGCCCCCGCCGAGCCGGCCGCGGTCGAGCCGGTCGTCGAGGCCCCGGACCCGGCCGGCCTGTACGAGGCCGACGAGATGCCCGAGACCGAGGCGATCGAGGCCGCCGCCGCCGAGTACGAGCGCGCCGCCGACCAGGCCCGCCGCGCCGACCGCGGCAAGCGCGCCGCGAAGAAGGTCTTGGACCGGCTCCCGGCCGGCGTGTACGGCGCCTGGCGCGTCTTCCGCACCCCGTCGTCCCGGCAGACCCCGGACCTGGCGGAGATCACCCGCCTGTTCAAGGCCCACGGCCTGGGCCCGGTCCCGATGAAGCCGTGCGCCCCGTCGCTGAAGGTCGAGGCCGTCGAGCCCGCCCTCTCCGTCGCCGCCTGAGCGACCCCAACACCACAGCTCTACGGCCGCCGCACAAGCGGACGGCCCCGGCAGGTGCTCGCAACACCCGCCGGGGCCTAGGCCGAACCCCTACACACCAGGGAGAAAGACCGTGCAGAACACCGTAGCGCCCTCCGTCAAGCCGTCCGCGGCGCAGATACTCGACACCCCGCTGCCCCAGCTCCTCGACGAGCTGCACGTCGACATCTTCGACTCGAGCATCCCGGACGCCGAGTTCTTCGGCGCGGTCGTCCAGCGGAAGAACGGCGAGCTCATCCTGTCGATGCCGACCGAGCGCAGCGAGCTGGAGCACGACACCGTGGCCCGCTACCTGCTCGCCCAGGTCTTCGACGTCGACCTGCCCAAGCTGCCGGCCCCGTTCGTCACCGCCCGCGCCGACAGCGGCGACTCGGACGCCGACATGGACGAGGCGCTGCGCCGCGTCCGCGACGGGCGGTCGGCGTGAGCGAGCACCACGAGGACTACCGGGTGCGGGCGGCTCGCAAGGAGCTGTCCGCCCCGGCGGACCTGAGCGACGACCTGGCGATGGCCCGGAAGATCGGCCGCCTCGAGGTCGCCCTGGAGCAGCTGCTGGAGATGCTCGACGAGGGGGTGGCGGAGTGAGCAGGCCGCCTTTCCCGCCCTGCACGGTCACGCTGGAGACGATCGACCACGGGCCGGTGACGTTCGACTGCCCGCCGTGGTGTATCGGTCACGGCTGGCAGGTCGGCGCCGGTATCGGCCGCAACGACGTCACCCACGCCTCGGTGCGGGTGAAGGCGGCGGCGGAGACGGAGGCTCACGGCCTGGTGCCGCTGCTGTCCTCCCGGATCTCGTGGGCGCCGTTCTCCGAGCTGTTCCCCCTCGTCGACGTCGAGCTGTACGTGCAGCACAGCTTCCCGGCGGAGGACATCGCGCACGTGGCGGCCGGTCTGCGGAAGGCCGCCGAGCGGCTGGAGCTGCTGGCCGCCGAGGCGATCCGGCTGCGGGGCGACGTCCGGTGAGTGTCGCCCTGGTGCGCCGGCCGACCGAGGAGGCCGCCATCGCGGCGGTCTCCCGGGAGGCCCGGCCCCTTCCCCCGATTCACGTCATCCTCGCCGACCTGCTCGCCGCGAACCGTGCGGGCGACAGGCACGGCGTCAACCTCTGCGCGCACCGTGCCGTGCGCGCCGCTGCCCCGGAGGTGGGCGAATGAGCACCACGACCCTGGCCCGTATCCCCGCGGACGTCTCCGACGAGCTGCTGCGAAAGCTGCACGTCGAGGCCGTCTGGAACGTGCCGCTTGACGAGCGGCGTACCTGCCCCCAGCACCTGAACTGGCGCGACCGCTGCGCCCACCAGCACGCGGAGGCGGGCCGATGACCAGCACCACGATCCGGCGGGAGCTGACCCGCGGGCAGTGCGCCGTCCTCGTCCTGGCCGCCGTGCCGATGGTCGCCTTCGGCGGCCTGGGCGGCTGGGGCACCTTTACGAACATCGCGGCCGAGTTCGGCCGTGCGGCTACCGCGCTGGGCGTGGTCGCCGCCGGGGAGGGCGTGACCCTCGTTCTCGCCCTGGTCATGGTCGGGCTGACCATGCTGGGCCAGTCGTCGCCGGCACCCGTGCGGGCCGGTCTGTGGCTGGCGCCGCTCGCCGCGGCCGTGACGGGCGTAGTCGTCGCCGACGACGTCACCGAGGCGGTCGTGTACGCCATGACCCCCATGGCCATGTCCGCGGCGGCTGAGGGCCTGGGGCTGCTGGCCCGCAGGGTCGTCGTCTTCCGTACCGGGGTGGATATGGAGGTGCAGAGCCGGAACGCGGAGACGCTGCAGCGGCTCGCCTACCACCGCGCCCGTGCGGCGAACCACCCGGATGCGCGGAAGCGGAAGCGGTCGCAGCGGGCCGCGTGGCGGCTGGCCAAGCGCGTCGGCGTGGGGGATGCCGAGCTGGGCGCCGGCCTGGTCGACGTGCAGCGGGAGCGGCTGACCGAGGGCGCGGACGCGGCTCTGCTCGACATGCTCACCGTGGCGCCCGCCCCGGTCGTCCCGGAGGTCGACGAGGTGACCGACGAGGTGACCGTGGAGCGGGTCGACGACGACCAGGCGCTGCCCGTGCTGGAGCCTGCCGAGGTGGTCATCCCGGCCCGGGCCACGCTGACCGCGTCGCCGTTCATGTGGGAGGCGGTCGGCCCCGGGAAGCGTCCTCCGGTGGCCGCTGCGGTACCGGCTGAGACGGCCCGGCAGGTGGTCACCGAGCCGATCGTGCGCACTCCGTCCGAGCTGCGCCGTGAGGCCCGCAAGCTGCACCGGCAGGCGGTCAAGTCGACGAACCGTCCGGTGACCATCAAGACGCTGCAGGACGAGCTCGGCTTGTCGCGCCGTGAGGCAACCGAGCTGCGACGCGAGGTCGTCGGAGGTGACCGGTCATGAAGCCGATCCTGTTCGGTGCCGTCCTCGCCGTGCTGTGGCTGCTGTTCGGCCTCCCGACCGCGCTGCCCGCCGCGCTCGTCACCCTCGTCTGCCAGCCGGTCATCCTCGCGTTCGCCGCCGGCCTCGTCGTCCGCCCGCACCTGCCGCGCGTTGGGGGGTGGGCGCGGTGACCGAGCTGAACCCGCTCGCCAAGGCGGAGGCCGCCGTCACGGAGGCCGAGACGAACACCGTCGCCGTGCAGCTGGCGCTCGCCGCCGTCGAGCTGGCCAAGACCGCGCAGGCGCAGCAGCAGGCGCCGGCCTGCCAGCACCACCACCAGGCGCAGGAGTTCAACGCGAAGAAGTGGTGGACGATCGGCGGCCTCGCGATCGTCGGCGGTTGCGTCGCCTGCGCCCTGGCCATGGCGTTCGCCGTCGCCATGGTCGCCATCGCCATCGGTGCCACCTGCGCCACCGGCTGCCTGCTCATCCTCCGCTCCCTGTGGGCGGACATCCAGAAGAGGAAGTGACCATGCCCGACGACATCACGTTCCGCGACTTCACCGCCGGAGAGAAGGCCCGTATCGCCGTCCTCACCGCGCGGATGGCCAAGCGCGGACTTGCGGGTGACCGCGTCGACCTGCGCGACCTGCAGCGCCGTATCGAGCGCATCGAGGACGCCGCCCGCCGCCGCAAGCAGCAGCAGTAGCTGCGCCCCGGGGCGGCCGTCACCGACCAAAGCAGCCGGCCGCCCCGGGCCCCCTGACCGCCTCACAGACGACAGGAGAAACCCATCATGACCGAAACCCTGATCGGCGCCGTCAACGGGCACGACAAGCCGCAGGTATCGCTGCTGAAGTTCGCGCCCGAACCGCCGGCCGTCCCGGACGCCGAGCCGCAGCCCGCCGAGGTGGAAGCGGTCGACCGCCCGGACAACCCGCTCGCCGACTGGCTCACCGTCCCGGACGTGCCGATCCTCCCGCCGTGGGCCCGGTCCTGGCAGTCCCTCACCGCGAACACCACCGCCCTGGGACGGCTCTGCCTGTGGCACTCCCGCTACCACGCGCTGCGGGTGCCGAAGTACGCGCTGCGCATGGCGTGGCTGGCCACGAAGGGCCTGTGGCGTGCCGTGCGCGGCCTGTGGCCCACCCTGGTCGCCTCGGACCGCACAGCGGCCGTGAAGGCGCTGCGCGCGCATGTGAAGGCCAAGCCCGAAGACGTCGAGGCGGCACTGCGGTACGCGCTGCTGCACCGGGAGCGCACCGTCGCCCGCCGCTGGCGCTGGGGTGCCGCCGCTACGGCGGTCGCCGCCGCCGCGGTCGGCTGGTCGCTGGCCCCGCTGCCGCTGCAGCTCGGCATGGCCACGGCCGCTATGGTGCCGCTGGCCTACCTGGGGCGCGGCGAGGACGCGCAGCTGCTCGACAACCCGACGCCGCCGCTGCGGGTGGACATGTCCGCGCAGCAGCTCAACGACGCGTTGCGCGCGGTCGGCCTGCTCAAGACGGGCAAGGGCGACGACGAGGGCCCGCGCGTGACCTGCGTGATGGGCCCGGTGCGGGACGGCCGCGGCTGGGCCGTCGTGTTCGACCTGCCCCGCGGTGGCGGCAAGACGGCCGCTGACGTGCTGGCCAAGCGCACGGCGATCGCCGCCGAGCTGGGCGTCGACGAGATCCAGGTGATTGCCTCCCGCGTCCGGGCGGCCGGCGGCGGCCACGCCGGGCGGGTGTCGCTGTGGGTTGCCGACGATGACCCGTACCTGGGCGAGCCGGTGAAGTCGCCGCTGGAGAAGCTGGAGACCTTCAGCGTGTGGGACCCGATCCCCTTCGGGCAGGACGCCCGCGGCAACCGGATCACCCTGCCGATCATGTGGCAGAGCCTGTTCTTCGGCGGCCTCCCCAGGCGGGGCAAGACGTTCACGCAGCGCCTGATGACCGCGGCCGGCCTGCTGGACCCCTACGTGCGGCACTACGTCGCCGACGGCAAGGGCGGCGCCGACTGGATGCCGATGAAGGCGGTCGCGCACCGCCTGGTCATGGGCGCCGAGGACGACGCCGTGGAGGCGCTGAAGGCGATGCTGAAGGAGCTCCTGGCGGAGATGGAGCGCCGCTTCGTCCTGCTGCGCGGCCTGCCCGTGAGCGTGTGCCCCGAGGGCAAGCTGACTCCGGCGATCGTGGAGAAGTACAACCTGCCCGTCATCTTCGTGACCATCGATGAGCTGCAGGAATACTTCACCGCGATGGAGAAGGACGACCGCGAGCAGGTCATCAACGACCTCTGCAGGATCGCTCGCCGCGGCCCCGCCGCCGGGTTCGTCAGCAACTACGCCTCGCAGCGCCCGGATGCCGAGAGCGTGCCGACGAAGCTGCGGGAGATCATCACCCTGCGGTATTCGACGCAGGTCGTCGACCAGACGTCCAGTGACATGGTGCTGGGCAAGGGAAAGGCCGCCCAGGGCGCGGACGCCTCCGTGCTGTCCGAGGACCACAAGGGCACCGGCGTCCTGGTCACCGGCCCGGCATCGTTCGTGACCGTGCGGGCCGACTTCCTCGACGGCCCGGCATTCTCCGAGCTGTGCCAGCGAGGCCGCGCCCTGCGCGTCAAGCACGGACAGCTCACCGGAGACGCGGCCGGCGACGTCACCGCCGCAGCCGACCAGGCCGGCGTCAGCATCGCCCCCGTCCTGTCCGACTGCCTCGACGCCATGCGGCACACCGACCGGATGCACACCGTCGACCTGCTCGACCGGCTCGTGAACCTCGACGAGGACCGCTACGGCGACTGGGACGCGGAGCAGCTGGCCGCCGAACTCGAGGCCGCGGGCGTCGACCGCACCACCAAGCAAGTCAAGGTCGCAGGCGTCAACCGCGCCGGCTACCGCAGGGCCGACCTCGAGGCCGCCGTGCCCGCCGAGCTGCTGCTGTCCGCACGACGGGTAGAGGGCTCCCCCTCTACGGAGCCCGCTACAGACACCCCTTCCGGCGACACCCCGGAGGGCGCCTGATGTAGAGGGGCCCCGCTACCCCGGTAGTGACCCTGGTAGAGGGCCCCCACCTGCGAAGTAGTGCCCGTAGAGGGGTACAGAGGGCCCCCGTCCGAACACCGCGGACGGGGGCCTTTTCGCGTTCTCAGGGGTTGGCTGGTGGGTTGTCGACCACGAAGGAGCCCTTGCCGCGCACCGTCTGGACCAGGCCGCGCTCGACGAGCACCTGCACGGCCGCCCGCGCGGTCGGTCGGGACACCCCGAACTCGTCCACGATCTGCGCCTCGGACGGGATGCGCCGACGCGGCGGATAGGTGCCGTCCGCGATCCGGGCAGCGAGCACCGCAGCGATCTGTTCGTACAGAGGCTCGGGCCCGTCGAGGTCGAGGGTCATAAATCGACCGTAGGAGCCATACGACGATGCTTCTCGTCATGTGACGTCATCTGACAGGAGGTGACAGGCGGAGTAGCGTCGAGACAGGGAAGACCCCCGCGACCAGGCAAGTGGTCCGGGGGCGTGGCCGACTGCGAAGGAGTCGACAATGACGCACGGTACCGCCCGCCCGTCCGCCACGGCAGAGGACGACCAGCTGCCGCCGGACATCACCACGATGCGCGCCACCGTGCGCCGGCTGCTCGCCGACGACGCCGAACCGCCCAGCCCGGAAGAGCTGGACACGCTCACGCTGCAGCTACGCGGGCACATCATGCTGATGATCCCCGTGGTGGAGAAGGCCACGGGCCGACTGCCGAAGGACGATGCGCCGCGGGCCTGCGCCCTGGCCTGCATCGGCGAGGCCCGTATGCGGCTCAACCTCGAGCCGGGCCGCACCCTGCCCGCTGGCATCGCGCACGCGCAGCGCCTGGCCCGCTCGGTGGCCGCGCTCGCCGACCACTACGAGAACCTGAGCGGCGTCCCATCTGACCAGTAGGCAGCGGGAGGCCCCCAGGCGCGCCTGTAGCACGACGACGGCCCCCGCCTTGGTCCTCGAGGACGGGGGCCTTTCGCGTTTCAGCCCTCCGGATGCTCCCGGAACCACGCCACCATCCGCTGGATCGGCGCCGACACCGGCAGCATGTTCACCCCGATCGTGTCCCGCCCATAGCGGTCCGCCTCACGCTCCGCCTGCGCCACATACCCGATCGGCACCGCGTACAGCGACGGATCCTTCGCCTCCATCGCCTCCTTGACCGCCACGGCCGCGTCCAGCTTCCGCTCCATGAACTCCTGGCAGTCGTCCCCGCACCCGGAGTACGTCGCCCGCTGATACTCCGCCAACGCATCCCGCGGCTCCACCGTCGGCGCCGACTCCGAAGGCATCGCGGTCACCGTCACCGTCGCCTTCCCATCCGGCCTGTCCGAGCCGCCTCCGCATCCCGACAGCACTAACGCCGCGGCCACCACACAAGCCCCGGCCCAACCCATGCGTATCCGTCTCATAAGGCGCATGGTGCCTGCCCAGCCGGGGCGAGGGGCACACAACACCGAAATTGAGCGCGGGTATCGCGCGAGGCAGGAGGGCGCTCACGTCCTCGACGTCGAGGTCTACGCCTGCCCCGACTGTGCCGCGCCCCAGACTCCCGCTCGTCCTCGCACCCCGTGACTCCTCGAGGGCGAGCGGGCCCACGAGGGAGGCCCCCAGGTCGCGCCAAGCCTGGGGGCCTCTCGTGTGCCCGCGCCTCCCGGCGAGGGGCAGTGGGCGCGGTCGGCCACCCCATGCCCAGCACCCGGCCAGCCTGCCCTAGCCCACGCCTTCAAATCATTGGCCACATACGTCACTCACCATTGATTCGAAGGTACAGGCGCTAGTCGTTCTTCTGCGCGTCGATGTAGCGAGTCACGGGGTGCGGGAACGGCTCCAGCGGGCCATAGCCCTGCTCGATCTGCCGGGCGCTCTGCCTGCGCCGATCCAGTTCGCCCGTCGCCAGCTTGACCAGGTTGGCGCCCTGGCAGTGGTCCTGATTGGTGTCGAACTTGACCCCGCCGGCCTCGAACACGATCCAGCCACCATCCTTGTGCACGATCCGGTCGCGCATCTCCAGCTCGACGAACGCCTTCGCGTGCTTCACGATGGCGTGCTGCCGGGCATCCCCGAGCCGCTGGAGCCGATCCAGGGCGCGCACCGCGTCCTCGAGCGCTTCCGCCAGCGCCGGCATCCCCAGCGCCTCGAGGTCGGCCTGCGCTGCGGCCTCCGCCTCCCGCCGCTTCTGCCCCAGCTCCGCGGCCGCCGCCTCCCGAACCCGCTGCTCCGCAGCCTCCTGCCGCAACTGCGCGAGGCGCTGCTGCGCGTACTGCTCGACCAGCTGCTGCTCAGCTGCCTGCTCGTCACCGGCCCGCACCTGCGCCTCGAGGGCCGCGATCCGCTCGTCCAGCTGCGTCTTCTCACGTCGCGCATCGGCGAGTTCCCGCTGCGCCTCGGACAGCTCCAGCACCTGCGTTGCGGTCATGTCTGATCTCCTTCTAGATGAGGCGGCCGTGCGACCGCCGGTCTGTCCGCCAGAACGGGCGCCCTGGCGCTGTGGGGCGTTGCCTGGGCTACGGCCCGTCCCGGGCGACCCTCACCGCCAGACGAGCCCGCAGGCGGGCAGCGAGGGCCGCGCGTTCCGCAGGGTCCTGGGGGTTCGGGGTCATGTACGACAGGGCCACGTCCGCCAACCCGACGACCAGCAGCACCAACTCGTCCACGTCGAGCGGGTCGATGAACCCCTCGATATCGGCTTGCGGGGATTCCGCGGCCAGCGCGAGCACCGCGAGGACCCGCTGAGCGTCGCTGCTCACGGCGCCTCCCCGTCCGTCTCCGAGGCGTCCTCGGACACCGCTACGCCGATCGCCGTGGCCAGCCGGCCGAGCATCGAGCGGGCCGCGTCCACGCCCGACGAGTCGTCCTTGTCGAACCCGGCCACCCGGACGTGTGCGCCGACCAGGCCCGCGATGGCACGGGCGCCGTCGAGGAACGCCCGGTTGTCCTCCGAGGCGTGCATGCGGGCGCGGGCCGTCTGCACGTCGTCGAGCAGCGCCCCGGCCAGCCCGACCCTGGTCGCCTTCATGTCGACGACCCGGGCCTTCACCGCGGCCTCGGTCGCCGACCGATCGAACGTCACGCCCTCGTCCGCGCAGATCCGCGTCACGGATGCGGTGGACACCCCGGTCTGCCGGGTGATCTCGTTACGCGCCACGCCCTCCCGGGCCAGGCGCAGCACCTCATCCCGCTTGTCCTCGGGGATGGGGACGGCTGGAGACACTGGGCACCTCCTCTTCTCCCTCGCGCGTGCAGGGGGTTGTACTGGTACACATCCGGCCGGAGTCACGCCGCGTATCCGGGGGGTCGATCTGGCCGCGCTGGAGTTTTGCGGCGTGCCGCGCGGCGAGCCCGTGTTCGCGTGCTTCGGCGAGTTCTGCGCGCTGCTGGCGCTGCTGTTCGCGCTTGCGTCGGGCGGCGGCTATCCGGGCGGCTACGGCCTGGTCGACGTGGGAGGTCATGCGGCATCGCATCCGGGGTGTGTGGCCTGTCCGGGCTCGAGGGGTTCGAACGGGAAGCCGCAGCCGGCGCACTTCGGGTAGGCGTCATTGGAGAGTGGGCGCATTTCAGCGTCCATAGCGTCCCTAGCGTCCATCACTCCGGAAACACGCTGGTCAGAGCGGGTGCGAGGGGTGGACGCTGAGAACAGGGCAGCGTCCATGCCAGCGTCCACAGCGTCCATGCCGGGAGCAGGGGTGGACGCTACAGCGTCCATGCCAGCGTCCACCCCGTTTCCGCTGGTCACCGCGCCTTTTTCGTCGCCGCTGGACGCTGTGGACGCTGTGGCGGACCTTCTCTCTGCTGTTGCCGTCAGCTTGTACAGCCGCTGCCGCTTCGGCGCCGGGCCGCGCTGGGAGTCGTCGACCTCGATCCCGATGGTGCGCAGAGCCGGGGCGAGCCGCTTGAGCTGGCCGCCGGCCCGTGTGGAGTCCTTGGGCCACTTCTTCGGCAGTTTGTCCGGGGTGGCCACCGTGTCGAGGATCTGCTGTGTGGTGAGGGACAGTCCTTCCGGGCCGGCCTTGTCGACCAGGGCGACCACGGCTTGCGCGAACGGCTCGCCGTCGAGGACGTCGGCCACCGCGTCGCGGGCGCTGGCCTTGTAGCTCTCCATGGTCTTCCACTCCATGACTTGGTCGACCGCGGCGAGGATGCGGGCGAAGTCGGCCATGCGGGGGCGTTCCGTCAGTACGACGTCCGGGAGAACCTTCAGAACCTTGGCGAGCAGGTCGAACAGGCTGGCCAGGATTGAGGCGTGCGCATCGGCGTATGCCTGGTCCATCTCCCCTTCCTCGCGCCGTTTGGCGTCGGGGATGGTGTGCAGCTCGATCGTCACCAGGCGTTCGGCGAGGTCGCCCGCGAGGGCCCCCGCATCGATCGTGGTCATGGCCAGCACACGGCGGAACTCCAGCACGACGACGTCATCGTCGGTGTACAGCGCGCGGTCGACGATGCCGTCCCCGGTCACGGCCCGGCACAGTGCGTCGGACAGCCAGTCGGGGATGATCGAGACGTTGTCGAGGCACAGGGCCCACGAGTTGAACGCCTGCGTTGCCCACGCCTTGATGTCCCGCGGCGCCGTGCGCTTGGGAGCGCCGGACGGGTCGACAAGGCCGATGACCATCTTCGCCGCGTAGGACTTGCCGGTGCCCTGCTCCCCACGGAACGTGAGGATCGGGTGCGGCAGGTCCGGGATGAAGCAGGCGACCAGCCAGGCGACCAGCAGATGGAAGCCTTCCTCGTCGGTGTTGAGCAGGTCTTGCAGCTTGGTCAGGCCGTCACCTTCGCGGATCGGTTCGGGCAACGGCTTCATGGCGCCGGACCTGCGGAACAGGACGGGAGAGGTCGGCTCACGCTGCCATCCATCGGGGCCGATCGTGACGCAGCGCCCTTCCGGCGTGGCGAGGTCGACCACGATGCGTTCCTCGTGCCGTGCCACCCGCAGGTGCAGCTGCCGCGGCTCGGCATCTGCGGCCACGCCCTCCAGCACGGTCATGGCGTCCGCGAGCGCCGACTGAGACGGGACGGAACCACCGTTGGCGTCGGTGAACTCGCGGCTGAGCCGGGAGCGCAGCCCTGCCTTGCCCCGCAGCGCGAAGACGGTCATCGGGCCGTCCTTGGCGACCGCGTAGGGCCGGCCGTCCTCGGACATGAACAGGTCGTACCGTTCGCGGGCGAGGGCCGCGAGCTGCGACGCCTGCGAGGGGCCGCGCCCCTTGCTCTCGGGCTCGTCGATGCCGTTGTCCTGCAGGATGGCGCGGGCCTGGTCGGTTGTGTTCTGGTCGTTCACCGGGCGGCCCTCGATCGGTAGGCGGACGTGATGGTCTGGCGGGCCTCTGCTTCGGACAGACCGATGTGTGTGGCAGCGTCGAGCAGGGCGGAAGCGATGTTGGGGGGAGCGGCCGTCATCTGCTCGAACGCGCGGCAAGCGGCCCAGTACAGGCGGTTGTTCCGCTGCTTGGGCTGGGACTCGAGGACGAACCGCACCAGTGGGGTGAGCCGCCCGGACGCCTTGCGCGGTCCTTGCGCGGGTACGGCTGTGGGGCGCTCGGGCGCGGCCTGCAGCGCGGTCAACAGCCATGCGGGCGCGGGCGCCGGCTGCTGCTCGGGGTCGACGAGTTCGTAGATGACGCCGGTGGCGTGAACGGAGCCGGGGCCGATGACGTAGGCGTTGCCGGCGCGCACGTCGCCGTCGAACCGCCCCCGCAGGGAGCCGAGGCCGTTGCCCAGCTTCATCGTGCGGGGGGCCCACAAGTAATCGTGGTAGCCCTTTGCCGTGGTGACTCGCATGGTGGGCAGCCACTTGCGACCGAGCGCTGCCGCTGTGTCCTCAATCGCCCCGGGCCGATCGGAGTCGACGACCAGCAGCCGCTCACCTGCAGGCCCGCGGCAGGCGCCCACGGCGATGCCGATGTTGTGCTGCTGAGTGTGGAACCAGTAGGCCAGTTTGGCGCGGTCGGTGGAGTGGTTGCGGGTGAAGGCCACGGCAGGGTGCTTGCCGCGGTCGGTGCAGGTGGCGGGGTCGTGGCCGCGTGCCCGCCCTGCGCACTGGGGCAGGCCCGGGTGGTCGGCGGGGAAGAGGTGAAAGTCCTTGTCCGCCAGGAGCAGGGCGGAGTCGAGCATGTTCGTCACGCCGCCTCCTGCCGGTGGCCCTTGGTCTCGAGCCGGTAGGTGGCTCCGCAGGGCGCGTCCTTGACGCCGAGCGACACGTGTCGGTGCCAGGCGCGGCACTCGGGGCAGCGGGCTGCGAACTCCAGCCGGCCGGACGTCTGCATGGGTACGGGACGGGCGACGGGCAAGGCGTCGTCGCCGGGGAACAGGCCCGGCTGCTGCGCCTGGTCAGGCGTCTGCGCTACGGTGGGCACGGACTTACCGCCCGCCGCGGAGTCTTTCTGAAACGGCCCGGCTTCCCTCCGGGCCGTTTCTGCGGTGTGGCTCATGCCGCGGCGCCCCCGTTCTGCTCTTCACGCAGACGCTCCAGGTACTCGTTCAGCGCAGCGACCGGGATGTACCGGCGGGAGCCGATCTTGATGCTCTGGAGCTCTCCCGTCTTGATCAGAGCGAAGAGAGTCGTCCGGCCGATGCCAGAGGCACTGACGGTTTCAGGGATAGACAGATTGATCTTCGGAATGAGCGTGCTGCCCACAACCCCTCCTGCGTAAGCGGGTCACTTACGCATGAACGTAGCCGTCCAGCGCGGTGCGCGCAAGTACGTGGTGTCACTTGCGCACCGCATGGCACAGTGCGACCATGCCCGCATGTATCGCTTTGGAGACTGGCAACTCTCGTACCGGCCAGGCGGCTGGGTCAGGGCCGCAGAGACAGGCGGGATGGTCGTCTACCTGCAGTTCCGTCCCGCCGGGCCCAACGACGCGCAGCGCCTTGACCCGCATGCGGTGGTGGTGAAGTCCGACGAAGCAATCAGCGGCCGCTCGTGGCGCCGAGTCCCGTTCGCCGAAATCGGCATTCATGCCTCACTGCCCGGTGTGCACCAGGTGCTAACGAAGCCCGGAGGCGCCGAAGCGCCGACGCTGGACTCGCTAGAGCAGTACTTCACGGAGACGGCAGATCAGTACGGCAACCTTGGCGGCACGATCCCTTACGGCAAGACCGTGATCTCTGACGACCCATCCGACCCCGCAACTCCCCTTCCGATGATTCAGGCGCCCGAGGGCCGCATCACTGACGAGTTCCTGCAGGATGTCGCGGAGGCTTACCGCTGGTTCGTCTCCGCCAAGAGAGCGCCGGCCCCTGGCATCGCAGAGCTGTCGGGCGCCCCGGTGCGAACCGTCCATCGCTGGGTCAGCGAAGCCAGGAAGCGGGAGTTCCTTCCTCCCGCACGAAGGGGGCAGGCGGGATGAGCAATCGACGTGGCAATGGGGAGTCGTCGATCTACTTCTCTGAGTCCGACGGGAAGTGGCACGGCTGGGTCACGGTCGGTACGAAGCCGGACGGCCGCCCGGACCGGCGCCACCGCATGGCCGCGACCGAGGCGGAAGTGCGGGAGAAGGTCAAAGCGCTGGAGAAGCAGCGGGCCGCGGGCAAGGTCCGCAAGGCAGGCCGGCCGCCGACCGTCGAGCAGTGGATGGATACCTTCCTGAACACCGTGTGCGCTCGGAAGGTCGAGGACGGCTCGATGGCCCCGCGGACGCTGGACGACTACCGCAGCAAGGCGCAGCTGTACATCGTCCCCGGCATCGGGAAGCACCGCATCGACCGGCTCGCCGCCGAACACCTCGACAAGCTGTACCTCGACCTGCTGCGCCGGCCCCTCGCCAGCTCGACCGTGCTGAAGGTGCACCGGATCATCTCTCGCGCGCTGAAGGTGGCGATGCAGCGGGAGATCATCAGCCGGAATGTGGCGACCCTGCTGGACGCGCCATCGGCCGAAGAGATCGAGATCGAGCCGCTCACCCGTGATGAAGCCCGCGCGGTGCTTGTCGAGGCTGAGCAGCGACGCAACGGCTCCCGGTGGTCCGTGGCCCTTGCGATGGGGCTGCGACAGGGGGAGGCGCTGGGGCTGCGCTGGACGTACCTCGACCTCGATGAGGGCGTGATGAAGGTCTGGTGGCAGCTGCAGCGGCTGAAGTGGCGGCACGGCTGCGAGGATCCGCACGCCTGCGGCGAGAAGCACCACCGGAAGGCGTGCCGGAAGAACTGCACCGCGCACAAGAGCTACAAGCGCGGCTGCCCGAAGCCCTGCCCGAAGGACTGTACGGGGCATGAGAAGGCGTGCCCGGAGCGCAAGGATGGCGGTCTGGTCTTCCGGGCGCCGAAGGGCCGCAACAAGCGCACGGCGCCGATTCCGCCGCCCCTTATCCCCCTGCTGAAGGCGCAGCGCACCGCGCAGAAGCGGGAGCGCCTGGCGGCGGCCGACGTGTGGGAGGACCACGACTTGGTGTTCGCTCAGCCCAACGGCCGGCCGATCGATCCGCGGCGGGATTGGGAGGAGTGGCAGGACATCTTGAAGGCTGCGGGCCTCGAGGCGAAGCGCGTGCACGACGGCCGCCACACGGCGGGGACGCTCCTCACGGAGAACGGGGTTGGACTCCGGGTCGTCATGGAGCTGCTCGGGCACTCGCAGTTGCGCGTGACGCAGCGGTACACCCACGTCGGTTCGCCGCTCGCGGAGGACGCTGCCGTGAAGATGGGAGCGGCCCTGTGGGGGTGATCGTTAAGCGGTCGAATGCAACTGGTTGTGCAACTGGAGATCAAAAAGACCTGCGGCTTCCGGGAAGAAACCGCAGGTCAGAGGTGGAGCCCCCTGTCGGATTCGAACCGACGACCTACGCATTACAAGTGCGTTGCTCTGGCCAGCTGAGCTAAGGAGGCATCGCCCACTACACGCCGTACGCGAAGGGCTGCTCCACTGTACACAGAGCGCGTTTCGCCCGGCCACGAAGTTCCACGGCTCGCGCGCCACAGAAACCGTGCGCAACCATTCGTACGTCTGTTCGTTGATCGGTCCGGCGTGCCGTTCCGAAGGTGGAGCCCGTGTCAGACCGGGCATGCGCAGCTCAGCAGGGCTGTGTGTGGTCGGCACTGGGCGATGAAGCGGGAAGCCCTGAAGTGAGGTCAAAAGTGCGGTGCTCGGCCACGCCGAAAATTTCCGCGGAGTTCGCGTGGCCTGGGCTACTGACAGAAGAGGTGGGCGCCGGGTACCGTCCTGTGCCAGTTCACCTGTGTGGACTACACCACCACCACAACGGAATCACCCGTAGTGGCAACCACCTTCCTACAACGGATCGTCCGGCACGTTCCTGCCGGTAGAAGGGGGCCCATTCGCCATGGCCACTGTTCAGTTCGACAAGGCGACCCGGATCTACCCGGGTTCCGAGAAGCCCGCCGTCGACGCGCTGGAGATCGACATCGAGGACGGCGAGTTCCTCGTCCTGGTCGGCCCGTCCGGTTGCGGCAAGTCCACCTCGCTGCGGATGCTCGCGGGGCTCGAGGACGTCAACGCCGGGGTCATCCGGATCGGTGACCGCGACGTCACCCATCTGCCGCCGAAGGACCGGGACATCGCCATGGTGTTCCAGAACTACGCGCTGTACCCGCACATGACGGTCGCCGACAACATGGGCTTCGCGCTGAAGATCGCCGGCGTGAACAAGGCGGAGATCCGGCAGAAGGTCGAGGAGGCCGCGAAAATCCTCGACCTGACCGAGTACCTGGACCGCAAGCCGAAGGCGCTCTCCGGCGGTCAGCGTCAGCGTGTCGCCATGGGCCGCGCGATCGTGCGTGAGCCGCAGGTCTTCCTCATGGACGAGCCGCTGTCCAACCTGGACGCCAAGCTCCGCGTGTCCACCCGTACGCAGATCGCCTCGCTGCAGCGCCGGCTCGGCATCACCACCGTCTACGTCACCCACGACCAGGTCGAGGCCATGACGATGGGCGACCGCGTGGCGGTGCTCAAGGACGGTCTGCTGCAACAGGTCGACTCGCCGCGCAACATGTACGACAAGCCCGCCAACCTCTTCGTGGCCGGCTTCATCGGCTCCCCGGCGATGAACCTGATCGAGGTGCCGATCACCGACGGCGGTGTGAAGTTCGGCAACAGCGTGGTGCCGGTCAACCGCGAGGCGCTGAAGGCCGCCGCCGACAAGGGCGACCGTACGGTGACGGTGGGCGTCCGGCCCGAGCACTTCGACGTGGTCGAGCTGGGCGGCGGCGGTGCGGCCGCCTCGCTGTCGAAGGACACCGAGGACGCCCCGGCCGGCCTCGCCGTCTCCGTGAACGTGGTCGAGGAGACCGGCGCCGACGGCTACGTCTACGGCAGCGTCGAGGTCGGCGGTGAGAACAAGGACCTCGTCGTCCGCGTCAACAGCCGTGCCGTCCCGGAGAAGGGCTCCACGCTGCAC
The DNA here is from genome assembly GCF_003236365.1 of Streptomyces sp. NTH33. Classification (GTDB taxonomy): domain Bacteria; phylum Actinomycetota; class Actinomycetes; order Streptomycetales; family Streptomycetaceae; genus Streptomyces. The sequence goes on from NZ_POTZ01000008.1 coordinate 20,168, forward strand.
GTCGTGCCGCGGCCGGGCGAGACGCACGTGTTCTCGACCTCGACGGGTGAGCGCCTGTCGGACTGACGCCTTCGCGAGTAAAGCCTCAGGGCTGAAACCTCGGGACACTTCCGGGTGATTCACCCGGATTGACGGAAAGGGCCCCGCCGCCTGCCGCGGGGCCCTTTCCCATGCCCCACAATTCCTTGGCGGACGGGACATTTCGAGCAGTGTGCGTCAACTCGTCGCCAGAGGAGGCGGGGTGAGCCATCCCTCGAAGAGGTGACTAAATGTCGCCAAATCATTACCAGCGGCTACTCTGCCTGGCGTGAAGCACTCCACCACCCACCCCACGCGACGCGGCCGGGGCCCCGTTCATCGGATCGGCCGCTCACTCGCCCTTGTCCTGCCCGTCGTCCTGGTGCTCTCCGGGACCCTCGCGGTCACCCGGGTCAACTGGTCGGGGAGCCCCTCCCACTCGATGCTCACCGCGTCGGACGCGGTGGCGGCCGGAGCCCCGGCGCACGCCCGCTCCCGCGCCCCGCAGGACGTGCTGCGCGACCAGTTGCTGACCGAGCTTCAGGACAGGGACCCGGGCGTCGTCCTCACCCACCTCCAGCAGGCGGTCAACGGCCGCCCGTCCCTGGCCGGGCACTGCGCCTCCATCGCCCGCACCCTGGGCCGCGCCGCCGTGAACATCTACGGCCCCGCCCGCGCCCAGTCCTACGCCCGCCCGGTCTGCGACACGTCCTTCGCCTCCGGCGTCCAGTCCGCGCACAACTGACGGCCCCAAGGGGCCGAGCGCGGCCGGGCCGGGTGTGACCGGCCCGGCCGGCGCCGGACGGCCCCCCGGCCCGAGCGGGGGCGGCACGTACAGTTCGGGCATGACCCATCCGAATACGGCGTCCCGCCCCACTCAAGCCGTGATCCTGGCCGGAGGCCAGGGGTCACGGCTGCGCCCTTACACCGACGACCGGCCCAAGCCGATGGTCGAGATCCCCGGCACGGGCACCCCGATCATCGGTCACCAGCTCGCCTGGCTCGCCGAGGAGGGTGTGACGGACGTGGTGGTCTCCTGCGGCCACCTCGCCGAGGTCCTGCAGAAGTGGCTGAAGTCGGCGGACCTGCCGGTCCACGTCACCACCGTCGTGGAGGCCGAGCCCCTGGGCCGGGGCGGCGGCCTGAAGTTCGCCGCCGCGCACCTCCCTCACCCGGACAGGCCCTGGTACGCCACCAACGGCGACATCTGGACCCGGTTCTCGCTGCGCGACATGGCCGACTTCCACACCGAGCGCGACGCGGTCGCCACGCTCGCGCTGGCCCGCCCGCGGCTTCCCTGGGGGGCCGTGCAGACGGACGGCTTCGGGCACATCACGGACTTCATCGAGGCCCCTCCGTCGACCTTCGAGATCAACGCGGGTGTCTACGTCTTCTCGCCCGGGTTCGCCGCCCTGCTCCCGGAGCGCGGCGACCACGAGCGCACCACGTTCCCGCGTCTGGCCCGTGAACGCCGACTGGCCGGCTTCCCGATTCCGCAGGGCGCGTACTGGCGTGCCATCGACACCGCGAAGGACCTCACGGAGGCCGCGAAGGAGCTGGCGGCGCTGGGCAGGTGAGCCCGGCCCACCGCATCCCGGCCCACCGCGCCCCGATCCGGGTGCGCACGCCGACGGGGTCCCGCACGCTCGGACGACACGAGCTGTGCGGGACCCCGTCGGCGTGACAGCGAGCCGTCGTGACAGCGGTCCGGCGCCGCGCCGGTCACCCCAGCAGGCCGCCCACCAGTCCCGGCTGGCCGGAGGACGAGCTGCCACTGCCGGACCCTCCGGGGCTGCCGCTGGAACCGCTGGAACCGCTGGAGCCGCTGGAGCCGCCGCTGCCGCTGCTGCCGCTGCCGCTGCCGCCGGTGGCGGTGCCGCCGGAGGTCGGGCCCGAGCTGGTGCTGGGTGCCTGCTGGGCCGGGGCGGAGTGGCGCGGCGGGGTCTGGCCGGTGCCCTGGGTCTCGCTGGGTGTGCCACTGGTCGCGGTGCCGCTCCCGCGGGTCTCGCCGGGTGTGACGGAGGGGCCGTCGGACGGGCTTGCCGAGGAGCCGTCCTGCCGGGCCGGCGAGGCGGGCGCCGACGGCTGCCTCTGCTGCCGTTCGCCCGGCTTCCGGGGCAGCGGTGAGCCGGGCCGTTCGTTGCGCGGGGCTTCACCGGGTCCGGGTACGACCACGCGGTCGGCGTCGCGTACGGCACCGCCCAGGGTCGAGCCGACCAGCAGGGTGAGGCCGGTGACGACGACGGTGAGCAGGGCGCCGCGGCGCAGGACGAACTGGCGCAGCTCCCAGATGTCGGAGCGTGGGCCGAGCCGTCGCCAGGCGAGGGCGGCGAGGCGGCCGTCGACGGAGTAGACGGGGGCGCCGGCGATGATCAGCGGGGACCAGGCGGCGAGGTAGATGATGTCCGGGGCGTCGTAGACGGGGGCGGTCTTCCAGCTGACGGTGACGATGAGCGCGGCCGACAGCAGCGCGCCGATCGCCGCGGCGACCCGCTGCCAGCAGCCCAGGATCGTGAGGACTCCGACGATGACCTGGAGGAAGGCGATGGCGAGTCCGGAGCCGACGGGGTGGTGGAGGGCGAACTGGCGCAGTGGTTCGGCGGCGTCCCAGGGGTGCAGGGAGTTGAGCCACTTGACCATGGAGCCGCGTGTGCCGCCGTCGAAGTAGAGCGGGTCGCAGAGCTTGCTCATGCCGGCGTAGACGGTGATGCCGCCGAGGAAGACGCGCAGCGGGAGCAGGACGACGCCGAGGTTCATGCGGCGGCCGGGGTAGTAGGCGTGCCGGGAGGGGTCGTCGGCGTGCCGCCTGCCGGGCCGGCGCGCGTACTCGGCGGCCGCGTCCTGCGCGTCGTGTTCCCCGTACTCCCCGTACTCCCCGTGCTCGTCGTACTCGCGGTACTGGCCGTACTCCCCGTGTCCGGCGTACTGGTCGTCCGTGAAGTCTGCTTCGCCGTAAGGCGGTTGGCCGTACCCCGCGCCGCCGTGTCCGGTGCCGCCGTACCCCGCACGGTCGTACGCCGGCTCCTCGTACGCGCTGCCCGCGGTCCGCATGTGCGGCAGCAGCCGGGTCTCGCCGGGTGCGGGCGGGCGCGGGGCGCCGACGACGGGGATCTCGACGGTCTCGTCGAGATCGGCGTAGGGGGCGGCGCCGTAGCCCGGAGTGGTGCCGAGGCGTGGGACGACCTGCGTGGCCATGGTGTCGGTGGGCGTCTCGTCGGCGTACTGGACGCTTCCGCTGCGTACGGCCTGCAGCAGCCGGTGGGCGCCGGTGTCGTCGGGTGCGGACCTGCCGCTCCAGACGACCGGGCGGCGTTGGGCGGCGGCCCCGGCCCGGCCCGCCGTGCCGACGGCGGGCGTGCGGGCCGCGTACTGGGCGCCGCTCGGGTGCCAGGCGGTACGCGGGAACAGGGTGCGCCGTGAGGAGGCGCCCAACTGCACGCGGAAACTGGCGTTGTTGACGATGACCTGCGCCGGATCGCTCGGCACCTTCACCATGCTCAGCGCGGGAGCGTCGTCGTACCCCGACGAGCGGTCCCCCGTGGGTGTGCGGGGTGTTCTGGTGTCCACACTCATCTAACCGAGTGATGAGGTGTTAGGACACTGCCTTGACGCGTCGGATCTGTCCGGACCGCGTCAAGGGTGTGCCGGGCGCCCGGTCACGCGCGCCTGCGCGCCGCCTCGTACAGCACGATCCCGGCCGCCACACCGGCGTTGAGCGACTCCGCCCCGCCCGGCATCGGGATCCGCACCCGCAGGTCGCAGGTCTCGCCGACCAGCCGGGACAGGCCCTTGCCCTCGCTGCCGACGACGATGACGACGGGGCCCTCCAGGGCGTCCAGGTCGCCGAGTTCGACGTCGCCGTCCGCGGCGAGGCCGACGACGGTGATGCCCGCCTTCTGGTACGTCTCCAGGGCGCGCGTCAGGTTGGTGGCGCGGGCGACGGGCGTACGGGCGGCCGTGCCGGCGGAGGTCTTCCAGGCACCGGCGGTCATGCCGGCCGCGCGCCGTTCGGGAACGACCACGCCGTGTCCGCCGAAGGCGGAGACGGAGCGGACGACCGCGCCGAGGTTGCGCGGGTCGGTCACCCCGTCGAGGGCGACGATCAGCGGGTCCTCGCCGGCGTCGTGGGCGGCGTCGGCCAGGTCCTCGGGGTGGGCGTACTCGTAGGGCGGGACCTGGAGGACGAGACCCTGGTGGTTGAGCCCGTTCGTCATCCGGTCGAGCTCGGGGCGCGGGGCCTCCATGAGGTTGATGCCGCCGCGTTCGGCCGCGAGCTGGAGTGCCTCGCGCACGCGCTCGTCGTTGTCGATGAACTGCTGGACGTAGAGCGTGGAGGCGGGCACGCCCTCGCGCAGCGCCTCGACGACCGGGTTGCGTCCGACGACGAACTCGGAGGAGGAGCGGCCCGAGCCGCGCCGCTGCTGCGGGCGGCCGCCCTGGGCGCGGCGGGCCTTGGCCTGTGCGGCGCGCTGCTTGGCGTGGCCCTTGCGCATCTCGGCGGGGGGTGTGGGGCCCTTGCCCTCCAGGCCTCGGCGCCGCTTGCCGCCGCTGCCGACCTGGGCGCCCTTCTTGCCGGACATGCGGCGGTTGTTCCCGGCCATGACCTACCTGTCTGTTGAAAGCGTCGTCTGTACGTCTGTGAATATGAAGACGTCTATGAAGCGTACGTCCATGGAGTGTGCCGCCCGTGGGGTCGGGCGGCACAGTCGGTCTTCGGTGCCCACGCGGGGCTCAGCGTGAGCCGAGGCTCCAGCGGGGTCCCTCCGGGCTGTCCTCGATGACCAGGCCGGACTGGTTGAGCTGGTCGCGGATGGCGTCGGCGGTGGGCCAGTCCTTGCGGGCGCGGGCGGCCTCGCGCTGGTCCAGGACCATGCGGACCAGGGTGTCGACCACGCCGTGGAGGTCTTCGCCGCGGTCGCCGCTCTCGCCGGCCCAGTGCTCGTCGAGCGGGTCGAGGCCGAGGACGCCGAGCATGGCGCGTACCTCGGCGAGGCGGGCCACGGCAGCTTCCTTGTCGTCGGCCGCGAGGGCGCTGTTGCCCTGGCGGACGGTGGTGTGGACGACGGCGAGCGCCTGGGGGACGCCGAGGTCGTCGTCCATGGCCTCGGCGAAGGCGGGCGGGACCTGGTCGGCGGGCTCGACCGGGCCGGCCTTCTCCACCACGCGCTGGATGAAGCCCTCGATGCGGGCGAAGGCGGACTCGGCCTCGCGCAGCGACTCCTCGCTGTACTCGATCATCGAGCGGTAGTGCGGGGTGCCGAGGTAGTAGCGCAGCACGATGGGCCGCCAGTGCTTGACCATCTCGGAGACCAGCACGCTGTTGCCGAGCGACTTGGACATCTTGTCGCCGGCCATGGTCACCCAGGCGTTGTGCACCCAGTACTGGGCGAAGTCGTCGCCGTAGGCCTTGGCCTGGGCGATCTCGTTCTCGTGGTGCGGGAAGATCAGGTCCAGGCCGCCGCCGTGGATGTCGAAGGCGGAGCCGAGGTACTTGTGGGCCATGGCCGAGCACTCCAGGTGCCAGCCCGGCCGGCCCTCGCCCCAGGGGGTGGGCCAGGTGGGCTCGCCGGGCTTGGCCGCCTTCCACATGGCGAAGTCGCGCGGGTCCCGCTTGCCGGTCTCGCCGGCGCCGGAGGGCTGCTGGAGGTTGTCCAGCTCCTGCCGCGACAGCTGCAGGTAGCCGGGGAAGGAGCGCACGTCGAAGTAGACGTTGCCGTCGGCGGCGTAGGCGTGACCGCGCTCGATGAGGCCCTGCATCATCTCGACCATCTCCGGCACGTGGCCGGTGGCGCGGGGCTCGTAGGTGGGGGGCAGGCAGCCGAGGGCGGCGTAGCCGTCGTCGAAGGCGCGCTCGTTGTTGTAGCCGATCGCCCACCAGGGGCGGTTCTGCTCGTGCGCCTTGGCGATGATCTTGTCGTCGATGTCGGTGACGTTGCGGATGAACGTCACCTCATAGCCGCGGTAGGTGAACCAGCGGCGCATGATGTCGAAGTTCAGCCCCGAGCGGATGTGTCCGATGTGCGGGGCCGCCTGCACGGTGGCACCGCACAGGTAGATCGAGACACAGCCCGGCTTGAGCGGGGTGAAGTCACGGATCTGCCGGGCGTTGGTGTCGTACAGGCGAATAGTCACGCCTCCAGGGTAGTGGGCCGCGGGGAGTGCCTCGCACTCATTCCCGCGGACCCGCCGCGCGTGCGTGACCTCGACCGGCCGCCGGCCGGCCGTCAGAGCCTCCCGGCGACCTTCCTCCGGCCGGACCCGCACCACCACCCGGTCGGCGTCCCGGGCCGAGGAGGGGTTGCCCCGTCCAACAGCGGGCTCCGCCCGCAGGCGGCGTACTTCACTCGACCCGGACCCGGCAGCCCTACAGCCTCCCCGCGACCTTCTCCGGCCGGACCCGCACCACCACCCGGTCGGCGTCCTGGGCCGAGGACGGGTTGAACTCCGCGTACTTCTTGCCGGTGTACTTCAGGGACAGCTGGTCGATGAGTTCCCGGGCGCCCTCGGTGGTGAGTTCGGCGGTGCCGCGGATCTCGGCGTACTCGTAGGGCGACTCGGGGTCCAGGACGACGACGCTGACGCGGGGGTCGCGGTCGAGGTTCAGCTTCTTGCGGCGGTCGGCGGTGGTGGAGATGAGGAGGTCGTCGCCGTCCCGCTTCACCCAGACCGGGGACAGTTGCGGGCTGCCGTCGGGCTGGATGGTGCCGACGACGACGAAGACGGGGCCGTCGAGCAGTGACTTGATCCGGTCGGACAGGGCGGCGGACATGGGGGCACCTCCGTGAGCCGGGGCAGTGGCGGCCTGTGCGGGTACCCTCGCACGCTCTCAGCTCACCCGCACCACGAGCGCCGTGGCCACCGCCATCAGACCCTCGCCCCGGCCGGGGAAGCCGAGCCCGTCGGTGGTCGCGCCGGAGACGGTGACCGGCGCGCCGGCCGCCTCGGAGAGGATCTTCTGGGCCTCCTCGCGCCGCTTGCCGATCTTCGGCCGGGGGCCGACGACCTGTACGGCGACGTTGCCGATCCGGAAGCCCGCCGCGCGGACGATCCGTGCGGCCTCCGTCAGGAGCGTGACCCCGGACGCGCCCGACCATTCGGGGCGCCCGGTACCGAAGTGCTGTCCGAGGTCGCCGAGGCCGGCGGCGGAGAACAGCGCGTTGCACGCGGCGTGCGCGACGACGTCGGCGTCGGAGTGCCCGGCCAGTCCGGGGCCCTCGTCCTCCCACTTCAGGCCCGCGCACCACAGTTCGCGGCCGTCCTCGAAGGCGTGGATGTCGGTGCCGATGCCGACCTGGGGCAGCAGGGGTGCGTCAGAAGCCATCGTTGAGCCTCCGGCGGGCCAGGACCGCCTCCGCGAGGATCAGGTCCAGTGGGCGGGTGACCTTGAACGCCTCCTCGTGGCCGGGCACGGTCACGACCGGCTCCCCGAGCTGTTCGACCATGCTCGCGTCGTCGGTGACGTCGTCGGTGACCGTCTCGTGGGCGCGGATCAGCGTCGCCCGGTCGAAGCCCTGTGGGGTCTGTACGGCGCGCAGCCGCGACCGGTCGGGCGTGGCGACGACCGGTTCGGGCCCGCCCGGCGTGGGCTCGACCTGCTTGACGGTGTCCGCGAGCGGCAGTGCCGGCACGACGGCGACGGCTCCGTCCCGTACGGCCTCGATGACCGCGTCCACGGTGTCCACCGGTACCAGCGGGCGGGCCGCGTCGTGCACGAGGACGATCTCGTGGCCGGGCGGCAGCGCGTCGAGGCCGAGCCCGACGGACTCCTGGCGGGTCTCGCCGCCGGGTACGACGAGGACGTCGGTGCGCTCGGGCAGGGGGTGGGCGTCGAGGAGCGACTTGACCTCGGCGGTGCCGTCGGGCGGGGCGACGACGATGACGAGGGAGACGGCGCGGGAGGCGGCCATGGCCCGCACCGCGTGGACGAGCATGGGCGTGCCGCCCAGGGTGCGCAGCGCCTTGGGGGCACCCGGACCGAGGCGTACGCCCCGGCCGGCGGCCGGGATCACGGCGGCGACGGGCACTCCCGGCCGGCCGGCCGTGGGCGAGGGGCGCGAATCGTCAGACATCGGTTCCTGTCAGGTTTGTGTTCCGGCCCGGCGTGGGTATGGCCTGGGGGTAGTAGCCCCCGCTCGTGGAGCGCGGGGAGTGCCGGGCGCGAGGCCTTGACCGGACCCTTCCGTGACCCTGGTCGAGTCCCTGTCCGGGCCCGGCACACAGTATCGGGGGATTCTTCCCTCGTCGTACGGCATGGATGCCACGCGTGGGCACTCGCGGGTATGGACATGCCGCAGCGCCCGGCGACGGGAATCGCGTCATCGGGCACCGCGGCATTTCACTGTGCTGAACTGAGGCGGGTGTGGCGGTCGCCTCGCGTCAGGAGGCGAGGACCTCGTCGAGCAGGGCCTCGGCCTTGTCCTCGTTGGTGTTCTCCGCGAGGGCGAGCTCGCTCACCAGGATCTGGCGGGCCTTGGCGAGCATGCGCTTCTCACCGGCGGAGAGTCCACGCTCGCGCTCGCGACGCCACAGGTCGCGCACGACTTCCGCGACCTTGATGACATCGCCGGAGGCGAGCTTCTCCAGGTTTGCCTTGTAGCGACGCGACCAGTTCGTGGGCTCCTCGGCGTACGGAGCGCGCAGCACCTCGAAGACCCGGTCCAGCCCGTCCTGACCGACCACATCACGCACGCCGACGAACTCCGCATTGTCCGCTGGCACACGCACCGTCAGGTCACCCTGGGCGACCTTCAGCACCAAGTAGGTCTTGTCCACGCCTTTGATCTGGCGAGTTTCGATGGCCTCGATCAGCGCGGCCCCGTGATGGGGATAGACCACGGTGTCGCCAACCTTGAACGTCATGTGACAGGTACCCCTTCCGTGGCTATCCAGGGTAACACGGATACGGCGTCTTCTGAATGGCGTTTTCGCAGGTCAGGGCATATCTCGGGGCTTGACAACAGCAACAGGAACGTGCTTCGGAAGGGTCACGGGGGTCAAGAGGAAGCGGGTATTCGCAGGTCGGAGGGGCTCTTCACGCGGGGCGAAACGCGTACGTTACACACTTCCGGCGGCCCGTCCAAACGGCCGAACATCCCGATTTGTCTGGTTCCCGACACTCGACTTCCGCTACTCCGTTCGGTGCGGTCCCGGTGAGTCCCGGCCGAATCCGGAATTGATCACGGCCTTCGTCACATCGGCCGGCGGGACGGCCGGTGATCAATTCCCGTCACCGCGCGCATTCCTTCACCGGAAATCCGCGCAACGCCGGAGGCCGGCTATGCGGACGGGCCCTTATGTGAATGGCGGACGGGGGCGCGGCCAATGCGGACGGCCCGCGCCGGGTTGTCCCCGCGGCCGGATTCCCGGCCGCGGGGAGCGGTCCGCCGGGCAGGTGTCCGCGTGCCCCGGGAGGCACAGGGGCGGGTCGGGTGCGGCCCCGTTGGGACGGCTCGATAACCTAAGGCCGCCGACAGACACTTAGGGTGGCTTTGTTCACAGAGCCGCCCCTGCGTTAAAGGAGTTGCCGCCGCCGTGAGCAGCAGCCTTCGACGCGGCGCCCTCGCCGCCGCCGCCCTCGCGTTCTCGATCGCCTCGCTCGCCGCGTGCGCCGCCGGCAACGATGCACAGACGCTCCAGATCAAGCCCGACAACGCGGCCGCGAGCGTCGGCGACATCAAGATCCAGAACGCGGTGGTCGTCACCCAGCCCGGCACCCAGACCAAGGGCCCGGCCGTGATCACCGCGACGCTCTTCAACAACGGCAAGGCCGCCCAGACGCTGGACGCGATCAGCGTCGAGGGCAACGGCACCGCCCAGATCACCCCCGCCCAGGGCCAGGGCAAGCTGACCATCCCCGCACACGGCTCCGTGGTCATCGGCGGCGAGGGCAACGCCTCCGCCGCGCTGCCCAGCCCCGGCCCCGGCCTGAAGGACGGCAACGCCCAGAAGGTCACCTTCACCTTCAGCCAGACCGGTGACGTGAGCCTGCGCGCCTTCGTCGTCCCGGCCGAGGGCTACTTCGACAAGTGGGGCCCGAGCAGCGCCCCGGCGGCCCCGGGCGGCTCCGGAGCGGACGAGGAGTCGAAGTCGCCCTCGGCGGACAAGTCGAAGCCGTCCGGCGGCGACACCACCCCGGCCCCGAGCGACTCGGCCTCCCAGTCGGCGGCCGGCGACTGAGACCCGCGCCGTACGCCACAAGGGCGGCACCCTCCGTGCGGAGGATGCCGCCCTTGCCGTAGGAGCCTTGCCGCCCGGCCCGGCCGGCCTACGGCTCGAACTTGTAACCCAGCCCCCGGACCGTCACCAGGTACCGCGGCGCGCCCGGGTCCGGCTCGATCTTGGCACGCAGCCGCTTGACGTGGACGTCGAGGGACCCCTCCCCCACGCACTCCTCGCACCGCTGCGCGGGCTTCGACGTGCTGCGCCGGACTCCGCCCGGCGGCCCGGGACCACCGAACCACCGGCACCGCTCACGGCTCGAACTTGTAACCCAGCCCCCGGACCGTCACCAGGTACCGCGGCGCGCCCGGGTCCGGCTCGATCTTGGCACGCAGCCGCTTGACGTGGACGTCGAGGGTCTTGGTGTCGCCCACGTAGTCGGCGCCCCAGACGCGGTCGATGAGCTGCATACGGGTCAGCACACGTCCGGCGTTGCGCAGCAGCATCTCCAACAGGTCGAACTCCTTCAGCGGCAGGTCGACCTTGGAGCCGGAGACGGTCACGACGTGCCGGTCGACGTCCATGCGGACCGGGCCGGCCTCCAGCGCGGCCGGGGCGACCTCCTCGGGCTCGCCGCGCCGGCGCAGCACCGCGCGGATACGGGCCACCAGCTCGCGCGAGGAGAACGGCTTGGTGACGTAGTCGTCCGCGCCTATCTCCAGGCCGACGACCTTGTCGATCTCACTGTCCTTGGCGGTCACCATGATCACGGGGACGTTGGAGCGGCCGCGCAGCTGGCGGCACACCTCCGTGCCGGGCAGGCCCGGCAGCATCAGGTCGAGGAGGACGAGGTCGGCGCCGTTGCGCTCGAACTCGTCGAGTCCGTCGGGCCCGGTGGCCGCGACGGCGACCTCGAAGCCCTCCTTGCGGAGCATGTACGACAGGGCGTCGGAGAAGGACTCCTCGTCCTCGACGACGAGCACTCGGGTCACGGAAGGACCTCCGGGGCGGGAAGCGGTTCGTAAGGGGTTGGTTCGGTCCTGGACCGCCCGGCCTCCTCGTGGAGGACGGGGTACTGCTGTGCGTGGTCCCGTTCGCGGTCCCGGTCACGGGCCTCGCGGGCCGCGGCCGCCTCCGGCAGCCGCAGGGTGAAGGTGGACCCCTGTCCCTCGGCGCTCCACACCGTGATCTCCCCGCCGTGCGAGGCGACCACGTGCTTCACGATCGCCAGGCCCAGGCCGGTGCCCCCCGTGGCGCGTGAGCGGGCCGGGTCGACGCGGTAGAAGCGCTCGAATATACGCTCCTTGTCCTTGTCGGAGATGCCGATGCCCTGGTCGGTGACGGCGACCTCGATCACGTCCCCGCCGGGCGCGTCCACCCGGCGGGCGGCGATGCCGACGCGGGTGCGGGCCGGGGAGTAGTTGACGGCGTTCTCCACGAGGTTGCCGAGGGCGGCGGCGAGCTGGCCGCGGTTGCCCCACACCCGCAGGTCGGCGGTACCTCCGGTGGCCATGGTGATCTGCTTGGTGCCGGCCTGGTGGCGGCAGCGGTCGATGGCCTCGGCGACCAGCTGGTCCACACGGACGGGCTCGGCGTCCTCCAGCGGGTCGTCGTTCTGCACCCGGGACAGGTCGATGAGCTCCTGCACCAGGTTGGTCAGCCGGGTCGCCTCGATCTGCATGCGCCCGGCGAAACGCTCCACGGCCTCGGGGTCGTCGGAGGCGTCCATCACGGCCTCGGAGAGGAGGGAGAGCGCGCCGACGGGCGTCTTCAGCTCGTGGCTGACGTTGGCGACGAAGTCGCGTCGTACGGCTTCGATACGGCGGGCCTCGGTGAGGTCCTCGACGAGCAGCAGGATCAGGCGGGAGCCCAGCGGCGCGACGCGCGCGGAGACGGCGAGGGCCTCGCCGCGTCCGGTGCCGCGCCGGGGAAGGTCCAGCTCGATCTGCCGTATCTCCCCGTCCCTCCTGGTGTCCCGGGCCATCTGGAGCATCGGCTCCACGGAGAGCTCGCCGCCGCGGACCAGCCCGAGGGCGTACGCTGCGGAGCTGGCCTTGACCACGGTGTCGGTCTCGTCGAGGACGACGGCGGAGGAGCGCAGGACGGACAGGACGGTGTCCACACCCGGTGGAAGCACCGGTTCGGTGTGCAGGGCGGCGCGAGTCGCGCTTTTCTGCTCGCGCTCGCTCCAGCGGAACGCCAGCATGGCGATGACGCCGGTGAGCACTCCGGCGATCGCTGCCGCTGCGGCGACCGCCGCGTTCAGGTCCATGCGTCCAGGTTAGGCACGGGGTACGACATGCCCACAGCCGTCCGGGTGCGAGCTCGAACACTCGTCGCCCAGAGTTCACCTCGGGGCCAGTGATGGTTCATTTGGGGTGACGGAAACGGACGCGTTGGGCCCGGAACGTTGAGAGCGTGGGGTACGAGCCCCCTTACGAACCCCCGAAGAACACATACGAGAGGGAACCCTGATGCGGGACGCGTACCACGAGGAACTCGACTCGATCGGCGACGGTCTGGTGGAGATGGCCCGGCTGGTCGGGTCGGCGATCGGGCGCGCCACGACCGCCATGCTCGACGCCGATCTGAAGCTGGCCGAGAGCGTGATCGAGGGCGATCAGAAGGTCGACGACCTCCAGCACGACCTGGAGGCACGGGCCATCGCCCTGCTGGCCCGCCAGCAGCCGGTGGCGACGGACCTGAGGATCGTCGTCACCTCCCTGCGGATGTCCGCCGACCTGGAGCGCTCGGGCGACCTCGCCCAGCACGTGGCCAAGCTCGCCCGGCTGCGCTTCCCCGAGCGCGCGGTCCCGCAGGACCTGCACGCCACCATCCTGGAGATGGGCCAGCTCGCGCAGCGCCTGATGGCGAAGGCGGCCGAGGTGATCGTGACCAAGGACGTCGACCTGGCGATGCAGCTGGAGCAGGACGACGACGAGATGGACCTGCTGCACCGCACCCTCTTCACCCACCTGATCGACGACCGCTGGAAGCACGGCATCGAGACGGCGGTGGACGTCACCCTGCTCGGCCGCTACTACGAGCGCTACGCCGACCACGCGGTGGCGGTGGCGAAGCGGGTGGTGTACCTGGTGACGGGTGAGCACGCGGACGAGCTGCAGCAGCAGGACATCCAGCCGGTGACGGGGGCGGAGGGCGTGTGAGGGCCGGTGCGGCGGTGGGGCCGTGCGGCGGCCGGCGCGTGACCGTCCCGCTCGTGACCGTCCGGCGCGTCACCGTCCGGGACCGGCGCGAAGGGCTGACGCCAGGGCGCGCACGAGCCACTGTGCGCCGTTGATGCGCCCAGTGCGGCGGGCATGAAATGGGCAAAGGCACCAGCCTCGAGGAGGGACCCATGTCCGAATCCCCCGGCATCACGCCCGACCCCACGCAGGAGCGCGAGACCGAGCAGCCCGCCGAGATCAAGAGCCTGCCGCTCTTCGGCGCCTGCGGCTGCGGCTCGGGCTGCGGCTGCGGCTGCCAGTCGGGCGGCCCCTGCCAGTGCGGCTGACGGGGCGTAACTCGTCACATCGGTACATCGGTATACACGGCGGTACGTGACCGCGGTGCGTCGCAGGGCCCTGGTGGAGAACCAGGGCCCTGCGCCGTGTGCACCGGGTACGCCGTGCGCCCGGCCGCCGCCGTTACCCACTCACGGGTGACGGCCGGAGAGCGGCAGGGGTGGCGCACCCTGGCGTGCGGGCACGGGAGGCCAACGCCCGCAAGGGCTGACCGTGCTGACTTTCCGTCAACCACACGCATTCGGTGCCTGAATGGCCATTACAGGCAAGAGTCACGGAAATATGGATGGTTCGTAACACCGCCCGGAGATTGCGTACATGTCCCGGAATGAGCGGACAGTCTGTGGAGGCGCGGCCAGCCGGCCGCCACCCGCACAGCGCACGCCCTCCCGCGCGGCTCGCCGCGGCGGGCGGGGCGTGCTCGCACCAAGCAGGGAGAGCCTGTGACCGTTTCCGTTTCTGTGACCGTCCGTCGTCTGGCCGCCGCCGTCGCCGCGGCCGGAGCCCTGGTCGGGACGGTGGTGCTGCCGGCGTCCGCCGCCGACCACGCCCCGCGCCATCGCGAGAACGTGGTGATCAGCAACGTGCACCTCGACTCCGGCCGCGACCACCGCTCCCACCGCGCCCTGAACCAGGAGTGGGTGGCCATCACCAACAACAGCCACCACAGCGTCAACATGAGCGGGTGGACGCTGTCCGACCAGCACGGCCACAGGTACACGTTCCGCCACTACCGCCTCGACGGCCGCTCGACGGTCCGCGTCCACACCGGAGTGGGCCGCGACACCCGTCGGGACCTCTACCAGGACCGCCGCAACCAGGTCTGGGACCGCCGCGACACCGCCACCCTGCGCAATGAGCGCGGCCGCGTCGTGGACACCCTCAAGTGGGGCAACGACCGCCACGACGACCGCCGCAACGGTCGCCACGACGACCGCCGCGACCACCGCGACGACCGCCGTAACGACCACCGCAACGAGGGTCACCACCGCACCGACCACCGCTGACCCGGCACACCTCGGCAGAAGGCCCCTCTCCGCGGGACAACCGCGAAGGGGGGCTCTTCCGTCTTTTCGATCAGCGACCGGGCTCAGATCAGGCGCTCTCCGTTGCGGCGGGCCTCGACCCACTCGCGGAAGAACCCACGGCTGATCACGAACAGGACAGCGGCCACGATGGCGGGCCACATCAGGACGTACACGCTCAGAGCGAAGGTGGTCACCGGGCCTCCTCTTTCTTCACTTGCTGCTTGCGGCAAGGTCGGGTTCGTCGTGGACGCCCCCCGCCGGCCGCGGGACACCCGCCCTGCCGCCGTCGCCGTCGGTGCCGGCGGACACCCGCGCGGAACCGTCGTCGAAGTCACCGGTGCACTGGGCGATGACGGCGAAGTCGAAGCGTTCGTTGTTGCCCACGGACATCGCCCAGCAGATGACGGTGCTCACGGAGTAGGCCACCAGGGAGCCGCTCAGCGTCGCGTACTCGTGCAGGGACCCGATGGCGAACGGCGCGGACACCACTGCGGCCAGCACACCGACGATCTTCGCCGGCCTGGCGCCCAGGAAGCCGAACACCATCAGACCGAGGACGACGCCGATGCCGATGACCGCCAGGACGTCCACGAGGATGCCGAAGGCGCCGTCCGTGGGGATCCAGCTGAAGCGGACCGGCAGGAACACCGCGAGCGCCGCGAGCACCGAGGTGGTGAACGCCCTGCTGGTGACCTTCTCCCAGTAGAAGCTGGCCAGCACCGGGAAGACGAGGGCGCCCCACAGCGCGCCGACGAACACCAGCAGATCGAGGATGTTCAGGCGGAGGCTGGCGAAGGCCACGGCCGCCGCGGTCGCCAGCACCATCGTGATGCGTCCGACCAGCAGCATCGTCCTGGGGTTGGCCTTCTCCTTGCCGGCCACCCCCTGGCCGTAGATGTCGGTCATCGTGATCGAGGAGAGGGCGCAGAGGTCGGCGTCCGCGGTGGAGGACAGCGCACCGACGATCATGATGAAGAACACCACCAGCAGCGCGGGCGACAGGTAGGTGGCGGCCATCTCGGGGATGAGGTTGTTCAGGTCGCCGCCGGTCGGCTCGAAGCCGATGTAGAGGGCGAGCACCCCGAGCATGCCGACGCCGATCACCATGGCGCCGTAGCCGATGGTCGCGGTGACGAAGGTCGGCTTGATCAGGCTCTGCTTCACCGCGAAGAGCCGCTGCGCGATGGTCTGGTTGCCGATGGCGTAGGCCAGCACCGCGGCGATGTAGGGGGCGCCCTGGTTCATGAACGCGTGGCTGGAGAAGAAGTTGCCCTGCTGCGGGGTCAGGTGGTGCGCGCCGGTCTCGAACGCCGCCGGGAAGCCGGCCGCGAAGAAGATGACCGGAACGATCACGGCCACCGCGCCGAGCATCGCGACGACCTGGATGAAGTCGGTCAGCACGGAGGCGCGGAAACCGGACCACAGGGTGTAGAGCAGCACGCCCGCGGCCACGGCGAAGACGCCCTGGGTGAAGTTGAACGGCGACAGCAGCGAGATCAGCACGCCGCCGGCGATGAAGTTCGACATCAGGCTGATGAGACTGCCGACGACGTTGGAGCCGGCGAGCATCAGCTGGCTGGAGCGGCCGTGCCGCGCGTACATGACTTCGGCCAGCGTGTGCGCCTTGGGGGCGACGGAGCGGATGCGCTTGCCGAAGGGGTAGATGAAGAGGATCATCAGGGCGCCCCAGAGCCCGTAGTGGATGGGCCCCGATATGCCGTAGGTGTACCCCGACGTCGCGGACGCGTACATCGAGGCCGCCCAGATCCAGGTCGCCGTCATGCTGGCGGCGGAGATTCCGAAACCGATGTTGTTACCACCGGTCATGTACGCATCGGCGTTCTCGTCCTTCTTGCCGATGCGGGTCGAGATCAGGAAGGTCCCTCCGTAGAAGAGGACCAGCAGACCAATGATCATCACAGCGCCGAACCGGGCTGTTTCCACCCCGTGCAATCGCGCCACCTCCTTACGACTCATGGAGCCCGGCATCAGCCGCGGCGCCCGGCGCACCGGCCGGGGACCCGCGGTCCTGTCCCGCGCGTCATGGGCGGCGGGAAGACGGCTCCGGCTCCCCGGAACAGCGGCGTCGTCACTGGAGCCGGGGGCGTTCACAAAAAGGCAGACCCTTTGAGTCCGCAAATTTTCGGCATCCTAACAGTTTTTTGAACTGTCATGACTGTCAGCCGACCTTGAAGTCACCGAGTGTGACACCTTGTGTTTTGCAGGACCTACAGGTAGCGCATGCACGCTCAACGACCGCCCTCTCCGGCCGATCACGCCCGCATTGCCCGTTTGCAGCCCCTTCTTCACAGATCAGAAGTGCGACGCGCAACGGCGACATCGATCTCTTCGAGTACGTGACCCGTTATCCGGTCCTCGGCCACGTGATGTGCTGCCCCTCCGGGCCCACGGTGATCGTGAAGCGTTCCAGGGAGGGAGCGCCGTCCGCCCGCCACCGTGTGACGTGCTCTTCGACTGCATCCCAGAGGGGCTCGGGCCCGCCTTGACGGACCAGCCGGCGGTCCACTTCGTCCTGGCGGAGGGCTGCCCATGAGCCGGCCTCGACGTCGATGAGGACCTGTTCGGTGCGACCTCCTCGAACGAGGGTGACCCTCTGGGTTCCAGGGGCGGCCAGCTGAGCAACGAAACGGGTGTTCCAGTCGTCCAGGTCGGTACCGCGCAGCGGGGTGGGGCGTTCGTCGCCGAGGTCGAGGTCGGGAAGCGTGCCGAGCGGGGGTGGCGTGTGCGGGCGGGCGAGCATGAAGGAGATCTGGCCGCCCAGGAAGGTGCCGGTGGCCGTGCCATCGGGGTGGACGGTCAGGCGGGCCAGTTCGGAGGCGTACATCCAGCCGCACAGCGTGGCGAGGATCAGACCGCCGGGCCGGGTCTGCTCCAGCCAGGCGTGGGGGACGGCGAGGACGCCACAGGTGGCGATGAGCCGGTCGTACGGCGCTCCTTTCCTGTAGCCGGCCAGGCCGTCGCCTACAACCAGGCCAGGGGCGTAGCCGGCCTGTCCGAGTGCGGTCCGGGCCCGATGGGCGGCCTGTTCCGGCTGCTCAACCACCGCGGAATCAGTACGCGCCGTATCGCGGCAGCCGCCGACATCACCCAGGGGCGACTCTACGACTACATGAACGGCCGCAGCCGGGTGGAAAAACTCTCGATCTTCGAACAGGTCGCGGATGCCTTCCACATCCCCGGACACCTGTTGGGCCTCGCCCGCCGCCCAGCGGTCAAGGAGGCCGGCCCGGCACATCCGTGGGTCAGTCCCTTCGACGCCGCCGCGCTGGCCAGTGAATCGGCGCTCGTCCTGCGGGACATGAAGCGGTACGACAGTGCAGTCGAGCATGCCGAACGTGCCGTGAGCCTCCGTGAGGCAGGTCGAGCACGTTCCCTTGCCCTGAGCCGCATCGCACTGGCCGGCCTCCACATCCACCGCGAGGACCTGGATGCCGCCGTGAACGTCGGCGACGAGCTGTTGACCACGACCGCCCCCACTCTCGGCTCTGTCCGGGTCATGCACCAACTCGACGACCTGCGAATCCGGCTGGAACCACACAGGGCATACCGCCCCGTGCGCGACCTCCTGGCCCGGCTCGACCAGGCCAAACGGGCGAGAATACTGCTGCTGGCAGACATCCTCACGCCCGTGGAGGGCAGCCGCTCATGAGGCCCACGCCCGCCGATCCAGACGCTTGGAACGCCTACCTCGCCGAGGGCAATGCCACCCAGGTCCGCAAGCGTGTCGCCGCAGACGTTCTGATCCGGGACAGCTCCGGCCGCGTCCTCCTGGTCAACCCCACGTACAAGCCGGGGTGGGACCTGCCCGGCGACATGGCCGAGGCCAACGAGCCACCCCATGTCGCGGCGATCCGCGAGGTGAAAGAGGAACTGGGTCTGCTCATCGCCCTGCGTTCCCTACTGGTCGTCGACTGGGTGTCCTCGCACGGCCCGTGGGACGACCAGCTCTCCTTCATCTTCGACGCAGGCACCCTCGACGACGAGACGTCCGCCGCGATGCATCCCCACGACAGCGAACTGTCGGAAGTGAGGTTCGTCCCGCTCGGCACGGCCTCGACGATGCTCCGCGAGCGTCTCGCCAACCGGTTCCAGGTAGCTGTCCGGGCATTGCAGGACGGAAGCACGGCATACCTGCACGATGGCCGTACGGCACTGCCCTGACAGTCTCAGCTCCTCGAAGACCCAACACAGCAATGAGCCCTCTACCCGCAACGAAACCGCAGACAGAGGGCTCAAGACTCAGGGCACTTCTTCTTTCCCTGAGTACGGCTCCCGCACATGCGCGTGATCCTCGCCCGGATGCTCGGCGTCCACATCCAGGTCGCCGTCCAGTGGCAGAAGGCGCCAGCCTGCTCGACGGTGCCGCGCTCAGATACTCGGGCAGACACCGGCCTCATGTTTCAACCGAGTTGTGATATCGCGCGGCGGCCCCGCTACGAGTGACGGGCCCGCCTCTCGCCTCAGATCCGCCCGCCGGTCAGGCGGGTGATCGGACCGTGCGTGCGGCGCCCCGCGCGGCGACCCGCCAGGTATGACGTGGCACCCAACGCTGACAAGCCCGCACCCACACCGGCGGCGAGGAGCTTTCGATGGGCGATCAACGTCCATGCCGTCTTGGCGAAGGCCACGGCCTGTCCCGAGGCGGCGATGACGACTTGGCGGCCGGCTTGGACACGCTCGGCCGCGCTGTGCACGACCGCGGTGCTCATCCCGGCCGTACGCCCGGCCGCATCCACGGCTGCTGACGCCACGTCACCGGACTTCTCGGCTGCCTTGTCCGCCACCTGCGACGCGGGAGCAGTCGCCTTCGCCGTGACCCGCCGGGCCTTGGCAGATGCACTCCGCTCGGATACGGAATCTTGATGCGTGCCGCGGTTCGATTGACTCATGTACTTCGCGTTGCCGCTCGCGCCAACGGCAAACACACTCCGTCAGGACGGTGCACGCCGACACACATCCAGCACGACCGCTCTTCGTCCCGAAGCAACTCGGGCCGGTGATCGGCCTTGGGCCGGGGTGCCTCTCGCCTGCTGCGAACGTCCACGTCGTCCAAGCTCGTTGCCGTCAGCGTTGCCGTCATTGCCGTCGGCGTCCCTGGCCGAGAACGTTGATACGTATTCGACACACCGACCCGCCCGCTGACTCCGCAGAAGCAGCACACCACCCTGACCAGGGACACCCGCCCGCCGCCCCTGCCGGTGCACCGGGCCACCGAACGCGACGAGCAGACGGTGGCCACCTGGGGCG
>NZ_POTZ01000900.1 GCF_003236365.1 Streptomyces sp. NTH33
CAGGGCGCGAGCGTTCTCGGGTGGCGAGACGTCATAGTTGCGATGTAGTGGGCGGGTTGTCGCCTTCGCCGGTTTGGTGAAACAGGACGCGGCTCCGGATGATCAAGGTGTCTAAGCCGTTGATCACAACCGAAGCCGCGTCTGCATGCCATCATCCCTGATCTCCACCTTCGCCCGCCCCCAGGACCGCCTGCCCAACGACCTATCCGACGACACCGAGCGGCTGATCGCCCTGGCCGAGGTCCTGGACCGCTTGCCGGACCCGCGCCGCACGCGTGGACGCCGCTATCGGCTGGGCGCCCTGCTCACACTGTGCACTATCGCGGTCCTGGCCGGGGCGTCCACCTGGGCCGCCATCGTCCGCTTCGCCGCCGGCCTCGACCCGGTCCTGCGCGAACGCGTCGGCCTGGCGCGCGGCATCCCGCGCACCTGCACCCTGGCCCGTCTCTTCGCCCGCCTGGACGGAGACGCTCTCGACGCGGCGCTGGGCGCCTGGCTGCGACTGCAGCACACCGACCCCCTCGCCGGACCGGCCCCGGCAACCGGCCCGGTCAAACGGAACGCGGTCTCGGTCGACGGCAAAACCGTACGCGGCTCGCGCACCCGCGAGCGCCGGGCCGTCCACCTGCTCGCCGCCTCCATCCACGGCACCCGCGCGGTCATCGCCCAGCAGCAGGTCGAGGCCAAGAGCAACGAGATCACCGCGTTCCGCCCACTGCTGGAACCCCTCGACCTGACCGACACCGTCGTCACCTTCGACGCCCTGCTCACCCAGCACGACCACGCGCGCTTCCTGGTAGAGGAGAAGAACGCGCACTACATCGCCCTGATCAAGGGCAACCACCCGACCCTGCACGCGCAGCTGAAGCGGCTGCCCTGGAGCGAGGTGCCGCTCATGGACAAGACCCGCGCCACCGCGCACGGCCGCGACGAGATCCGCCGCCTGAAAGCCGCCACCGTCCCCGACCTGCCCTTCCCCCACGCCGACCAGGTCCTGCAGATCGTGCGCCGCCGCCGCGTACTGAGCACCGGCAAGCTGACCGTCGAACGGGTCTACGCGCTCACCAACCTGACCATGCACCAGGCCACACCCACCCATCTCGCCGAACACGTCCGCGAACACTGGGGCGTCGAGGCCCTGCACCACCTGCGCGACGTCACCCTCCGTGAGGACGCCTCGAAGATCCGCACCGGCAGCGCACCCCGCGTCATGGCCAGCCTGCGCAACACCGCCCTCGCACTCGCGGAGCTCGCGGGCTGGCACAACCACGCCGCGGCAGCCGATCACTACAGGTCACACCCCGATCACGCGCTCGACCTGATCAAGCCCACGACCTGAGA
>NZ_POTZ01000901.1 GCF_003236365.1 Streptomyces sp. NTH33
CCTGGTTGGCGAAGTCGATCTTCGTGTAGATGCCCAGGTTGCCGATGATCCGGGTGATCGGATCCCAGGACATGTCCACGATCTGCGCGGGCCTGCGCCCCGCCGCACGAGCCTGAGTGGTCGTCATGTCGGTCTGGTCCTCGTTCCTCTCGTCAGGCGCGCCAGTGCGGGTCGTACCCGCTGGTCAGCTCGTGTCGGTTGTGACGCCACTTCGGTTCCTTGTTGACGGCCATGCTGGTGATGCCGCGCATGCGCCGGATGAAGGCGCCGTAGGGCCTGATCAGCATGGACGACAGGCTGCCGCCGGTGGGCTCGTCCATGAACGGCATGAAGGTGTCGGGGAAGCCGGGCATGGTGCAGCCGATGCAGATGCCGCCCACGTTGGGGCAGCCGCCGAGGCCTGCCATCCAGCCCCGCTTGGGCACGTTGCAGTTCACCACCGGTCCCCAACAGCCCACCTTCACCTGGCACTTGGGTGAGTTGTAGTCCTTGGCGAAGTCGGCCTGCTCGTAGTACGCGGCCCGGTCGCAGCCCTCGTGGACCGTCTTTCCGAACAGCCACTGCGGGCGCAGCATGTGGTCCAGCGGCGGGGGCGGCGCGGAGCCCGCGGCGTGGTAGAGCACCCAGGTCAGGGTCTCCATGAAGTTCTCCGGCTGGATGGGGCAGCCGGGGACGTTGACGATGGGCAGGGCGCCCTGTGACCTGAAGTCCCAGCCTAGGTAGTCCGCGAGGCCCATGGAGCCGGTGGGGTTGCCGGCCATCGCGTGGATGCCGCCGTACGTGGCGCAGGTGCCGGCCGCGACGACCGCCCACGCCTTGGGGGCGAGCTGGTCGATCCACCAGTTGAGGGTGAGCGGTTCGCCCGTCTCCAGGTCGTTGCCGAAGGAGGTCCAGTAGCCGTCGCCCTCGATGATGTTCTGGTTGGGGACGGAGCCCTCGATGACGAGGATGAACGGGGAGAGTTCTCCGGCCGCCGCGGCACGGAAGGGGGCGAGGAAGTCCTCGCCGCCCAGGCTCGGCGAGAGCACCTTGTTGTACAGGTGCACCTTCGGCAGCCCGGGGATCAGCCCGAGGACGATGTCCTCGATCGCCGGCTGGCCCGACGCGGTCATGGAGACGGTGTCGCCGTCGCAGCTCATGCCCTCGGAGATCCAGAGGATGTGGATCTCGTCGAAGCCGGCCCGCTCCTGGGCGCCTTCGGGCTCCCGGCTGACTTCGGTGGTACCGCTGGCGGTGGTCATGTGCTCGGCCTTCCCTGGAGACGGTCGCGGAGTCGGTCGTAGGCGGCGGCCACCGGCCCGAGCACGGTGAGCGCGGGGGGCTGGTCGGGGG
>NZ_POTZ01000902.1 GCF_003236365.1 Streptomyces sp. NTH33
TGAACCGCCCCGGTTCGAATGGAGACTCGATTTCATGAAAGGATCGAGTCATGGCACGACCTTCCCGTTACCCGCTTGAGCTCCGCCGCCGCGCGGTGCGCATGGTCGCCGAGGTGCGCGACGACTACCCGAACGAGACGGCCGCCCTGCAGGCGGTCGCCGACAAGCTCGGCATCGGCTCCCGCGAGACACTGCGGAACTGGCTGAAGCAGCACGAGATCGACGCGGGGACGCGGCCGGGGACGACGACGGAGGAGTCCGCCCAGCTCAAGGCGTTGAAGAAGGAGAACGCCGAACTCAAGCGGGCCAACGAGATCCTGAAGGCCGCGGCGAGTTTCTTCGCGGCCGAGCTCGACCGGCCACACACGCGCTCGTAGCGTTCATCGACGAGCACCGGGACCGCTTCGGCGGCGTCGAGCCGATCTGCAGGACGCTCACCGAGCACGACTGCAAGATCGCCCCTTCCACGTACTACGCCCACAAGAAACGCCTCGCAACCCCCTCCGCCCGTTCCGTGCGCGATAAGGGGCTCAAGGAGCGGATCCAGGAGGTCTACACGTCCAACTACCGCGTCTACGGCGCCCGGAAGATCTGGCGCGAGCTGAACCGGCAGGGACATGCGGTGGCCCGCTGCACCGTCGAGCGCCTGATGCGCGAACTCGGCATCCAGGGCGCGGTCCGCGGCAAGCGCGTCATCACCACGATTCCCGGCGGGCAGGCCGAGCGGGCCCCCGACCTGGTCGACCGCAACTTCGTCGCCGGCGCTCCGAACCGCTGCTGGGTCGCGGACTTCACCCACGTCAAGACCTGGTCCGCCACCGTCTACGTCGCCTTCGTCGTGGACACCTTCTCCCGCCGGATCGTCGGCTGGTCGGCTGCCACCGTGAAGGAGACCGTCTTCGTCCTGGACGCTCTGGAGATGGCCGTCTGGCAACGCGACCGCGACCAACACCCCATCCGACCAGGCGAGTTGATTCATCACTCTGACGCCGGATCGCAATACACATCGTTCAGGCTCGCCGAGCATCTGGACGCCGCCGGCATCGCCGCCTCCATCGGCTCGGTCGGCGACGCCTACGACAACGCCCTGATGGAATCAACGATCGGCCTGTACAAAACCGAGTTGATCAAACCGCAACGGCCCTGGAAGACGCTCTCCCAGGTGGAGTTGGCCACCGCCGAGTGGGTCGACTGGTACAACCACCGCAGGCTCCACGGTGAGATAGGCCACGTTCCGCCCGTCGAGTACGAGGCCAACCACTACATGGAATCCACGAAACCCCAGGCCAGAACCACAATCTGAGATCTCTACCGAACCCGGGGCGGTTCA
>NZ_POTZ01000903.1 GCF_003236365.1 Streptomyces sp. NTH33
CCAGCCTGCGCAACACCGCCCTCGCACTCGCGGAGCTCGCGGGCTGGCACAACCACGCCGCGGCAGCCGATCACTACAGGTCACACCCCGATCACGCGCTCGACCTGATCAAGCCCACGACCTGAGAACGCTCCCGCCCTGTGTGGGCGATGAAGTTCCCCCCTGATCATGAACAGCGGATGTTTACGCTGCGGGGTGAGGTCTTGGATCACCAGAGCTCTGGTTTCGAGCGGGGTGACGTAGCCGTACTCGGGGTGCTTGCGCAGGCGGGTGCGGTTGTACTCGACCTCGATGAAGCGGAAGACGTCGGCGCGAGCAGCCTCGTGGGACTCCCAGACGGTGGTCCCGATCTCCGCTTTCGGCCGCGGCGTTATCGTAACAGGAGCCCGTTCTTCCCATGCTCTGCCTCAGCTTCAACTCCCTGATCAGATTGCGGTATTCACCGGACGTGTATTCGGCGGATTCAACTGGTCGTCGCAACACCTTGATCGTGGAGGTGTTGGATGGGAAGGCCGGTTGGTTGGATCACGACTTTGACGGGGCGTCCGGCGATGCGTTCGCCGGGGCGTCCTCCGGTCCGTCGTGACGTGGAGCGGGAGTTCTAGGTGAAGATCGCCGAGGGGCTGTCCAGTGAGGAGGCAGCGATCGCATGTGGCGTTTCTGGGCCGGTGGGATCGCGGTGGTTCCGCGCGGGCGGAGGCATGCCCCCGCTGCGACTGGGACCCTCCTCGGGCAGGTATCTGTCCTTCGCGGAGCGTGAGGAGATCGCACTGCTCACGGCCCAGGACGTGGGAGTGCGTGAAATCGCTCGTCAACTGAGCCGGTCACCATCTGAGGGGCCCCGAAGATCCCGGACAGGGACCCAATAGGGTTGCCCTGTAAGGAATCGAGGGAAGAAGCAAGTGGCACGTCCAAGTCCGTACTCGCCGGAGTTCCGCGAAGAAGCGGTCCAGCTGGCGTTGAAATCCAGCAAACCGATCGCTCATGTCGCCCGGGAACTCAACATGAACCCCGAGACGCTCCGCACATGGGTGCGCCAATATGAGCGTGCGCACGGACGGCAGGACGGGCCACTGCCGGTCGATGAGCGAGCCCGGCTGAAAGAACTCGAACGCCGCGTCCGTGAACTGGAGACGGAGAACTCCTTTCTGAAAAAAGCCGCAGCGTACTTCGCGAGGGATCCCCGGTAGCGAGCAGGTACCAGGGTTTGATCAAGTTCCGTAGGTGTCCGGATCGTTGGTGATGCCCAGGATGGGGAGTGCCCGGTGGGGCTCGTCGCGGATCGCCCGGGTGGTCTTGGCGATGTTGTCGGCTCCGAGGGTTTTCAG
>NZ_POTZ01000904.1 GCF_003236365.1 Streptomyces sp. NTH33
CCCCGCGCACCGGCCCCGCACCCGGCCGGTAGCCGCTTGACGCCACGGAAGGCCAACCTGTCGACCCGATCGTTCATCGTCCGCCCCGCCGAGACCGGATACGCGGGCATCTATGTCCACTACTACAAACACCTGAGCAGATGACCGCCCAGCACGGATACAACCAGCTGGAAACCGCGACCCCAGAGCACGCCTGGCAGTACGGGCGCCCCCTTCGTTCCGCCGCCCAGCACCGGATGTCGGCCCATGGCTGACGCGCGGATCACCCTCGCCTACGGCCGCGACACCGGGATCGTCGCCATCGGCCACGGCGAGAGGTACAAGGCCGCACACCAGGCGCTCGCCGCATCCGGCTTCCGCCGTGGCGACGACTGGGTGTACCACCTGCCGAACGCGGACGAGGACGCCTCCCGTGCCACCGCGGCCGACCTGGTCCGCCACGCCACGGCGCACGGGGTGGAAGTGACCACCAGCAGCCGACGGTTCATCGGCGACACCGCCAGGGACATCGCCCGCCTGCTGCCCGGCCAGTGGGACGCACGCATCGAGCTCTACTCCCACCCCGCCTGGCAACAGGACCTGGTGCCATGGCTGTGGGACAGCGGCGAACTCGCCCACGTCGTCCAGAACGAGCGGATCCCCTACGCCGCCACCCTCACCGACACAGCCGGGACAGCCCTGCTGCTCGTCGAACGCCCCGGCCACCAGCTCGACTACCTGGTCGGCGCCTTCGCGCCCGAACCGTTCGAGGAGGGATACGGCGACCCGCACGCCCCGCGCAGCCTCACCCTGCCACCGTTCGCCGACCGCGCGGCCCGGACCGTAGCGGACCGGTTCCTGCCCGCCTACGAGCGCGCCGTCCACACTCGCCGGATCGCAACCGTCACCGAGGCCCTCGACCGCATCCGCACCGAGCACGGCACCTGGGCCGCCGTCGTCGCCTCGGGCCGGTACAGCGACACGCCCCCGCTCGGCGCCACCGCGCTCGGCGAGGCGGCCGAGACGTTCCTGAACCGGGCCTGGGCCGAGTTCCTCACCGTCATCCAGCATGCTCCCGCCCTTCTCGACCGGTGCCGCCCTGCGGCCACCGGCCGGCCGGAGGACGCCCGCCTCCTCGCACAGCTGGCCGACGCCCTCACCGATGCCAAGGGCCTGGACAGGGACGCGTCGCTCACGCGAACGGAGCGGGACACGCGGCTCTGGGCGGCCCTCGACACCTGGCTCACCCACAGCGAGCCGTTCCTCCGCCAGGCTCGCGCGGCAACTCCCCCTCGGCAGCACACGGTCCCGGCCGCCGCCCCACCGCGCCAGCC
>NZ_POTZ01000905.1 GCF_003236365.1 Streptomyces sp. NTH33
CAGGGAGGCGACGCGGTGCTGTCCCACACCGGCAACGGCGTCTACGGCGCCCAGTGGGCGGCGGCCCTGATCGCGGCGGCCTTCACCGCCCCTACCGTCCGCTCCGCCGTCGACACCGCGCTCACGGTGATCCCGGCGAGCAGCCGCCTGGCCCGCACGGTGCGCCGCGTCGCCTCCCTGCACGAGGCGGGCGTGCCCTGGGAGGACGCCCTGACCACGCTCGCGGACGAGACCGCCGGCCTCGGCTGGATCCACACCGTCCCGAACGCCGCCGTCCTCACGGCCGGCCTCCTCTACGGCGAAGGCGACTTCACCCGCACCCTCGCGCTCACCGTCCGCGGCGGCCTGGACACCGACTCCAACGGCGCGACGGCCGGCTCGGTGGCCGGCGTCCTGACGGGCGCCGCCGCCCTCCCCGCCCAGTGGAAGGACCCCCTGGAGGACACGGTCCGCAGCGCGGTCTTCGGCTTCGATGGCGTACACATCACCGAACTGGCGGACCGCACGCTGCGCCTGGTTACCCTTCCAGGATGACCACTGCCGACTACGCCACGTACATCGCCGGGCTCCCCCGCGTCCTCGCCGCTGCCGCCGCCCTCTTCCGTGACGAGCGGGGCCGGGTGCTCCTCGTCGAGCCGAACTACCGGGAGGGGTGGGCGCTGCCGGGCGGCACGGTCGAGTCCGACGACGGGGAGACGCCGCGCCAGGGCGCGCGCCGCGAGACGCTGGAGGAGATCGGCCTCGACCGCGAGCTCGGCCCGCTGCTCGCGGTCGACTGGGTGCCCGGCACCGGACGCCCGCCGCTGGTGGCGTACCTCTACGACGGCGGCGTCCTCACCGACGACGACCTCAAGGCGATCTGTTTGCAGGAGGAGGAGCTGCTGTCCTGGCGCCTGGTCCCCCGCGACGAACTCACCGCCCACCTGCCGGCCGCCACGGGCCGCCGCGTCCTGACCGCCCTCGACGTCCTGGCCGACGGCACCGGCCCGGCGGAACTGGAGAACGGCCGCCACGCCGGCTGATCACTCCGGCTGATCACTCCGAGCGGTTCATCCTTCGACGTCCCGGGGCCTGACGTCCACCTCGCGCAGCGCCTCGTCACGCTCGGCGACCCTGGCCTCCGTACGGTGGCCGCGCTCGATGTAGTCGCGGACGACCAGCTCGACGGCGTCCTGCGGGCTGCCCACTCCGGCGAGAACCATCACTTCCACGACGAGCTCGGCGTCGAGCGACACGGTGACCTTGGCCATGCGCGGACGGTAGCACCGCCGGGTCCGGGCCCGGACGGATATCCCTGTCTCTTATAC
>NZ_POTZ01000906.1 GCF_003236365.1 Streptomyces sp. NTH33
GCCCTGGACGCCGCCAAGCCCCCCGAGGCCCGCCTCCTCCTGGGCACCCTGGCCTACGTGGCCCACCGCTCCCGGGCGTAACCGCCGGGCGTACGACCGCCTGCGGGGAGTGCGGCCCCTTCGACGGCGAACGCCCGCCCCGGTGGGTCCGGGGCGGGCGTTCGTTCGGTGGGTGGCGGTCAGTCTCCGATGAGGGCGTCGACGAAGGCCTCCGGTTCGAAGGGAGCCAGGTCGTCCGGGCCCTCGCCGAGGCCGACCAGCTTGACCGGTACGCCCAGTTCGCGCTGGACAGCGACCACGATGCCGCCCTTGGCGGTGCCGTCCAGCTTGGTGAGGACGATGCCGGTGATGTCGACGACCTCGGCGAAGACGCGGGCCTGGATCAGGCCGTTCTGGCCGGTGGTCGCGTCGAGTACGAGCAGGACCTCGTCCAGCGGGGCGTGCTTCTCCACGACGCGCTTGACCTTGCCGAGCTCGTCCATGAGGCCGGTCTTGGTGTGCAGGCGGCCGGCGGTGTCGATGAGCACCACGTCGGCGCCCATCTCCTTGCCCTCCTTCACCGCGTCGAAGGCGACGGAGGCGGGGTCGCCGGCCTCCGGGCCGCGCACGGTGTAGGCGCCGACCCGCTCGCCCCAGGTCTGCAGCTGGTCGGCGGCGGCCGCGCGGAAGGTGTCCGCGGCGCCGAGGACGACGCTGCGGCCGTCGGCGACCAGGACGCGGGCGAGCTTGCCGGTCGTCGTGGTCTTGCCGGTGCCGTTGACGCCGACGACCATCACGATGCCGGGCTTGCTGGTGGCCGGCTCGGTCTTCACGGTGCGGTCCATGTCGGTGCCGATCAGCGTGAGCAGCTCCTCGCGCAGCAGACCGCGCAGCTCCGCGGGGGTGCGGGTGCCGAGCACGCGCACGCGCTCGCGCAGCCGCTCGACCAGCTCCTGGGTGGGCTGCACGCCGACGTCGGCGGTCAGCAGGGTGTCCTCGACCTCCTCCCAGGTGTCCTCGTCGAGGTGTTCACGGGACAGCAGCGTGAGCAGGCCCTTGCCCAGGGCGTTCTGCGAGCGGGAGAGGCGGGCGCGCAGCCGTACCAGACGGCCGGCGGTGGGCTCCGGCACCTCGATCGCGGGTGCCGGAAGCTCCTCGACGGGCAGCTCCTCGACGGCGACGGGGGCCGACCCGTCGGGCAGGTCCACCTCCTCGATCGTCCGCCGCGGCTCCTCGCGCGGCGTCTCGGCCTCCTCGCCCACGTGCGGCTCGGCCGGAGGGGCGGTGATGTCGGGGGGCGTGGGCGAGGAGGCCGAGACGC
>NZ_POTZ01000907.1 GCF_003236365.1 Streptomyces sp. NTH33
CTCCCGGCCCATGTCACCCGTCCGTCACGATGGTGTCCCGCCAGGTGGCGCAGGGGAACAAGGCACCGGAATCCGCAGGTGGGGGACGGTCGGCTCCGCCGGATCGAGTGTCCGGCCCGTCCTGGCGGGACGCTTCGCGGGCTGCCGCTTCCCCGGAGACCGCCACGGCCCTCGGACCGGAGCACAAAGGGCTTGACCGCCTGCACCACGTCCACGTCGTGGGACACGATCCCTCGACGCCCGGCCAGGAGGCACCCACCCCTCTGAAAAGCGTGAGCACCTCGGCCTCCAGTGTTCACACGCCGCTCATCTGAGTGCACGAGTGACACTCGCCTGCCAGATGCTCACCCTTTCGGCACTGACACGGTCCAGGGGCCGCCAGTGGCACTGACGGCAGATCAGCCGCGCGCGATGTGGGGGCCGTTGTCTCATGGGGTGGCCGCCGTACGGCTCACCCGAACACTTCGAGCAAGGCCGCTTGCACCACAAAGCGGGACGCCGGCCCTCTCTGTCACCCGTCCGGGTGACCGGCTTGCGGGGGAGAGATACGGAACGTTACGTTCACCGCGACAACCGCAGACAGAGACGGCCCCCGGCCGGGAGGGCAATCCCGATCGAGGGCCTGACCGATCAGGAAGCAAGCCCTTCCCAATGGCTGACCCGCAGTCTAACGCGCGCCTGCGCGCCGACGCCGGATCTCCGACCTCCGGCGTGATCCACGTACGCACCCGCCTCACCGCCGACTTCACGGTGATCTCCAACGCCCTCGCGCAACGGCGCGGCAGCGCCGTCACGATCGGCGTCGCGGCGTACATCCTCTCCCTGCCCGACGGCTCCCCGGTGAGCATCGCCGCACTGTGCGAGCACTTCACCGAGGGCGAGATCCTGATCTCGCGAGCGCTCAGGGAGCTCGAAGCGGCCGGATACCTGGAACGCCGCCGCGAGCGCCTGTCCACCGGGCAGATCCGCACCCGGACGTACTTCTACGACGTCCCCGGCGGCACCTCGGACGACGAACCTCCCGAGCCGCCGAAACCGCCTCGGCCCCGGAAGCAGCCCACCGCCGCGGAAGCCCCGCCCGCGTCCGCGGCCGTGCCCGACGAGACGGCGGAACCCCCGGTGCCACTCGCCGACGCCGACCCGCAGGCAGTCGCCGTACTCGCCGCCCTGCGACGGGTCGATCCCCGCCTGGTCCTCTCCGGGCAGGAGGCCGCCCGCCTGGCCCCGGCCGTCGCCCAGTGGCTCGCGGCGGGCGTCGGAGCGGCCCAGATCACCGGACTGCTCACCACGAG
>NZ_POTZ01000908.1 GCF_003236365.1 Streptomyces sp. NTH33
CCCTGCGGGTGCCGAATAATCATCCGCCCTGGTCAAGCGGCGTGGTGGTACTCGTGGAGGGTGTCGCCGAGCCGGTCTCGTCGGCGGGTCTTCAGGTGTGTGATCTGTCCTGGTTCGGTGATCGGTTCGGGCAGTGAGCGGAGCGGGGCGGCTTGGCCCAGGGCCCGGTGCGGCCGGTGCCCGTTGTAGTGCGACTCGAACTCGCGTAGGGCGTGGAGCAGGTGGCGCTGGTTCCAGATCAAGGTGTGGTCCAGCAGCTCGCGCCGGCAGGTCTGGATCCACCGTTTCGTGAGGGAGTTCATCCGGGGCATCCGGATGCCGCTGGGGACGGCCTTCGGCCCGGCATCGGCCGGCACCGCGTCGAAGGCCGGCGTGAACCTCGAGTCCCGGTCGCGGATCAAGAATTTGGCCTTGCTGCCGGCGTCCTTGAGGTCCATGGCGAGGTTGCGTCCGAGCTGCACCATCCAGTCCGCGGTGGGGTGTGCGGTGGCGCCCAGGATCCGGATTCTGCGGGTGGCGTGCTCGATGGCGGCGCAGACGTACAGGCGCGCCCCGGTCGGGGTGCGGGTGGCGAAGAAGTCGCAGGCGAGCAGCGCGTCCGCCTGGCCGCGCAGGAAGTCGGCCCGGGTCGTGCTCTGGCGTTCGGGGGCGGGCGGGATGCCGTGCTCGCGGAGGATCTCCCAGACGGTGGAGGCGGCGACCTTGACGCCCAGCGTGGCGAGCTCGCCTGGGGGCGCCTCCCGGCCGAAGGCCGGGGGAGGGTGCGCCGATCCCCCCGGGAGCTGTTCTCGCGGGCCGGGCGCGGGACCAGGGCGCGGATCGATCGGGCGGTGGGCGGTCGTCCGCGCCGCCGGGGTGCGCAGTGCGCAGCGTGGCGTCGTTTGAGCAGGTCGCGGTGCCGGCGCAGGATGGTGTCGGGGCGTACCGGCAGCAAGGGGTGGCGCAGCTTGTCGCTCGGGAGGTGGTGGAGCAAACCGGCGAGGACCGCGCGGTCGGTGTCGGTGAACACGGGCTTGCCGACCTGGCGCCGCGGGGCCAGCAGCTGGTGCCGCAGCGCGCGGATCTCGATGTCTTTGTCCCGCTCGCGCTTCGGTAGCAGGCGCAGGAGGGTGAAGGTGTTGGTCACGGCGAGGTAGGCCAGGCGCGGCAGCACGACAGGTCATGATGCCGCCCGACCGCCGTCCACGTGCACAGCACGGGCGCGAGCGGGGAGGCAGCACGGAAGCCCCGTCGTCGACGATCAAGCTCCTGACCTGGCCGGATGATTTATCGGCACCCGCAG
>NZ_POTZ01000909.1 GCF_003236365.1 Streptomyces sp. NTH33
GTCACCACCACCCTGCCCCCTGCCGCCGCCCCGGCACCCGCGCGTGCCGGGGCGGCCCGCAGCCGAAGACGATGAGAGCACCCGCCGATTGATCCATCCCACCGCCGCTGAGATCGCCGCGCGGATCGAGGACCTGTACGGCGCCGAACTGCCCAGCCTCGAAGCCCACGCCCAGGACCAAACCCCAGGCATGCTGGCCGCGCTCCTCGGCAGCCACCACACCCTGGCTCTCGCCGAGCAGAGCATCACCGTGCACCGAGAGCGGCTGCAGCACCTGACCCACCCCGAGCGGCAGATCGGCGCCCACGAGGTCTCCCACATCCTCGACTGCGCCCGCCGCCTCGCCGAAGCCGTCGCCGTCCGCGACACACAAGCCGCAACCGTTGACGCGGTCCTGCGCAGCCTCGGCCGCGCTCCGGCACCGGAGCCGCCCACCACCTCGGCGGCAGCACCCGTTCCCGCTCCGCCCGTACCGGTCGCGAGCCCCGCCCCAAGCCGCTGACCCGACAGCGCCCGGCCCTCTGCACCCAGGAGTTCCCCCCTTGGCCACCACCGGTCTGCCGCCCGCCGACGACGCCGACGTCGCCCGGGTCACCGAAGCCCTTCAGATGATCACACCGCGCTGGAACGTGCGGATCCTGCTGACCCTGAACCAGCCGCCGCAGCGTTACACGGAGATCGCGGTCAAGCTGCCGTACCTTCAGAGCGGCCAGCTGCACCCCAAGATCCGCTCGCTGTGCGACGCCGGCCTGGCCGAGCGCGCCGAACACTCCGCGCGCCACGTCACCTACGGCCTCACCACCCGCGGCCGGCAGCTCATGCCGGTGCTCCCCATGATGGCTGCCTGGGCCGAGGAGCACCTGGAGCAGCCGGAGCAGCCGCTTTCCGCGATCGAGCAGGTCGAGGACAGCCTCACCCTCCTCGCCCGCCGCCAGGCCCCCGCGATCCTGTGGGCGCTGAAGTCGCGGCAGGAGGCGAGCGCTCGGGCCCTGGCCCGCATCGTGATCCCCGACGGTTACTGGGGCAACATCTACCCGCCGCTGCGGCAACTCATCGATGACGGCTTGGTGAGGACCGGGGGCAACGGGCAGCCCTACCGTCTCTCGCGGGCCGGCGACGCGCTCGGCCCGGTTTTCGGAGCCCTGTCCATGTGGTCCGCCGGACGGCCACTCGACCACGCCGCCCGGCATCCGCTGTGGGGGCGACCCGCCCCCCGACCTGCGAGTCCTGCTCCTGCCTGGACAAGCCCTGTCCCTTATACACATCTGACGCTGCCGACGA
>NZ_POTZ01000090.1 GCF_003236365.1 Streptomyces sp. NTH33
GTGGGAGGGGTAGCAGGGGTCGCTCCGGTAGGAGGACTTGTAGCAGACGACGGTCCGCTCGGCGCCGGGCTCTCCGTCCTCCAGACGGACCCGGCGGTAGCAGGTGTTGGCGCCGAGGAAGGCCACGTTGGTGCCCGCGTCCCGGGCCGCGGTGACGTGCCGGCGCTGCTGGGGCGTCCAGTACTCGTCGTGGCCCAGGCAGATCAGCGCGGTGGCGCCGTGCAGCGTCCCGGGGCCGTGGTGCAGGTCGGTGCCGGTGGTGTACGCCAGGGGTATGCCGAGGCGTTCGGCGAGGACCACGGCCGCCCACTCGTACACCAGGAACTTCTCGGCGCCGTTCGCGTCGTAGGGCCGGTCGAAGCTGACGGCGAGGGAGCGGGTGTAGTACGCGCCGGAGGCGCCGTTGTAGAGGCTGGCGCCGCCCCACCGGTTGTACGCCTGCCAGGTGGCCGGGGCGTGCAGGAGTACGGTGCGGCCGGCGCCGTGCGTGGAGCGCACGATCAGCGGGACGTACCGCTGGTGGCCGTGGTCGGCGTCGAGGCGCAGCAGGTAGGCGCCCTCGGGCCAGCCCTCGGTGCCGAGGGTGAGGGTGCGGGGCCAGTCCGCACGGACGGTGCGGGTGGCGGACGGCGTCCGGGAGGCGGGGTGCGCGCGTCCGCGCACCGGTGCGGAGCGCCAGATCAGCCGGGCGCCCCTCCCGCCGTACCAGCCGACGCGGTAGGCGGAGACGCGGAAGGAGGACGCCGTGGTCGACACGTGCAGGCCGAACTCCTGGCCCGGGGTGACACTCACCCGGTCGGCGTAACCGGCCACCGCGTCCGGCGGGCCGAGGGAGCCGATCCGCCAGTCGCGGGCGCCGGGCCGGTCCCGCTCCGCCTCCGGGCGGTGACTGTCCCCGGCGCGGGGCGGCCGGCGGGCGTCCGTGTGGGCGCAGGCGGCCGCGCCGAGGCCGGCGCAGGCGCACAGGCCCAGGAAACTCCTGCGGCCGGGTCCGTGTCCGTGTCCCTGGCTCTCCCCGGTGCGCTTCTGTGACTCGTGCGGGCTCACATGGCCTCCCTGGGCGTGGACTGGCCCTCCCCACGGGGATTCCCGGCGCGCCTTCGACGAAGGTAACGGCCGCGGCGGTGGGCCGCACGGGCGGCGGGCACCGGGCGTGACGGCCGCCGGCGCGGCTGCGGGGCCGTCACGGACCCTGACGGCCCCGACGGCCCCGCGAGAGGGGTGGCCCGTGTACGGCCGGACCTCAGCCGGTCTTGCCGCGGCCGGACAGCGCGTCCCGGATCCGGTCGACCATTCCGGCGCCGGGCGCGAGGAGCTTCTGCGCGGTCGGTGAGTCCGGTGTGGCGGGGTGCGGCCTGGTCGGTGCGGTCTTCTTCGCCGTACGCACCTTCTCGCCGAGCCGGTCGAGCTCTTCCTTGCCGGCGGTCTGCCGCAGCTGGGGGAAGAGGTTCTGTTCCTCGTCGGTGACGTGCTCGCGGATCTCCCGCATCAGACGGCCGATGAGCTGGTCGAACTGCGGGTCGTCCGCCCCGCAGCCCTCCAGGTCCTTCATGGTCCGCTCCGCCTCCGAGTGGTCCTGGAGCTCCCGGTCGGCGATCGAGTCGCCGTCCGGCAGGTACTGGCGCACCGCCGGATACAGGTGCATCTCCTCGGCCACGGAGTGGCGGACCAGCTCGATGGTGGCCTGGTCGGCCAGGTCCTTGCGCCGTTTGTCCCCCGGCGGGAGGGCCTCGATCTGCGCGAAGATCTCCTCCACCTCGCGGTGGTCGGTGGTCAGTTCCTGGATGACGTCTCCGCCGTGTCCCATGGCAGGGCTCCTTGCTGTTGGAGGGTAGTGGTTCCACCGGTGGACCGCCCGCCGGGTTCCCGCGCCGGACGGCGGCACACCGCCGAGTGCGAGGGCCTGTCCGGCGGATGCCGCGTGCCCGCGCCTCCTGTGTAGCGAACGGCGCCGTGCGGGGCGGTGGATTGGGCCGCCCGTCGGCGCGTCAGCCCGTCTGCCCGGGGCGGCCCGTCCTATGCGTCGGTGTCGGGCGGGGCCCGGGTGCTCGTGCCGCCCGGGCGTATCGAGGCCGCGACGGGGGCCGGGCCCATGCGGGCGCCCCCACGACCGTGACCGACGCGCTGCCGGCCCGGCCGACGCCGGGCCCCGCCGGCCGCACCGGCGAACCCACCGGGGCCCGGCCCGGCCCGGCACAGCGCACCGGACCGGCCGACCGGGTCCAAAGCCCGCACCGCGAGACGGAAGAACAGGCGCGAGAACAGGCACGCCCACGGCCGGGGCCGACGCCGGGGCCCCGGCGGCCGCGCACGCGGGACGGGACGCGCCGGGAATCCTGGCCGGCGTGGCCGGACGTGGGCTGCTGACGTGCGCCGCGGTTCACGGCCGCGGGTGGATGCGGTGCCGGTCTCGGCGGGTACCGGGGGCCCGGCGGGTCGCGGCGGCCATGCAGCGGGGCAGCCCCGGCGGACGGCGTCGGCCGTACCGCCCGATTCCGGCGGGACGTCGGCCCCTGACACGCCCGCGAACCGGGTCGGGCGGGAGCGGCGCGGGGACAGACCGCGCACAGTCTGGTTCGCGCCCCGCTCCCAGGCGTGGACCTCCCCCGCAGGCAGTCGGCGGCCGTCCTCCTCGTCCCCCACCGACCGGAGGCCGCCACCGCGTAGCGCCGGGTTCCCGCCATCGGCCCCGGGTTTCCCACCCGGTCGCCGGCCTGCGGGACGCGCGGTGCGTGGTTGTATTCGCCGGGCGCGGGAACCCGGGCGAACGCCGCACACACCCTCACCCCGGGAGAGAGCCATGAGTCTGCTGCGCGTGGTCGGTCGTCCCCTGCTCGCCTCCATGTTCGTCACCGGAGGCATCGAGTCCGTTCGCAACCCCGAGGCGGTGACCCCGCTCGCCGAGCCCGTCGTGCGGCGGATCAGGGAGCGTGTGCCGGTGCTGCCGGAGCGCACCGAACAGTGCGTGCGGCTCAGCGGCGGCGTCCAGGTCGCCGCGGGTGTGCTGCTCGGTCTGGGACGCTTCCCCCGGCTGTCCGCGCTGGCCCTCGCCGCCACCCTGGTGCCCACCACCCTGGCCGGTCACCGGTTCTGGGAGGCGGAGGACGCCGCCGGGCGTACCCAGCAGCAGATCCACTTCCTGAAGAACCTGTCCATGCTGGGCGGTCTGCTGATCGCGGCCGACGACACCGGTGGCGCGCCGTCCCTGCTGTGGCGCGGCCGTCACGCGGGCCACGAGCTGCAGCGCGACGCCCGCCTGGTGCGCCGTTCCGTCCGGGCCACGGCCCGCCCGGCCGCCGCGGTCGGCGGCATGCGCGCCAAGCTGTCGGCTTGAGCGGAGGCAACCGGGCCGTCGACGAGGAGGACACGCGATGCACACTCACGCCCGCTCCCGGACACGCCTGCCGGTGTTCACCGCGCGGTCCGGTCACGACCTGCTCGGGATCTACCTCAACGACCACCTGGCCGGCGCGACCGTGGGCACGGAGCGGTCCCGCCACCTCGCCACGGCGTGCCGGGGCACCGAGATCGGCGACGCGGTGACCCCGCTCGCGGCCGAGATCGCCGAGGACCGCCGGAGCCTGGTGAAGATCATGCGCCGGCTGGACATACCGGTCCGGCGCTACAAGGTGTACGCCGGGCTCCTCGGCGAACGCGCCGGGCGGCTGAAGAGCAACGGCGCACTGGTACGGCGCTCTCCGCTCAGCTCCCTGCTGGAGCTGGAGCTGCTGCGGCTCGGCGTGCAGGGCAAGGCGTGCGTCTGGGGGGTGCTCCGCGAACTCGCCGACCGCGACGCGCGCCTGGACCCGCGGCACCTCGACGACCTGCTCGAACGGGCCCGGCGGCAGTTGCGCATCCTCGAGGGTCTGCACGAACTCCAGGCCGGGCAGAGCTTCTCACCCGGGTGATCCCGCTCGCACCGGGGGGCTCGAAGACGCCGACGGGGCCCCGCTCGTCGAGCAGGGGCCCCGCGGGGGCTCTCCACGGTCCGGTCCGCGCCGGCCGGGTCAGTCCTTGAAGGTGTCCTTGGCCTTCTCCTTGGCCTGGCGGGCGTCGCCCTTGGACTTCTCGGCCTGTCCCTCGGCCGTCATGCTCTCGTTGCCGACGGTGCGGCCGACCGTCTCCTTGGCCTTGCCCTTCATCTGTTCCTTCTTGGCCTTGGCCTTCTCGTCACCAGCCACTGTCGCTCCCTCCGAGCCGGAACCGACGTCGGTGTTCAGTCGGTGTTCCGTCCTCCGGGTGCTCGACCGGGCGCCGGTCAAACCTCGCTTCGCTGCCTTCGGTGCCGCGGTGCGCCCGGTGGGTACCCGGGGCGGACAGCCGTCCGAAGGGAGCGTCGCCATGTCCGTGCCGTTGACCGTCGACGCCCGCGAGCAGGGACTGACCGGTGACGGGAGCACCAACGACCAGCCGGCGTTCCAGCGGGCGGTGGACGCGTTGGGTGCGGCGTGTGCCGCGGACGGCCGCCCGCGTGTCCTGCACGTTCCCGCCGGGCGGTATCTGATGCTCGACGAGCCCACCGTCTGGCGCAGCGGCGTCTCCCTGGTGGGCGCGGGGCGCGGCGCCACCTGCTTCGTGCTGCGCAACCCCGGCAACCGTACGGCGCCCGTGCCGCTGACCTGGTTCACCACCGCCCAGCACGGCGCCGGCCGGGACAACCACCTGGCGGACATCACCTTCGCCCACTTCGAGATCGACGGTTCGGGTGTGACGACCGAGGAGTACGACCCGCTGGCCAAGGGCCTCGGCCTGCAGTACGTGCTGCGCGGCCGCTTCACCGACCTGTACGTCCACGACACGGCGGCCACCGGCTTCGGCTGCGACTTCCTCCAGGACACGGTGGTGGAGGGGGTGCTGGCCCAGCGGTGCGGGCGGCAGGACAGCGGCGAGCAGATGGGCGGCGCGGGCATCGGGATCGGCGTGGGCGGCTGGGGCCGGGTCGAGCGGCTGACGGTCACCGCGTGCACCACGACCGGTAACGGCACCAACGGCATCTTCGTGGAGCTGCAGAAGGAGGAGTGGCCGCCGCCCCGCGGCATCCGCATCACCGCCTGCCACGCGGAGGACAACCGCTTCGGCATCTCCGACTGGGGCGCGGACGGGCTGCTGGTCACCTCGTCGACCATGCTGGGCAACCACCAGGCCGGGTTCGACGTGTCCTCCCAGGGCACCACCCGCATCGGCGGCCGGGGCGGCATCGTCACCGGCTGTGTGATCGACGGCAACGTCCGGGACGGGATCGGGCTGGGCAACACCCCGGGCCCGTACGCCTTCCGCTCCAACCGCATCAGCAACAACGGCCGGTACGGCTACTGGGAGCACAACCTGGCCGGCGGGGACGAGGAACCGGCCGGGGACGTCGTTCTGGAGGCCAACGACATCCGGGACAACGCCCTGGACGGCATCCGTGTCGATGCGCCGATGAGGGAAGCCGCCCTCCTGGACAACCGGATCCTCGGCAACGGCCGCCGCACCGCCGGGGCCGTGGAGGGCGGCGGTGACGGCGTGTCCTTCTCCGCGCTCTCGCTGACCGACGGGAAGGCCGACTGGCCCGCGGACGGGCATCGCGGCAAGGAGGTGTCGGTGAGCGGGCAGACGGCCGTGGTCGCCTTCAACACCCCCACCGAGCTCGCCCTGGTGCCGGTGCGGCCCGGCGCGGACACCGCCTGGCCGGACGGCGTGCCCGAGGCGGGCTCCGCCTACCGGCTGCCCGGCGCTCCCGGGCTGCGCGCCGGACTGACGGTCGCGGCCCCCGTGACACGGCCGCAGATGCACGGCAACCGGATCGGGGACGGTGGGCGGGCCGGCGCCCAGACCCACGGCATGCGGATCACCCGGGACGGCGGGTGGTCCGGCGGCCATGTCTCCGACAACGACCTGAGCGGCAACGCCTGTGCGGCCACCCGCTTCGACACCCCGCCCGCCGGGGGGCGGTGGCGCGACAACGACGAGTGACGGCGCCCGGCGGAGCGAACGGGGCGCCGGGCCCCGTCAGCCCTGGCTCGCCCGGCAGTGCTCGGCGCGGACCTCACGCGGACCGCCCCGGCCGTGGTGGTGCCGGTCGCGGCGCCAGTCCAGGAGTGCGACCGCCAGGGCCGCCAGCATGGTCACGAGGGCGGAGGCGACGGAGAGCGCCACGGCGGTGCGGTAGTTGCCGCCGTCCGCCGCGAGCACCATGTAGAAGAAGCCCGGCAGGGCCGCCGTTCCCACCGCGCCGCCCAGGCGCTGCCCCGTCTGCAGGGCGCCGCCCGCAGCCCCGGCCATCCGCACCGGCACGTCGCGCAGCGTCATCGTCAGGTTCGGGGGAATGACGCAGCCGCTGCCCAGGCCGCCCACGAACAGCGCGGGCGCGGCGAGCCAGGCCGCCGTGCCCGGCGGTGCCGTACGCAGGACCAGTGCCGTGGCGCCCAGTCCCGCCAGGACCGTCACCAGCCCCCAGATGGTCAGCAGCCGCCCGAACCGCTCCACCAGCCGGCCCGCGACCACCGCGGCGGCGGCCGAGCCGATCGCGAACGGCGTCACCGCGAGACCGGAGCCCAGCGGCTCGTACCCGAGGCCGTTCTGGAAGAACAGCGCGAACACCAGCCACACACCGCTGAACCCCACGAAGTACAGCGCGCCCAGAAAGGCGCCGGGGGCGTAGCCGCGGGTACTGGTCAGCAGCCGCGGATCCAGCAGCGGCTGCCGCTCGCGCGCGGCGACCCACCGCTCCCAGCGGGTGAAGACGGCCAGCAGCGCCACCCCCACCAGGAACAGCCACCACAGCCGGCGCACTCCCCCGCTCTCGGCGAACACCAGCGGCAGCATCAGGCCCAGCACGCCGGCGCCCAGCAGGGCCACGCCCGGCAGGTCGAGCCGTTCCCGGCGGCCGGGCGCCACCCGGGGCAGCAGCCGGATGCCCAGCAGCAGCGCGATCGCCCCGACCGGCACGTTGACGTAGAAGATCCAGCGCCATCCCTGGCTGCCGTGCGCCAGCGCCAGGATCAGGCCGCCGGTGACCGGGCCCACCGCGCTGGAGATGCCGACCGTGGCGCCGAACAGGCCGAAGGCCCGGCCGCGTTCGGCGCCGCGGAACATCTGCTGGATCAGCGCCGAGTTCTGCGGGGCGAGGCAGCCCGCGCAGGCGCCCTGCGCGATCCGGGCCACGGCCAGCCAGGCGACCGTGGGCGCGGCGCCCGCCGCGGCGCTGCACAGCACGAAGCCGGCCAGGGCCCCCAGGAAGATCCTGCGCCGTCCCACGGCATCGCCCAGCCGGCCCGCCGGCACCAGGACGAGGGCGAACGCCAGGGCGTATCCGGACACCACCCACTGCACGGAGGCCGCCGAGGCGTTCAGTTCCCGCTGCATCGACGGCAGCGCCACGGCCACGATCGTCACGTCGAGCAGGCTCATGAACCCGGTGGCCAGCGTCACCCACAGAGCCTTCCAGCGCCTGGGGTCGGGCGTGCCCGCCGGTTCGCCGGTGGGCCCGCCCGCCCGCGCATTCCTGTTCACGAAGGCTCCTCCCGGTCGCCGGGGAACGCGACACCCCGGCACCACACCCGCACCGCCCCACGCGGCGCACCACTGGGCCGTGCAACCGGGCCGTACAGTGCCCGTTGACGCGATCGAGGGGATGAAACCTCCGAGGTCCCACGGATCTGCCAGGCTTCAGCCGGGGAACGCGGGGTAGCCGTAGCCACGACAGAGAACACAAACCGTAACCAGCCGCACAAATGGTACTCCTATGATCATCCCGCTGAGGAAGCCGGCGTCGGATGAGCGGGAGCGGAATCGGTCTGCAGCCGCGCTGCGCTACGGCGCCACCTGGATCACCGGTGCCGCCCGTACGGCCGACGCGCGGCGCGCCGTGCACGCCTTCCTCCTCCACGCGGCAAGAACCGCCCGTGTCCGCGTCACCACACACGCCGAACAGAACGCCCAGCTCGTCGTGAGCGAGCTGGTCACCAACGCCGTACGGCACGCGCCGGGCCCCTGCGGCCTGATGCTGGAGCTGTCCGCCGACCGGGCCCGGCTGGACATCACCGTCTGGGACACCTCGCCCACGCTTCCGCTGCTCCACGAGCGCGACGGCACGCGCGTGGGCGGGCACGGGCTGTACCTGGTGCACGCCTGCAGCCGCGCGCTGAGGGCCACGGCCGGGCCCGGCGGCAAACGGATCACCGCCGAAGTCGCCCTGTAGGCCGCGCAGTCCGCGCAGTCCGCGCGGTCCGTATGGTCCCCCCGAGCCGGTGGGGACCGTGCGGTCCGTGCGGTCCGTGCGGTCCGTGCGGTCCGTGGCGCGTATACGCGTCTTTGCAGGGGGGTACTCCGGGTGGGTCCGGACAGCACCGTTCCCGCGAGACCACACAGACGGGCCCCGTCCCGTCGGGCAAGGACCACCATGGCCGCCTTCGACGACGACGCCATCGACCTGCACTTCATCGGCAACGCGACGGTCCTGCTGCGCTACGGCGACCTGACCCTGCTGACGGATCCCAACTTCCTGCACCGCGGCGAGCACGCCCACCTGGGGTACGGGCTGACGAGCCGCCGCCTCACCGAGCCGGCCCTCGACCCCGGGCAGCTGCCGCGCCTGGACGCCGTCGTGCTCTCCCACCTGCACGGTGACCACTGGGACCGCAGGGCGCGTCAGCACCTGGACCGCTCGGTGCCGATCGTCACCACACCGCACGCGGCCCGCCACCTGCGCACCTGGCAGGGGTTCCGGCGGGCCGGGGGCCTGCGCACCTGGGAGTCCTGCGCCTTCCAGCAGGGCGACGCGCAGGTCCGGGTGACCTCCCTGCCCGGCCGGCACTCCCTGCAGCCCGTGCTGCGCCGCCTGCTGCCGCCGGTGATGGGCAGCATGCTGGAGTTCGGCCCCCGCGACGGGACGGTACGGCTGCGGCTGTACGTCTCCGGCGACACGCTCCTGTTCGACGGCCTGGAGGAGATCGCCCGCCGCTTCCCCGGCGCCGACCTGGCGGTGCTGCACCTGGGCGGCACCACCCTGCCGGGCGGTTTCGTGGTCACCATGGACGGCACACAGGGCGCCGAACTCGCCCGCCGGCTCGACTACCGGAACATCCTGCCGGTGCACTACGACGACTACACCGTCTTCCGCTCCCCGCTCGACGACTTCCTGACCGAGGCGCGCAGGCTCGGCCTGGAGGAGCGGCTGGTCCACTGCTGGCGCGGGCAGCACGCGCGCGTGGTGGCCCAAGGAGAGCGGCCCACGGTCGGCTGACCCCTCCGACCGGACAGGCAGCGGCTGCCGGACGGCCGTGGAGGTGTTTTCCTCAAGGGGTGGGGGCAACTCGTCCCGCACACCGGCGGAAGGACCGTCTCCCCGCCACCCTCCTGCGCCCCTGCCCCACGGAACGGGAGTTCCGGATGACATCACAGCACCGGCCGCCCCGCGCGCACGGTCTGCGTATCGGCCTGCTGGGCTCCTACGGCGGCTTCAACATCGGCGACGAGGCCATCCTGCAGTGCGTCCTCGGCTGCCTGCGGTCCCACCGGCCGCAGGCCCACCTGATCGTCTTCAGCCGCGACGCCGGACACACCCGCGCCCACCAGCCGACGGCGGACGAGGTGGTGGACTGGGAGGGCGTGCCGCAGAAACAGGTCACCGACGTGCTGTCCGGCCTGAATCTGCTGGTGCTCGGTGGGGGCGGCATCCTCTACGACGGCGAGGCGCGCCGCTATCTGAAACTGGTGCGCGCGGCCCAGGTCCGGGGCGTGCGCACCTTCGCCTACGCGGTCGGCGCCGGCCCGC
The DNA here is from genome assembly GCF_003236365.1 of Streptomyces sp. NTH33. Taxonomy (GTDB): domain Bacteria; phylum Actinomycetota; class Actinomycetes; order Streptomycetales; family Streptomycetaceae; genus Streptomyces. The sequence goes on from NZ_POTZ01000090.1 coordinate 9,758, forward strand.
TGCGTGAGGCCGACGACCGGGAGGCCGTACGGACCGTGCTGGCGGACATGGACGAGGTGGTGGTCCGCGACGAGGAGTCGCGCCTGGTCCTGGAGGAGGTCGGGGTGGAGCGGGACCTCGTCGTCACCGCCGACCCGGCGCTGCTGCTGCCGCCGGAGCCGTTCACCGCCGAGATGATGCGGCAGGAGGGCGTGCCGGCCGACGCCCGGCTGGTGGGCATGTCGGTGCGCGAGCCCGGCCGGGCGGCGGAGAACCTGGACGAGGGCGACTACCACGCCCTGCTCGCCGACGTCGCGGACTTCCTGGTGCGCCGCCTGGACTCCCATGTCGTCTTCATGCCGATGGAGCGCCACGACGTCCGCCACGCCCACGCCGTGCTGTCCCGGATGACCGCGCCGGACCGGGGCCGGATCCTGCACAGCGCCTACACGCCCGGGCAGGTGCTGGGCCTGATGAGCCACCTGGACCTGGTGGTCGGCATGCGGTTGCACTTCCTGATCTTCGCGGCCGTCTCCGGACTGCCCGTGCTGCCGCTGCCGTACGCCGGCAAGGTCTTCGACTTCGCCCGCCGGCTGGGCGCCCCGGCGCTGGTGGGCGTGGCCCGCGAGCAGGTCGGCCTGCTGCTGGCCGAGGTGGACCGGCTGTGGGACGAGTTCCCGCAGCGCCGGGTGGACCTGGGCTCCCGCGTCCGCACCCTCAAGGAGCTCGCCGGGGAGACCTGCGCGCGGTGCGGGGCCCTGCTGGACGCGATGGACCGCGCCGACGACACGGCCGGGGCGGCCGGCCTGCACCTGCTGAGTCCCGGTCCCGAGCACGGCGTGGGCGCCGGGGACGACGAGGTGCCCGAGGACGGCGTGGTGCGCAGCCGCAGCGCCGGCCGGGAGGTGTGATGCCGATCCTGCGCCGCCCCGAACAGCCGCGGACCGTGACGCTCCCCCCGCGTTCGGCCCAGCACGCGGGACGTACGAACGTGCTGGTGGTGGGCGGCGGGCCCGCGGGGACCGCGGCCGCGTGCGCCGCCGCCGACGCCGGTGCCGACGTGATCCTGGTCGAGCGGTACGCCTTCCTCGGCGGCAACGCCACCGTCGCGCTGGTGATGCCGCTGATGTCGTTCCACAACGAGCACAAGCAGGCGGTGTTCACCGAGGACGGCGGAGGGGGCCGGCTGCTGCCCTCCGACCACGGCGAGGGGGAGCCCGTGGTGGCCGGGTTCCTGTGGCGGCTGCTGGACCGGCTCACCGCGCGCCGGGGCTGCATCCCGCCGTCCCTGGACACCGGCTACACCGTGCCGTTCGACCCGGAGATGTTCAAACTCGTCCTGCTGGACCTGCTCGACGAGGCCGGGGTGCATCTGCTGCTCCACTCCTTCGCGTCGGGCGCGCTGCCCCTGGAGGACGGCTGGCGGGTGGTGTTCGAGACCAAGTCGGGCCCGGTGGTGATCGACGCGGACGTCGTGGTGGACGGCACCGGCGACGGGGACGTGGCCGCCGCGTGCGGGGCCCCCTTCGAGGTGGGGCGCCGGGAGGACGGGCGGGTGCAGCCGATGACGCTGATGTTCCGGGTGGCCGACTTCGCCGCTCCCCGCTTCGCCGAGTACGTCCGGGCCCACCCCGACCAGTGGCGCGGCGTCCACGGGCTGTGGGACCTCGTCCGGGAGGCCACCGAGGCGGGAGAACTGCGGCTGCCGCGCGAGGACATCCTGTTCTTCGGCACCCCGCACCCGCGGGAGCTCTCCGTCAACAGCACCCGCGTCACCGGGGCGCTCGGCATCGACGTGTGGGATCTGAGCCGGGCCGAATGGACCGCCCGCCGCCAGCTGGAGCGGATCGACCACTTCCTGCGCTCGCGCGTGCCCGGCTTCGAGGAGGCGTACGCGGTGCAGAGCGGCGTCCAGATCGGGGTGCGCGAGACCCGCCGTGTCATGGGCGACTACCGGCTGACCGGCTACGACATCCTCGACGCCCGTGCCTTCCCGGACGTCGTCGCGCACGGCGCCTACCCGATCGACATCCACAACCCGGAGGGCAGCGGAACCGTGATCAGGCGCGTCCCCCGGGGCCGCTACTACGACATCCCGCTGCGCTGCCTGCTGCCCCAGGACACCGAGCGGCTGCTCGTCGCCGGCCGCTGCATCTCCGGATCGCACGTGGCGCACTCCTCGTACCGGGTCATGCCCATCGCGATGGCCACCGGGCAGGCGGCGGGCGTCTGCGCCGCGCTGGCCACCCGGACGGGCCGGCTGCCCCGGGAGGTGCCGTACGCCCTCGTCCAGCGGGAGCTGCTGCGCCAGGGCGCCCGCCTGCGCGTCCCGGAGGACGCCGAGGTGCCCCGCCCCGTGTAGGGCGTGCTCCGGAAGTGGCGCCGTCCGCCCGGAAGCGAAAAAATGTGTGTGAGGTTTCGACCCGGGGGTACACGCTCCGGCATCCGCTTGATCATGAGGGCGGTCGCGTACGGAAGAAGCTCCGGCTGAGAGGGAGGTGCCGCACGATGGCGGTGACCACAGAGGTGAAGGCGACCAGGGCAGACACTCGGCTGCCGGAGGTGGCCGACCCCTCCAAGGTCGCGCCCACCGACGCGCGGGCCCTGTCACGGCTGTTCTTCGACCGGCTGGCCACGCTCGAGGAGGGCACGCCGGAGCACCAGTACGCGCGCAACACGCTGATCGAGATGAACATGTCCCTGGTCCGCTACGCGGCCGGCCGCTTCCGCAGCCGGGGTCCGCAGGAGATGGAGGACATCGTCCAGGTCGGCATGATCGGGCTGATCAAGGCGATCGACCGGTTCGAGCTGGCCCGCGAGGTGGAGTTCACGTCCTTCGCGGTGCCCTACATCGTCGGCGAGATCAAGCGTTTCTTCCGCGACACCTCCTGGGCCGTGCACGTCCCGCGCCGGCTGCAGGAGGCCCGCGTCGAGCTGGCCAAGGCCACCGAGGAGCTCGGCAGCCGGCTGGGCCGCAAGCCCACGACCAAGGAGCTCGCGGAGCTGATGAACCTGCCCGAGCAGGAAGTCGTCGACGCGATGGTGGCCTCCAACGGCTACACCTCCGCCTCCCTGGACGCCGCCGTCGGCGCCAGCGAGGACGGCGAGAGCGTCCTGGCCGACTTCATCGGCGCCGAGGACGCAGGTATGGAACTCGTGGAGGACCTGCACAGCCTGGCACCCCTGCTCGCGGAGCTCGACGAGCGGGACCGGCAGATCATCCACATGCGGTTCGTCGAGGAGCTCACCCAGGCGCAGATCGGCGAGCGTCTCGGCATCTCCCAGATGCACGTGTCCCGTCTGCTCAGCCGGTTGCTGACCCGGCTGCGGCAGGAGCTGCTGACCACGCGCTGACGACGGGGCCACGACACGGGGCCGGACGCCGCCGTCCTGGGGAGGTGGGCGGTGTCCGGCCCCGTTCGCCCGTGGTGCGCCTCAGCGCGTGACCACGTGCCGCTCGTCGGGGACGCAGTGGGTCATGGTGAGCCCCTCCACGTCGCGCGGCGGGTTCTTGCCGAGGTTGGACAGGCGCTTGCGGTCCTCGTCGGTCAGGTCCTGGCCGGGTAGGGGCTGCAGCCGGGCGACGTCCTCGGGCGGGATGCCGAGGCCCTCACCGACCTTCAGCCCGAGCTCGTTCTCCACCAGCAGGAAGTGCCACACCATGCGCTCCTGCACCGGGCGGTCGCACCGGGACAGCTGGCTCACGAAGTTCTTCACCAGGTCGTCGCGCTCCCACTGCTCCATCAGCAGGTAGCGCTGACCGGCCTGGAGGTAGTCGTTGGCACGCGGGATGCGCCTGCGGGTCAGCCGGCCGCGGATCTCGGGTCCCTGTTCCTCGTGCGCCTCGTCCCTGCTCGCCGCGGGCGCCGCGGCGCTCGCGAGCCACGTGTCCGCTCCCGGATCCGGGAGCGGCGCATGAGCGCCCCGCTGCCCGAGCCGTTCGGCATCACCGTCGCCGAGACCGGGCCCACCGTCCTGACCGCCCGGGTGGCGGGTGAGCTGGACTACAACAGCGGTGACGAACTGGTGGACACCGTCAGCGAGTTGCTGGCACGCCCCGGCCCGGCGGGCGTGCCGTGGCAGGACCTGCGGCTGGACTTCGCGGAACTGACCCGGCTGGATTCCATGGGTCTGCCCGCCCTGTTGATGATCCGCAGACGCACGGGGGCGGCCCGCGTCGGACTCCACCTGGACAACCGGCCCGGCTTCCTGGACCGCATGCTGACCGTGACCCACACCTACGACCATCTCACCGAGCCGCCGGCCCGCGGTCAGGACGCGGAGGCAGCCGAGGCCGACGCCCACTGAGGCCGGACCTCGCCGGCCCGCGACCGCGTCCTTGGACCGGAACCGTCCACAGGGTCCGCCCGGGCCCCCGGCGCCTGGTGTCCGCCCACCGGGAAGAGGGGGCGGCCGGCTCGCCGTCCGCCACGCGCGCCGCCCTGTCACGGGCCACGGAGGCGGGAGAGCAGGAACGGCGGTGCGGTCGCGGCGGGGCGGCCTCGCCCACGCGGAGCGCCGGCCGGATGTCCGTCAGGTCTCCCACCGGGTGCCGCTGCGCGCAGCGCCGCTCCTGGCCGCGCCGGCCGTCCACAGCATCCAGGCCGACCACAGCCACATGAGGAGGAAGGACGCCAGCAGCGCGAGCAGGACCAGGACCTGACGGACGTTCGCGTCATGGCCGAGCACGGCGGCGAGCAGGGAGACGGCCCACACGGCCGTGCCCGCCGCGTACACGCCGTGCAACCGCCGCAACCGCTGCGTGGCCGGCGTGCGGACGCGGAGGGGGACCACCTCGGAAGTCATGGGCAACCGGTACCCGGCGACGCCGTTCGCAAGCCCCGTGGCCGTGCGCCGGACCCGGGTCCGGTCGTCACGAGCCCGTCGTCCGCCCGGAGGACGGTCCCGGCGGCCGCTGTGGCGTGCGGTCGTCCGTGCGGCTCCGGGCGCCGCTCCCGCCGACCAGGGTCTGCTGGATGTGCGGGACGACGTGGGTCAGCCTCAGCACGCCCCACAGGATCAGCCCGGCACCGGTCAGCTCCGGCACGAGCCACCAGCCCGTGCGGACCGACTCGCCGAAGAGCACGACGCCCAGCAGCAGGCTCACCGTCGCGTCACCGATCGTCAGCGCCGGCTGGGAGGCCGCCAGCGGGCCGGCCTGGAGGGCGTTCTCCAGCAGCAACAGGGCGCCGACCCCGGTGAGTGCGAAGCCGTACGTCTGCCAGACGGTGAGGAAGGCCGCGAAACCGTGGGCGGCGAGGGTGCCGCTCGCGGACTTCAGCAACGCGGCGGTCAGGGCGTTGCCGATGGCGGCGGCCGCGGCCAGTACGGCGGCCCGGAACAGGGAGGAGCGCCGCGACCGGGCCAGGACCACCGCGAGTGCCATCGCTCCCAGGCACAGCGCCAGAACGGGGATCCAGCGCACCATGGCCGTCTGGTACCTGGCCCCGGAGGGTGCGGCGGACACCAGGACGAGCGTGAGTCCGCCCACGACGCCCGCCACGGCCCACCAGCCCGCGCGGGGCAGCCGGCGGTGCATCAGGGGGGCGGCGATCAGCAAGGCGAAGGGCAGTTCCAGGATGAACAGGGGCTGGACCAGGGCCATGGGGCCGTTCACCAGCGCGAGCGCCTGGAACAGGGCGGCTCCCGCCACCCCGCCGATGCCGGCCAGCCAGGCCGGTCGGCGCACCAGGGCGAGCAGCAGGCGCAGGCCGCCGCCGCGCGCGACGGTGGAGGCCGCCTTGCGCTGGAAGGCCGTACCCATGGCGTTGCTGGCGGCCCCCATGACGGCGAAGCACACGGCCAACCCGATCACAGGTCCACGATGCCCGATGGAAGGCGTGCCGTCCTGTCGCCCGCCCTCTGTCATAAGCCCGCTTTATGGGCTCATAGACCTGACCCGCGTACCTACTTAGGTTTGCCTCAGCTTAGGGTGGCAGTCGTCCGTCCTCGCTCGAAGGGAACCTGATCATGCCCCGCCCCCTGCGGGTAGCCATCGTCGGAGCCGGCCCCGCCGGGATCTACGCCGCCGACGCCCTGCTCAAGTCCGCCGCCGCCACCGAGCCGGGCGTGTCCATCGACCTCTTCGAGCGCATGCCGGCCCCGTTCGGCCTGATCCGCTACGGCGTCGCCCCCGACCACCCCCGGATCAAGGGCATCATCACCGCGCTCCACCAAGTGCTCGACAAGCCGCAGGTCCGGCTCTTCGGCAACGTCGACTACCCCGGCGACATCGGCCTGGACGACCTGCGCGCGTTCTACGACGCCGTGGTCTTCTCCACCGGCGCGACGGCCGACCGGGCGCTGCCCATTCCCGGCATCGACCTCGACGGCTCCTACGGCGCCGCCGACTTCGTCTCCTGGTACGACGGGCACCCGGACGTGCCGCGCACCTGGCCGCTGACCGCGGAGAAGGTCGCCGTCCTCGGGGTCGGCAACGTCGCCCTCGACGTGGCCCGCATCCTCGCCAAGACGGCGGACGAGCTGCTGCCGACCGAGATCCCGCCGAACGTCCACGACGGCCTGAAGGCCAACCGGGCACGGGAGATCCACGTCTTCGGCCGGCGCGGCCCGGCGCAGGCGAAGTTCAGCCCGATGGAGCTCAGGGAGCTCGACCACTCCCCCAGCATCGAGGTGATCGTCGACCCCGAGGACATCGACTACGACGAGGGCTCCATCGCCACCCGGCGCGGCAACAAGCAGGCCGACATGGTCGCCAAGACGCTGGAGAACTGGGCGATCCGCGACGTCGGCGACCGCCCGCACAAGCTGTTCCTGCACTTCTTCGAGTCCCCGGCCGAGATCCTCGGCGAGGACGGCCGGGTCGTCGGGCTGCGCACCGAGCGCACCGCGCTCGACGGCACCGGCAACGTCAGGGGCACCGGCACCTTCAAGGACTGGGACGTCACCGCCGTCTACCGCGCCGTGGGCTACCTCTCCGACCGGCTGCCCAAGCTGCCCTGGGACCTGGAGTCGGGCACCGTCCCCAACGAGGGCGGCCGGGTCGTCGCCGCGACCGGCGAGCACGTGCGGTCCACGTATGTCACCGGCTGGATCCGGCGCGGCCCCGTGGGCCTGATCGGTCACACCAAGGGCGACGCCAACGAGACGGTCGCCAATCTGCTCGACGACTTCGCGAACGGCCGCCTGCACACCCCGGCCGCCCCCGCCCCAAAGGCCGTGGACGCCTTCCTCGCCGAGCGCGGCGTCCGTTTCACCACCTGGGACGGCTGGTACCGGCTGGACGCCGCGGAGAAGGCCCTGGGCGAACCGCAGGGCCGGGAGCGCGTGAAGATCGTCGAACGCGAGGACATGCTCCGCGCGAGCGGCGCGTAGCCGCGGCCCGGTCAGTCGCGGTCCACGGTGACGTCCCCGTTGACGGTGGTGAGCGTCATGGTGCGGCCGGGCGGTGCGCCGTCGGTGGGGAGGGTGACGGAGGGACGGCCGTTCGCGGTCGTCGCCGTGACCCGGTAGGCGGGGGCGGCGTGTGGGACGGTGGCACGCACCGAGCCGTTGGTGGTCGACGCGGTGACCCGGGACGGCGCCGTGGCGCAGCCGAGGACGACGTCGCCGTTGACGGTCCCGGCGTGCAGCTGTCCGGCCCGCACCTGAGCGGCGCGCACCGAGCCGTTGCGGGTGACCAGGCGGAGGGCGGCACCGCGGCGCCCCGAACCGGTCACCGTGACGTCGCCGTTGACGGTGGTCAGGTCCAGGGCCGCGGACACGCCGGCGACGTCGATGCCCGCGTTGCGGGCCGAGACGGTCACAGAGGTGTCCGCCGGGACCTCGACCCGGGGCATCCGGGGGCAGGGCCCGTCGCCGTGTGCCGGGCAGGACAGGTCCAGGACCCATGTGCCGTCGCGGTGGGACCAGCGGTGGGCGGCACCGCGCTGCACGGCGGCGCGGCCGGCGGCGGTGGGGCGCAGCCGCACCCCGTTGTCGGTGGTGATCACCAAGCGCGTGCCCGGGGACGCGGCCGGCTGTCCGGCGGCCGTACCGGGACCCGCGCCGCCGTCGTCGCCCCCGCACGCCGCCGCCAGCGGTACGGCGGCCAGCGCGGCCACCGTCGGCAGCACACGCGTCCGCGCACACGTCCACGACTTCATGGGGGTACGGCTTCCCCTCCCTGACGCGTCCATGTCGTGGCGAACAGGGCGGGCCGGACGGGGACACCACGCGTGTTCGCGGCGAGCGGGGACACCCGCACACCATGGACCGTCTGCACCTTCCCGGTCACCGGGAACACTCCACCGGCAAGGACGCCCGAGCGCGCGACGAGCACGACGGGCGGGAACACGACCGCGGCCCGGGGGCGGGGACCGAAGCCGCCGAGACCGCCGGGCCCGGCGCCACGGCCGAACGGCGCGCTCCCGACTCGCCCACCGACCTGCCCGGCCGCTCGTGGCTCGCGGTCCTCCGCCGCGTCCTCAAGGAGTTCAAGGACGACGAGCTGACCGACCGCGCCGCCGCCCTGACGTACTACGGAGTGCTGTCGCTGTTCCCGGCCCTGCTCGTGCTGGTCTCCCTGCTCGGCGTGGCCGGCAAGTCGGCCACCGCGCAGGTGCTGGACAACCTGCAGAAACTCACGCCGGGCTCGGCGCGGGACATCATCTCGAACGCGGTGCAGCAGTTGCAGAGCAACGCCGGCGTGGGCTCCGTGCTGGCGGTGGTGGGCCTGCTCGGCGCGATCTGGTCGGCCTCCGGGTACGTCGCCGCGTTCATCCGCGCCGCCAACGCGGTCTACGACGTCCCCGAGGGGCGCCCCGTGTGGAAGGTGCTGCCGCTGCGGGTGGCGCTGACCGTGACCCTGATGGTGCTCGCCGTGGCCAGCGCCCTGATCGTCGTCTTCACCGGCTCGTTCGCCCGGCAGGCGGGCGCCGCGCTCGGCATGGGGGACGCGGCGCTGACCGCCTGGTCCATCGCGAAGTGGCCCGTCCTCGTCGTCCTGGTCACCATGATGCTCGCGCTGCTGTACTGGGCGACGCCCAACGCCAAGATCCGCGGCTTCAGGTGGATCACCCCGGGCAGCCTGCTCGCCCTGCTGGTCTGGATGGCCGCCTCGGCCGGCTTCGCCTTCTACGTGGCGAACTTCGGCTCGTACAACAAGACGTACGGCACCCTGGCGGGTGTCATCGTCTTCCTCGTGTGGCTGTGGGTGACCAATCTGGCCATTCTGCTGGGTCTGGAGTTCGACGCCGAGATGGCGCGTCAGCGTGTGATCGACGGCGGGCATCCGGCGAACGACGAGCCGTACGTGCAGCCCCGGGACACCCGCGCCTGGGACGAGGAGGACCAGCGGCGCATGGACGAGGGCTGCTGAGCCACGTGGCCGGGCGGCCGGCGGGCACTCAGGTGCCATGCCCCGCCCCAGCGACACC